>CAYTTQ010000089.1:0-8923 GCA_964440795.1 uncultured Desulfobacterales bacterium | reverse complement strand
GACGAGGGATGCAGCGCAACGCAGATATTGGACTTTTTACGACGCCATCAAGGCTATTGTCAACCTGGATACCGGGCACGTGTCTATGCCGAGAAATCGGCGCTTCAGAACGGATTACAAAACGAACCCTAGCTCTTGCTATGCCCCGGCAACGTCACCGTGGAACAACTCCCGGACGAACATTGCCTATTTTCCACATGCGGCCGGGTCTGGGCGTCTTTTCCGCCGCCCATGGTCATGTTCGTCGTGCTGATTACCCGTTCAAACTCCTCCGACCCACAGTGGGGACATTTCATTTCCATTTCATCGTCGCTACCGACGACCAGAAATTCAAAGACCTCGTTACATTTTAAACAACGAAACTCATACAATGGCATCACCCAGTCTCCTTTACCGACCTCTCTGATTGAAAGTTTTGACAAACTTTGTAATATAGCAAACTGATCCAATATTCGCAATTTTTAAACGATCCACTTTTAAACGATCCACCGGAACCCTATCGGGTCCTTATCTGATCATTAATCATCCTAAAACAGTGTCTCCGTCCTGATTGCCTCCCGAAGGGTCCACACGGTTATCTGAGAACCCTCGGGCCGAATCTTCACCTTGCCGCAAAAAGAAAACCCCTCTAAGTGAACCCGCATGCCGCCTTTCAGCGGAAACACCAATGGACTGGAATCGACAAACCGTTCAAATTCCTTTTCATTTCCCATCCCCGCCCAGAATATGGCGCGATCCAAGAGATCCTCCTCTGTTGCAGCCACATAACCTTCTTCCGTAATATACCAATGCGGCGCCTGCTCCGTGCCCCCGGGACGCCTCGAATATCTCTCGACCCCTTCCCGAGAAATAGCGGCAATGTAGGACGTATCCGTTTCACCCGTGTCTGCACCAACAATTGGGACAGCCGAGACAAATACGCAGAATGCTGCAATACACCCGAGTATAAACCGATTCATTCCGCTCTCCCCTTCCGGGACCTTTGGGTCACCACGGCGGCCTCCCACGCCGGAACTCTCCTTCGCGAGACGCTCTTCAGCCGCATCCGGTCCCTTTGGCCCCTTTGATGGTAGGGCATGCAGAAACCGTGCACACGGTCGCACGGACAGATTTATACTTTTTATTTCACGTACTTATCGAAAATGAGGAAGACGAGTAGGACCAGGAAGGGTACTTATGGTCACACAATAGTAGTAAAGAGTTGCCACTTTTTGTCTCACGCGCTGCCGGACGCCGCTTTTTCCATGTACCGTCGCAAGATCAGCTTGCCGGCGAAGTCCGGACGGGCAATGTACCCTAGGCCGGCGTTCAGGAAATCGTTCTTCAGGGTGTTGAAAACCGCCTCTTTTTCAGATTCGTCTACAAAATGCGATTTTTTCTCGAATGAATACCGAACGCGATTCCCCAGCGCCCCCTTAACCGCGTCTACCGAGGGCAGGGCATCGTCGTTTGGGTAGTGCCGATCAAGATCTATATCAACGCTACCCACCAGGTAAACGAGCCACCGATCACCGGCCACTCGTCTGGACCTGTCATATATGTCAAGTCTTAATCCGTTCTCCAGAGGGATTGTTTGGATGCTTCGTTCTTCCACTCGCCGACTCCACATTCATCTCAACGGTAAGGGCTCGTTTAACAAATACGGGGTAATTGCTCTCCCGCCAGCATATCCAAAATACGCGTACCGCCGATACCTGTTTTCATAAACACCTTTCCGGCGTTATCCGCCGCGACCCGACCAATGACGGTTGCCTCCCGGCCATACGGGTTTTTCTTCATGGCGTCGAGAACCGTCTCGGCTTCCGCCGGATCCACAAACGCAATCAGCTTTCCTTCATTGGCCAAATAGAGCGGGTCCAACCCCAGAAGCTCGCAAGCCCCTTCAACACCTTCCCGCACCGGGATTTGGTCCTCCGCCAATTCGATACCCACATTGGACTGAAGGGCGATCTCATTGAGGGTGGTAACCAGCCCCCCGCGCGTGGGGTCTCTCAATGCACGAATGTTATTACTTACGGCCATCATATCCGCCACCAAGCCGTTCAGGGGGGCGGAATCACTTTGTATCGGTGCCTCAAAGGATAGCCCCTCCCGCATGGAAAGTACCGTCACCCCATGATCGCCCATTGTGCCACTCACCAGGACCGTGTCTCCTACCCTGGCGTTTTTTCCTGCGATATCAAATTGTTCTCTTACCACACCAATTCCCGAGGTGTTAATGAATATCTTATCCACACTGCCACGATTCACCACCTTGGTATCCCCGGTAATGATTTGCACCCCCGCCGTGTCGGCGGCGTCTTTCATCGATTTGAGAATTCGGGATAGATCGGCCATGGGAAATCCTTCTTCAATAATAAAGCCCACGCTCAGATACAGTGGGTCCGCCCCTCGCATGGCCACATCATTTACCGTGCCGTGAACGGCCAGACACCCGATATCTCCACCGGGAAAGAAGATAGGATCCACCGTGTAGGAATCCGTGGAAAAAGCCAGTCGGGTGTCCCCGATCTCGAAAATCGTGCTGTCCTCCAAGCTGTCCAACAGGGCATTGTCAAACCCGGGAAGAAATACACGGGTGATCAACTCATGAGACGCCCTGCCCCCGCTGCCATGATCCAATAAAATCACATCGTCGCTTTTCGTCATATTTACTGCATTCGTCTGTCTCGGGTGTAGAAGTGGTTAAACGGGTTGCCAAACTTTCCCTATTTTTCGACGCTTGAGGCAAGAAGCTTTAGCCGCCGGGAAGGCGATCATAGAAAAACTCCGCTCAAAACTCTATCTTGGGGACCTCCTGGCGGGACTTGGGTACCTCGAAGAAGTCTTTCTTTCCGAAACCGAACATGCCCGCAATGATGTTGGTGGGAAAGGACCTGATTTCCGTATTGTAAGCCTTGACCGACTCGTTGAACCGACGGCGTTCCACCGAAATCCGATTTTCAGTGCCCGCCAGTTCATCTTGAAGACGAATGAAATTGGTGTTGGCCTTCAACTGGGGATACCGTTCCACAACCACCAGTAACCGGGCCAACGCGGACGACAGTTGGTTGTTTGCCTCGACTTTCTCGTCCAACGAGTCGGCATTTCCCACCCTCGACCGCGCCCGGGTGACCCCCAGCAGCACCTCTTTTTCATGTTTTGCGTAGCCCTTGACGGTTTCCACGTAATTGGGAATCAGGTCATATCGGCGTTGAAGCTGGTTTTCCACTTGCGCCCAGGCCCCGTTCACCTGTTCGTCCATCCGAACCAAGCTGTTATAGGTCCCCTTCAAAAAGGTGTAGGGAACGATCAGCACCACGACAATGATGCCGATGATAAGGACGGCCGCCTTTTGTCCTTTCGTCATTCTCTCCTCCATTGAAACATATACACATCACAAATGATTCACAATACGAACGAGTTTGCCGATTTCTTTAATGTAGGACTTGAACAACTTTTCCAGGGCCGCCCCGGATGGCTTGCTCCGCTTTTGCTTGATATCCAGAACCCCCTCGAACGGCGCGGCATCCAAGCCCATGGTCTGGCAAAGCTGTTGGATGACCACCCGGCGACCACCGCCCCTGTCCCGATCCTTAAGAAAGAGAAGACCGTTAAAAATCGCAACCCAGGCATGCAGGGAATCAGATAATAACGCCCGCACATGCTTATCTTTGCCATCCGCTTCGAGGAAGCCCTCTCGAAGCAAGAGCAGCTTGCCTTTGATCTCCCGCTCACATTGAAGTCGCAGATGTTTCGGATCAAACCGAAGGTCTGCCAGGATGTCTTTGCCGTAAACCACGTCGTAGCTGTTTTGGAAATTCAGGTATTCGATGGGAAAGACATCCAAAGAATTGTGGACATAGGTTTCACCCAAAAACAATGGGGTGCCCACGCCTCGTTTTCGCCATTTGGAAACCAGACCCAGCACTTTCTCCAAGGCATCGATGCCGTCATCGGAAAGCACGACCATCAAGTTGATGTCGGAAGCCCCCGGAACATAGTCCCCGGAAGCCGCACTTCCATAGATAATCACCGAGACCAGAGCATCCCCATAGCAGTCTTTATAGTCGGAAACCATTGCCGGGACAATCTCTTTTGGATGCTTGGGTGTTTGTGTCATACGTTTTCCCCTCTTTCTTCAAAACCCGCCGCCGGCACCGCCGCCGCCGCTCATTCCACCGCCAAAACCGCCGAAGCCGCCGCCGAAACCACCAAAGCTCCCCCCGAAGCCGCCGCCGCCATACCCCCTGCCGGAATACCCACGCCGGCCCATGGACATGAAAAGCAAAAGCGGTAAGATTCCTCCACCGCGCCCCCGCCGTCCGCGACGGGCCAACAGGAAAAACAGGCCAATAAAGACGAGCAGCGATAAAAGACCGGAATAGCCGGAGCCTTCCCTGGCGGACTCCTGAGTCCCGCCCCCCGGTGTGTCAGAACGTGAAGCATCTAAATCGGGGACAATGGCCCGAGCGATCGCCAATGTCCCGGCCAACACTCCTTCTCCAAACCGGTCTTGCTTAAGATAAGGAACCATCTGTTGGTCCCGAATCTGTCCCGCCAATCCGTCGGGAATTGCCCCTTCCAGGCCGTAGCCGACCTCGATGCGCATCTTGCGCTCTTTGACCGCAACTAAGATGAGCACCCCTTTATCTTCTTTTTCTCTGCCGATTCCCCACGCCTCATAAAGGCGGTTTGCATACACGTTATAATCTTCGCCGCCCAGATCCGGCATGGTCACGACGACAACCGCCGCCCCCGTCTTCTCCAAAATCCCCCGCGTAACCTGATCCAACTTCCGCTCGTATTCAACCGGAATAACATCGGCAAAATCATTGACCAGCCCCTGGGGCTCGGGGAAATCCTGCGTTTGTCCGAAAGCCGCTCCGCTTGTCCACGCCGTCAAAAAGACCAGTATGCCCCATACCCAGGCGGTCAGGTTTACACCCGACAATCTTCTTGCCGGAACAGCAGCGGCTGTCCACAGTGTTGTCATAGTCATAGACGCTCTATATCATATAATGCGGCGTCATAAAAAGCCTTTTGCAAGCGCTATTGAAGTTAAAATCGACTTTTTGAAAACGTTATAGGTTCAGGACGGTCTCAGATTTTAATGGGGCTAACCGTCAGCAACGACGTTTTTGTCCGGTTGTTTGGAGACGCGCGCTTTGCATAAGCGACGGGACCGTTTCGGATTTCAATGCGGGTGACTGTCTGAGGCCCTTAGCGTCCCTTGGTTCCGTTGATACGCTGAGCCTAACAGATGCTTCATATGTTGAAGAATCTACCGGGAGTATTTGAAAACCCCGCACACAACGGATCCTAGGGACGCTTGGGGCCGAGTTTCAGCCGCATTGAAATCCGAGACGGTCCTGGAGCGTCTCCCCGTTCTAAACGATTCCGTTTGTTACACGTCAAGTTCGTTGGAAGCCTCGTAAAATTATTCATCGGTTGACAACATACCGTTCTGTATTATGTTCTAGGATTACAAGTCTGGCTTACCTTTGATAACCATCGGTTCAAAAGAGCCTACCCTTGCGGGATGGCTGCGACTCAAAACGCTTTGGAGATGCTGCTTTCGTTATGACGACAAAACGCGACTACTACGAGATTCTTGGTATTCAACGGGGTGCGGGAGACAATGAAATCAAGGCTAAATACAGAAAGTTAGCCTTAAAGTACCACCCGGACCGTAATCCGGACAATCCTGAAGCGGAAGACCGCTTCAAAGAGGCGTCCGAGGCCTATGAAGTCTTGAGAGACCCTGAAAAGCGACAAATTTACGACCAGTTTGGACACGAAGGCCTGCAAGGAACCGGCTTCTCCGGGTTCGGCGGCTTTGAAGATATTTTTTCCAGTTTCGGAGACATATTTGACGAGTTTTTCGGTTTTGGCGGTGGGCGCAGATCCAGCAGCCGGGCCCAGCGAGGGGCAGACCTTCGATATGATTTAACGATAAGTTTTATGGACGCCGCCTTCGGTCTGGAAACTGAAATAGAAGTCAAGAAGCTCGAATCTTGCTCCACGTGCGAGGGGTCCGGATGTGAACCCGGGACGTCTCCGGAAACCTGTAAGGCCTGTGGCGGTATGGGCCAAATCCGTCGAAGCCAGGGATTTTTCACGGTTCGCACAACATGTCCCCAATGTCGTGGACAAGGCAGAAGTATCCCCCACCCCTGTGAAGAATGCCGGGGCACGGGACAGGCGGAACGAAAGAAACGGGTATCGGTGAACATGCCGGCCGGTGTTGACACCGGTACCCGGCTTCGATTATCGGGAGAGGGTGAAAGCGGCGTTCGCGGTGGTCCTCCGGGGGATCTTTATATTTTTGTACACGTGGAGCCCCATGACTTTTTTCGGCGTGAAAATAACGATGTGGTCTGTGAGGTGAGTATTTCCTTTGTCCAGGCCGCGCTCGGCGACAAAATCGAGGTGCCCACCTTAGAGGACAAAAAAACACTTACCATTCCGAAAGGCACACAGCCCGGGGAGGTGTTCCGGTTTAAAGGAGAAGGAATTCCCTCGTTGAGAAACCGCCGAAAAGGGGATCAAATTGTTCAGGTGATGGTAAAAACGCCGACCGGACTGAGTAAGAAACAAGAGAAGCTGCTCAAAGAGTTTGCAGAACTCGAATCAGGCAAATTCTCCAACCGAGTCAAAAGAGTTTTCTCCGGCTAGTGACGGGGAAGAAAACAGGGCGGTCAGAATTTCCCGGGGAGAAGGGAAAAATGTCGGCTCTTTGGCATTAACAACCGTCACCGCCCATATCTTTCGGTATGCCTCGCGAATGCCTTTGTCGGCCAGAACGTATTGCATTCGCATGAGTTCCAAATCGAAAACACTCAAACCACCCGGTGACTCGGCCTCCCCAAACAATCGGCCAAGTATTACGTCGCCGGGCTCGAATTCCAATGACGGATTAAGCAAAAACGCACGATTCAAATATTTCTGATACACGCGAATGTCCGACGTTGCAATGTCGGCGTAAAACCTCGCGCGCTTGCCCATCCGCTTACCGGTAAGCGGATGGGCAAGCGTTTCTTGTTTGTTCCGTTCCTGACCCGTCTGTTCATGAGTCATCCATTTCCCGACACCCACCACCTTCCATAACATCCCTAGCGGCCAAACACACCATTGCATAGGCCCTCCTTTCTCATGAAAGACTGAACGGGTTGTTCAACGTTTGATGGATACACGAATTGCCCTGTTTGCCGAACTTTGGAGGAAGGAAAGGAACCAAGCGCACCATGGACACCTTCTTTGGGCGGCCTGTGGTTCTCAAAATGGATTAAGCGATTGAAACGGTTGGACAATGCCCCATGCCCAAGCCGTGGAAAGATTGAACTATTCGGAAAACTTAGAACCCTTTTAACAAAGTCCGTACACTATTCGAATCCATAATGCAAGGAGTAATTTTCGACATGTCAAGTTTGATCAAAATAGTATCTGAAGGCCAGGCGGGCGTATTCTTGTGCTCTGGCGCGAAGGAGCTTCCCATGGACGACCAGTACCGCCAAAGCCAGCTTCTTGTCACCCTGCTTCCGTTCACCGAACCCCACAAACCAATCATAGAACAACCGATCGGTATCATTCTTAATCGAGCCGGTCTTGCCCCCAATGTCGAGTTTCGACAATACCCGATCCCGCCGATGTCCACGGAAAGCCCGCCGGCCCGTCCCATAAGAAACCGTCGCCCTCATCAGTTCCTTCATTTCCTTGCAGGCATCTGCAGAAATGACTTGTCTAACCACCTGTCGGCCACCGGCATAAACCGGGTTTTGTTGACCATCTACGACAAAGTTTATGATACTAGGGGTCACCAGTTTTCCGTCATTAACAATTGTCGCCGCCAGTAAGGCACCATGGAGCGGAGATATCGCGGTTTCCCGGTTAAATCCGCACGCAATTTCCGCCCAGTGGTAATCGTCATCCCGCACGGAAATTCGGCTCTCCTCGACGGGAAGCTCAAAATCAATCGACGCATTAAACCCAAAGCGCCGTGCATAGGATATCAACAAATCCTTCTTCAGCTCAAAGATCCCCAACTTTCCAAAGACCGGGTTGATGGACTTGGCAAAGCAGTCTTTGAGGGTTACGCGGGTTGTATACCGATTGCTTTTCCGGATGAGTTGATTCTTGTATAGGGTGTGGCTGCGGCCATTATAGGAAAGCTTCGTGTCCGATGAAATACCCCGCCCGTCAATAGCCGCCGCCGCGGCGACGATCTTGAATAGACTGGCCGCAGGGAAACGACTACTTAAACAGATTCCTTGTGCGCCGTCCAAATTGTTGGCCTCAACCATGGACAAAACGCGGCCGGTTTCCGGCTCGACGGCGACAAATCCAACCATAAGGGAGCGCGCCCGGGCGATCCTTCCCGACATGTACCGCTGAAAACCGCCGTCCAGCGTAAGCTCGGCCGTAAACTCCCCCCCGTCATAGTTGAATGGGAATTCTCGACCATTCGCTGCCAACAGGGCTTTACGATCGAGGATCTTTTTAAGCTCTTCGCGGCCGATCGTAGACGACGGCGGAACCTTGCCTTGACACTCCCGAGTGGCCGGGGAAGGTCCTTGCCAAAACCGGGGAGACAGGCCGATCTTTCCCGTCCACACCATGAGAAAGGCAACGCCCATGACAATGAGAATCCATAGGCTTCTCCGGACCAGGCGTTTCCGGGCCTCCTGCTTTTGCAGCCGTTTTTGGTAGGTTCGCCAACTCTTAGAAGATTGCATCACCCTGCCCCGTGCAATTTGTTGTGCGAATATATGAAACCACTTGACCCGTGTCAACCATTTATCGGACATTATGACCCGTCTCCGGTTGTCCGAACCCCTCAAGTTTATTCAAAAAGGCGCCCGGTGGGTATGGATGTAGCCCACAGGTCAAGCCATCTGAACCGTTTAGGGCGGGGTTTCGGCCTCTGGACACTGTGATTGTGTGG
>CAYTTQ010000088.1:0-8923 GCA_964440795.1 uncultured Desulfobacterales bacterium | reverse complement strand
ATCTCCGAGGCTCAGCACTTCCAACGAACTTGACTTGTCTTTTTTGAGAAGGTCGCGCGTTGGGGCCGCTTCAAATTTCAAGGCGCCTAAAACTCGGCCCCAAGAGACCCTAAATTCCGTCAGGAAGCCGCGGTAACGGCTTAAACCGGCTTTTTACGATTTCATCAAGGGTTAGGACAAGGAAAAATGAAAAAACTTGGCGTATGGGTTCTTTTCTTGGTCTGTATGGGTATCGCCCCCGCTGGTTTTGCGGAGTTCTATAAGTACGTGGATGAGGAGGGGGAGGTCCAATTCACTGATAATATCGCCAACATCCCCGATGACCAACGAGAGAAGATAGAGGCCTACAAAGAGGCCAAGTCTTCGCCCCATGTGGCGTCCCAATCGGAAAAGGAAGACAGGGCGGCCGATACATCCGAAGCGACGGAGACGGCCGAAGGGAGTGACCGCGTTACGGAAAACGAGTCCGTTGATGCGCAGGCCGGTCTATTGGAAAAGAGGGGGAAGGCTTTACAGCAGGAGTATGAGGCCTTAATGGAGGAAAGAGAAGCCCTTGATCAGGCCGCCAAGGTGCGTTTGACGCCCGCCCGGAAACGAAAACTGGTTGAAGAAATATCCGATTTCAATTTGCGAATAAAAGCCTATGAAAAAAAGCGACAAGAATACAATGAAGCGGTGGAGGCATATAACGCAGGGGTTGCAGAAGATACAAGAAAGTCGGACAAAGGATTGAGCGGAGAGTAAACAGAGTCGGTGGCCTTCTATTTTTGACGACCCCCCTGACTAAAGCTTACGGGTTCTAACCTTTCTTTTCCGCTCCCGTTTGGAGCGACGGCGGGACGGTCCTTTTTTCTTTGTCGTAGGTTTCCATTCGGTGGGCTCTTCCGGGTCGATGAGCATGGTACCGGTCGGCATCGAGATCGCTGCTTGCATCTTTTCTTCAAATGCGGTGGCCCCGATGGCGGCGGCCCCTTGCTGCTCCGCGTAATCGGCAATGTCTTTGTCCGATGAAACGATTACCGCCCGCTCCCGTTCCTGGGAGGCCATGCGCTTAATCACAGTGTCTGCCTGCTGGCCCTTATGGGAGAAAAGAATTTGAATTCCGCCGCGACGGGTTCTTGGTTCTTGCAAAATCGTATCGGCCTTCGTGCCGTCAAACACAACGGTAACCGCATGATGCCGCAATCGCTTGTAAGCGATCAGGCGGTCGACAAGGGCGTCCCGCCCGGCTTCCAGACTCTCATTTTCGATGACGCTTAAGGTGTTTGACTGCCGGATGAGGTTATATCCATCTACAATGATGTGAAGAGACATGACAAAAAGGCATATGCTGACTGTTAGGGCTCATAGGGACAAACACGTTGTCGGCTTGCACGATGGGGACAACCCGGTTGCTCCCCGGAAATTCATGTTCGTTTTAACAGGGAAATGAGACGGTCCAAGTCGTCGTTTCCGTAAAACTCGATCTCAAGTCGGCCCCGTTTGCCCTTGCGCAGGATATGCACCTTGGTGCCCAGGCTTCGGGCCAGTTCGTCCGCTAGATTTTTCAGATATATATCTTCCGAAGAAGCTGCTGGGGGCTTCCGTGGGGGCTCTTTTGATTTCGTCAGCTTCTTGACAAGGTCCTCGGTGGCTCGGACAGAAAGTCCTTTTGAGACCACCTGCCGCCAAACAGCCTTTTGCTGTGTCTGCGTTTCCGCACCCAGGAGCGCCCGTGCATGCCCCATGCTTAGGGTGTTGTTGACGATATCGTCTTGAATGTCTTTGGGTAAAGTGCGAAGCCGCAGAAAGTTGGCAACCGTGGAGCGCCGTTGGCCCACCCGCCCGGCCACTTGTTCCTGTGTCAAATCGAATTCGTCCATGAGGCGCTGATATGCCTCTGCTTTTTCCAGCGGATTCAAGTCCTCCCGCTGTATGTTTTCTACCAGGGCCATTTCCAGCATTTCCAAAGCGGAAACGTCCCTGACAACCACCGGAACCTGTTTCAATCCGGCCATTCGGCACGCCCGCCACCGTCGCTCACCGACGATCAACTCATATCCCTCCGGTGCGGAACGGACAACCAAGGGTTGGATGACGCCGTTGGCCTTTACGGACGCTGCCAAGGATTCAAGTTCCGTCTCGGAAAACCGTCGTCTGGGTTGGTACGGGTTGGCTCGTATGGCGTCTACGTCACAGTAGAAAAGGTCGGCTGATCCAAACTGAGATGCGTCCACTCCGGGAATGAGCACATCAAGACCTCGCCCAAGTGCTTGCTTTTTAGGCATCTTCCTTGCTCCTGTGGTTCATGATCTCCTTGGCCAATGCCAGATACGCCTGAGCTCCGTGAGAAGCGATGTCATATAGCAATATCGGTTTGCCGAAACTGGGTGCTTCGCCCAGACGCACGTTTCTTGGAATACAAGTCTCAAAGACCATGCCTTTCAGGTACTTCTGAGCCTCTTGCGCCACCTGATGTGACAGGTTATTGCGTTTGTCGAACATGGTGAGCAAAACCCCTTCAATTCGCAATTGGGGGTTCAGATGTCTTTTGACCCGTTTATATGTTTCCAGTAGCTGGCTCAAGCCCTCCAGGGCAAAAAACTCGCACTGCAAAGGAATCAAAAGACCCTGGGCCGCAGTCAAGGCATTCACGGTCAAGATACTTAACGATGGCGGGCAGTCGAGCAGGACATAGGCATATTCGTTGACGACGGGTGCCAGGAGGTTTTTGAGTAATTTTTCCCGTCCCTCTTGACCCAACAGTTCGACTTCGGCGCCGATGAGATTTGTAAAAGCCGGAAGTATCTTTAAATGTTCCAAATCGGTGTCTAATATAAGGTCTTCGGCCGGGGCTTGCTGTATCAAGCCTTGATACAAGGTGTCGGCAATTTCCGACTTATTGATTCCCAAACTTGTGGTGGCATTTCCCTGGGGATCACAGTCGACGAGTAACGATTTTTGTTCGGCGGCCGCCAGGGAGGCAGACAGGTTTACGGCCGTAGTGGTTTTCCCCACGCCTCCTTTTTGATTTGCAATGCAGATGATCCGACTCACAGGAGCGTATTACCATAAAACAGGCCTTCTGCAAAGCCATTATCATCGCTCAGTGGGTAGGGTCCCCTGTAACGGAAGTGAAATGTTTGACTTTCTTCCCAGGCGTCATTATGGTTTTTGTATACAGATCGGCGGGTATTCCTACCAGACGGATAACTTGGGATCTATTTTTCCCGAGCCGTATTGAAACTGGATATATTTCTTTCTTTGGAGAGTACATCCACGGTGAACAAGATCAAGACAGGATTCTTGGCGACGATCATTGCCCTATTCCTATGGCACGGATTGGGGGCGAGCGTTGCCTTCGGTGCCCGGGGGAGTTTGACGACGTCTGAGGAGCGGGATTTAGGAGAGAAATTCATCACCTATGTCAAAAAGCGTTTTGATTTGGTCGAGGATCCCTCTGTCGTCAATTACGTGAACGGTGTGGGTCAGCGTATATTGGACCATTGTGCGTCCCCTCCCTTTGATTTTCAGTTTTATGTCGTCGAGGAAGATGTCTACAATGCCTTCGCCGGGCCCGGAGGGCACGTCTTCATCTACAGTGGCCTGCTGGTGGCTATGGAAAGCGAAGATGAATTGGCGGGTATTTTGGCCCATGAAATCGGACACGTTGTCGGTCGTCATATTTCCGAACAGATTGAACAGTCCAAGAAGATCGGTCTGGCCACGTTGGCCGGTGTGGTCGCCGGCGTATTCTTGGGTGGCAGTGCAACTGCGACCAATGCTATTACCACCGGATCCATCGCTGCCGGCCAGTCCCTTTCTCTAAAGTACAGCCGCGAACATGAAGTGGAGGCGGATCAACTGGGGATCAGATATTTGACAGATGCCGGTTATGATGGGAAGGCATTGATCAAGGTGTTGGAAAAGATACGCCAGAAACAATGGTTCGGATCCAAAGAGGTCCCTTCCTACTTGAGTACCCATCCGGCGGTGGAAGCGCGATTGATGTATTTAGATACATGGATCCAGGTTCACAAAGGATCCACACCGGGAAATTCCAAGGCCGGCCTTTCAGAGTTCCAGAAAACACGGACCAAACTCATCGCCTTGTGTGTAGATTCTCCAACGGCGCACAATATGTTTGACGCGGCGCTCCGCAAAGACCCAAACAACGCGTTGGGGTATTACGGCAAGGGGTTGGTTCTTTATGAAGAGGGTAAAAAAGATGCGGCCATGGAAGTCCTTAAGCAGGCATTGGCATTGAGGCCCTTGGATTCGGACATACTCAGGAGCCTGGGCGAGGTCTATTTTGCAATGGGGGATTATGCCAAGGCCATTAATACATTAAAAAACGCCCTGGCGTTTAATTTCGAGGACTTGCAGGGGCGTTTTCTTCTGGGCCGGGCCTACATGAAAACAGAAAAACTGGAGGCGGCACGGCGTACTTTGGCGGAAATCATTCAGGACGCTCCCGATTACCTGCAGGCCAGGTACCATCTGGGAGAAACCTTTGGTAAGCTGGGCGATCTGCCGGAGGCGCATTATCATCTCGGCCTCTATTATAAGGAGAAAGGACCCCGGGAAACGGCGGTCTTTCACTTGCGCCGAGCCATGAAGCTCTTTTCTGAAAACGAGGCGAGGCAGGAAGAAATCCGGCGAATTCTAAAAGGATTATCCAAGCGCGAGAACAAAAAGGTGCAAAGTCAACTCCGTTCGACAGCCTCCTAGACAGGGGGATTAACCGCCTTGTCGTAATGGGAAAAGTGCATAGAAAAAGTTCCGCGTCCCTGGGTGGCCGACCGCAGGGTGGTGGAGTAACCGAACATATTAGAAAGCGGGATGCTGGCCTTGATGATTTGCATACTACCCCGAGGCGTTAGCTCGTCCACCTTACCTCCGCGAGCGTTCAGTTCGCCGATGACTTCCCCCATGAACGGTTCCGGAACGAGTATCTCAACAGCCATTACGGGTTCCAAAAGAAATGGTGAAGCCTTCTCCAGCGCTGCTTTAAATGCCATGGATCCGGCCACCTTGAAGGCGAGTTCACTTGCCGCGGATTCCTTGAAAACAGCGTCTGTTAAGCAGGCTTTTGTATCCACCACCGGGTACCCGAGTATAATGCCCGTGGCCATCGATTCTGTGACTCCTTGCCGAGCGGCGGCAATCAAATCCGGGGGAAGGGTATCGGGAGGAAGCGTTTCCTTGAGGTCATTGCCCAGTCCACGCGCTTGAGGGGCCAGCTTGAGTGTAACTTGGGCGAAATGGCTGGTCCCGGCCACTTCCTTTTCGAAAACCGCGTCCTCTTGCGCCGTTTGGCCAACGGTCTCCTTGTACACAACCTGTGGTTTCCCCACATTGACGTGGGTGTTGAATTCCCGCTTGAGGCGATTAACAAGAATTTCCAGGTGAAGTTCGCCCATTCCTGAAATCACCGTTTGGCCGGTATCTGAGTCGTATTTGACCTTGAAAGTGGGGTCTTCCGCCTCCAGCTTGGTGAGCGCCGAACCGATCTTTTCATGGTCTTCATGGGTTTTGGGCTCTACCGCGACGGAAATCACCGGGTCATACCCGCCTATGGGTTCCAGCGCCACTTGGTGGGACGGTTCACACAGAGTGTCTCCGGTTTCCGATTCCTTCAAGCCCACCACCCCGACAATATTACCGGTTCGGGCTTCGTTTATTCGCTGCCTTTTGTTGGCATGCATAGCAAAGATACGGGAAATCTTTTCCTTTTTTCCCTTGTCCGAATTGAACACCTCATCTCCGGCTCTGAGCTTCCCGGAGTAGATCCGCACGTAACTCAGTTTTCGTCCCTGCTCCATCATTACTTTAAAGACCAGGGCCACCAAAGGTGCGTTCCCGTCCGGCGGTACCCGGGTGAGTTCTCCGGTTGCCGGGTTTGTTCCTTCAACGGCGGGGGCTTCCATGGGACTGGGCAAAAAGTCGACAATCCCTCCCAGGAGCGGCTGTATACCCTTGTTTCTAAGGGCGGCACCACAAAACACAGGAACCAGCTTGAGGGCCAGAGTGGCTTGCCGAATCGCATTGACGATCATTTCGGTGGAAATGGCACTTTCACTCAGATAGGCTTCCATGATGCTGTCATCGAACTCGGCCACTGTCTCGATGAGTTTTTCTCGATAGGCTTCCGCCGTTTCCCGCAGATCTTCGGAGATGTCACTGCTGGAAAACGTGGCTCCAAAGGTTTCGTCTTCCCAGACCAACACTTTCATGTTGAGGATATCGATAATCCCCTGGAATGATTCCTCCGTGCCTACCGGGATGGCCATTACCAAGGGGACGATGGACAACCGTTCCCGCATCATTTGGATGGTGCCCTCGAAATCGGCTCCGATTCGGTCCAACTTATTGATAAACGCAATTTTGGGCACGCGATACTTATCCGCCTGATGCCATACGGTCTCCGATTGAGGTTCGACACCTCCCACGGCACAAAACACGCCGACGGCGCCATCCAAGACTCTGAGGGAGCGTTCTACCTCGATTGTAAAATCGACGTGTCCCGGGGTATCAATGATGTGTATCTCCGTGTCTTTCCACTGGCAGGTGGTCACGGCGGAGGTAATGGTGATGCCCCGCTCCTGCTCGTCGGGCATCCAATCCATGACGGCCTCACCGTCGTGGACCTCACCCAACTTGTGGGATCGGCCGGTGTAATACAAAATACGCTCCGTGACGGTTGTCTTGCCTGCGTCAATGTGGGCAATGATCCCGATATTACGCATCTTATTGGTAGGAACAATTTTTTCCATTGGGACTTAACCTCAAGCCTGTGGTCTCTATGTTTTCACCACGAGACTATTCTTTGAGCATGAGTAGATTGGCCTTGAACGGTTTTTGTATATCGATATGGCCTGACAATGTTTTTTCTTCACGGCCATCGACCAGGATCTTGACCGCATAGATGTCGGAAATATTAAGACATAAGGTGTTGACGACCGAGTAAATGGTTAATAATTCCGAAAGTGTCCCCCCGCCATGTTCTTTTCGGACGGCCTGGTCAAAATCGACGTAGGCAACGCCCTTTTCAGTCACATAGAGTGCCAAAAGTCGGGTCTGTGGCGGTACTGTGGGCCTTAATGCCGTTTCGGGGCCGCTAATAAGCGCTTGGACCAGTTTTTTGGACTGAGCCACCACGTCCCGGGGCATTGAAAGGTTTCGTTCTTCCGCCGCCAGGTACCCGTCGGTTTCATCACAAAAGTAAAGATGCACGCGGGTCTTGGTGCCTCCGGGCATGCTCCTGTGAGGAGTGCTTTCTTTTCGCCCTGACGGGTCAATGACGTCGCCTTTCCGATTGCCGTAAACCAGTATTCCCAAAACACTCAGGGTGATAAAGCCGCCAATCAAAATGTAGTGCCGGCGTTTCATCGGCGCTAGTGTCCCTATGCGTTCTCCGTCTTGGTCTATCTCCCATCGTCCAGCGATTGCGGAAATAGTCTGTTCGTCATGTCCCTTATGGCAGGTGATCGGTTTTTACGCAATTATTGGGTTTCTGTCAAGGATGCCCGTCTTTCCTGAAGGGTGAAGGTATCGGGAAGCCACTGGGGAAATTAAAGTGCTGTGACTGAGGGCCGATAAAACCAGTAAGCCTGATCAAGTCGAAAAAGTCCGATTTTAGATGGCTAAGTAAAAAGTTCAAGATCAAGGCGCCGCAAATCCCGAGGAATGAGACGTACTTAGCGTACGTCGCAGTGACGAGGGATGCAGCGCAACGCAGATATTGGACTTTTTACGACGCCATCAAGCCTAAACAGTTAAGCGTTTTTGTGTTGATCGGTTCCCGAATGTCCGATATGACATGCGGCAATCTCAACACATGTCCGATTATTATGCCAGGCGCCTTTTCTAACTATGAAACAGGGTAAAAAAGACCGCTTATCCCAAGTGGGATCCGTACTGGTGTTGCTGGGTGTCGCCGTTTGGGGAGTATATGCCGTCGTACGGTGGGGGCTGGGCTGGGACGTAAAGGGTATTCGGTTTTTGCCTTACCACTTGGCCGGAGTCGTTCCCGGAATGATCTTGCGGCGAAGAGACTTCCTCCTGAAAGTCCTTCAAAAAATTCGTCCGCGCGCACGTTAGCGAGTGCCCATCCATAAATCGAGTTTTTTATGGGGCGGTTTTTTCGGCCCCGTGGTTCCCGGTTACTTATTGCGGTTTGAAATCGGATCCGCCCAACACTGAGTGCAATCGCTGCAGCCGGCGGCTGCTTTTTCCATACGAGACCGGACATTACCGAACTCGGCGGTCACATCGTCGGCTGCCTGTAATACCTCTTGAATGACCAGTGGGTTTAGATTCGCTGACCGGGCATAGACCCGTTTACTCACGACGATGCCCACTATCAGGCCGACGGTACCAAGGGCAGCCCACCATGCCATCGGATTGAAACCCGCAATGACCGAGCCGGCAAGGGCTCCTACAATCATGCCCGAAATACCCCCCGATAAGGGGATACCCAACAGGACGGCCAAATTTTTCTTGGCAATGCCGTCTGCCTGCCTAATCGATACCCAATCTCCCGTTTCGGCACCGATCGTGTTGAGGACATCAACCGTCACCGTTGAACCGTCCGTAGACGTATGGCATACCCGACGGCTCACTTCAGGTGCGCCGGGAATTCCCATTTGTCCGGGCCTTATCGTCACCAGGGTTCGGCCGCCGGGACCGGTGCCGGTGACCAGGCCTTCATGTCTTGACATTTCCGCCCTCTCCCTTAGTAAGTATTTGAAATAGGCGATTATCCATAGATTTCAGGCAGCGAAAAAAGAAACATATTACATATTCCAATCCCTATTAACATAGTAAGGTTTATTTTTCCTGGTGTCAAGAAAGCAAAAACCGCAAGAATGCATGTGCCACTTCTGCGGTACGCATTGGTGAGACCTTGAAATCATGGCCTCATTTGTTAAACTTCCTGCGC
>CAYTTQ010000087.1:0-9002 GCA_964440795.1 uncultured Desulfobacterales bacterium | reverse complement strand
CCGCCCCGAAGGCCAGGCTGGAAAAGAAACCGCTTTCCGGTTCAACGGGAAAGACCTGAGCCAGACGACTGATGTGACGCGTGACGGGATTCCCGAAGGCCGCACCCGTCCATCCCCCCCAGAAGGTCCGCCGCATGGCGGAAAAATCCAACGCAGCGGCAATGGTGGGCGCATCGAGGTAACTCAGGTGGTTGGGGGCCAAAACAAACGGATCGGACGGCAACCGGTGAGCACCGGTCACCTGAAGATCGAACAACCGCCGGATAAGAAACCGATTTAATCGATGACACAAATACGCCTCCCTGAGTCGAATCCCGTGCAACGGTTCCAGCCAGCGCTTTTGGGAACGGCTCAGATGGGCCTCAGGAGTGTCCAGAAGAGACCCGACAGGTTGGTCCATACCTCTTCCGGCCGCCGCCAGGCATTCCTGCAGCAAATCCCGTAACGTATGAATGCGGTTGATGGCGTTCTCGTCAAGTGTGACACCCGCCCGTTCGCTGATTTCCAGCGTTAAATCGAGCCATCCCAGGGAGTCGATGCCCAGGTCCAACTGGGGGCTGGTGTCCAGTGTCAACGGCTGATCTGAAAATCGCCGGGTGAGAAAAGCCCAAACTGTGGATGCCGGCTCAGTTTGGATCAAAGATCGATCTTCGGGTGTCATCTCTTCCGCTGCCGTCGGTTTAGGGGGCGGACCTCCGGCGGTATCCGCCGATCCGGTATCGTTATAGAGGCCGGCCAGGAGATGCCGCCGGATCTTTCCCAACCGGGTACGAGGCAGCGGTTGACGCAAAACCACGAAATCGGAGAGCCGCTGCACGGTGGGTAGTTCCTTCGATGCCTCCATAACCGCCCGCCGGACCGCCGCCTCGACTTGAAGGCCCGCCTTTTTGATCTCTCCGACTTCCGGAACCATGATTCCCACCAGGTGCCCCTCCTGTTCCAGTATGCCCGCCTCGGCGACGAACGGATGACGAGTGTATGCGGTCTCGATTTGTTGGGGCTGGATATTTTCCCCGCTTTCGGTAACGATGATCGTGGAAGCCCGTCCCCGGAGATAGAGATATCCGGCGTCATCTCTGAATCCCAAATCTCCGGTACGAAACCAACCGTCTTCCGTAAAGCTTTCCTTGTCGGCCTCGGGCAAATTTCGGTATCCCCCGAAGACACTGGGTCCCTTTGCCAAAACCTCACCGGTCAATGTCTCAGGACCGCCCGGATTCACAGGTTCTTTCTCCACATCCGTAGGCAGACCTTTGCGGTCGACACGGATCTCCAGACCCGGAAGGGGCCGGCCGACACTGTTCAACCGGGTATCTCCCGGCGAATGTAAGGTCAGAATGGCCGTCGTTTCCGTCAACCCATATCCGACAGCCACCTGCCAGCCCAAGCCCTCCAAATCTTCGGCCAAACCGGCGTCCAGGGCTGCACCACCGGAGGCCACGATGCGCAAATTGGGCCCCATCTGCTGATGGAGGGGGCGCAGGAGCCATTTTCCCGCATATACGCCGGTCCGTCGGCGAAGCCCTCTGGATAAAGCCAGCGCTCCCCTGAACAGACCGGCGGCAATGTCTCCATAGGCCTCGAACCGACCTTGAATGCCGGCGTAGATAATTCTATAGAGCCTCGGCACGCCGAGAATAATGGTCACCATCGCCTCACGCAAGGCCCGTAGTATTTCCGGCCCCGTAACGGCATGGGGAAACACGACCGGCACCCCCAGTGCCAAAGGGGTAACGATGCCGATCACGAAAGGATAAACATGATGCAGGGGTAACGGCAACAGCATGCGGTCGGTCTCTTTCAACAATCCGGTCCGCCGGACCGCATTAATCTGGAAAGTCACGTTTTCGTGACTCAAGGGCACGCCCTTGGGAGGTCCGGTCGTGCCGGAGGTATAAAAGATGATCGCTGTATCTTCCGGGGAAGGCGAGGCCGAAACCGATGAGGCGTCGGCAATGGGGAATCGGTCCTCTCGGCCGTCTCTCTCATCCAGAGGATATGTAGAGACCTCCGCTCCTGCCTCCAAGCGGTGCAATTGCGCCAGTTTACTCTTTTCGGTAAATACGAATCGAACTTGACAATCGGTCAGTATATGCGCCAGGGTTTCATCATCATGCTGGGTATCTACCGGTACAACCACGGCACCAATTGTGATCACGGCCAGACAGGCCTGGACCCACCGGGGACCCGGACCGGCCAGAACCACCACCGAATCCCCTGAGCCCACCTCCGCTTGATGCAGGCGCATGGACAATCGCTCAGCACCTTGCACCAATTCACGAGCGGACCAATAATGGACGGACTCTTCCGTCAACTCAATTAGCAGCGTTCGGTCCGGCTCCCGAGTGAGCCCGCTTATGACTGACTTCAGCGTCTCCATACTTTGGGGATGTCCCGAATAAGACTCAAAAACGAGGCTATAATATTCGCTTCGGAGGTCTGGGGAGAGAAGAACTCTTGACTCGAGTCCTCCAGACACTGGATGCCGACCTCATCATCCTCTTCCGTCAACGGGAATTTTGGCCATGATCGAGGTGCCTCTCCTTTCGTCCGATTCAACGATCAGCTCTCCGCCACACTGTTCACTCCGTTCCTCCATGATAAGGAGACCATGGGATACGGTTTTGACCGCTTCCGGATCGAAACCCGACCCGTCATCTTCTATCATCAATCGAATATCTTTTTCCCCGCCGACCAGATCGAGGCGGACACGAGTGGCTTCCGCGTGTTTTTTGATATTGGTCAACGCTTCCTGGGCAATACGGAATAAGGCCAGTCGCTTCCTGAGATTCAGCCGGTTTTCCACTTCCGCCGATACCGATAATTCTTTCCGAATATTGCCGCCTTTTTCGGCTTCGAGTTCCTGCATTAAACTCCGCAGCGCCGGCACGAGACCCAAGTGCGTCAAAACGTCGGAACCGATCCCCTGGGACAACCGTTTCATGTCGTCTATGACCGTATCGACCAGGATCTTTGCCTTTTCGACCATATGGACCAAGTCGTCCCACTCTTTGCCGAGTCGTCCCTGTATGTAATCAAGCTGTATGCCCAAAATAGCCATGGTCTGGGCCATGTTTTCATGCAGTGACATACAGATTTCGTCGCGCTCACTTTCGATGAGATCGACCAACTTTTCCGACAGGCGTCTGCGCTTGGCATTTTCCCGATAAAGCCGCCGGTTGGCCGTTTCCAGTTGTTTTTGTCGATTGTTCAATTCCGCTGTGCGTTCCCGCACCTGACCTTCCAAATAGTCCCGCGCCCTTCGAATGGCTTCCTTGGACTCCGAAACATCGTGCATACAGGTCAGTACATAAGGGACATCACCTTCTCCTTCAATGAGGGACATGGAAATATCAATGAGTCGCTTACTCCCATCTTTTCTCGTCACTTCCCACTCTTCGGACGCCAAGTCCTCTCCATTCATGATACGGTCCATCCGATCCTTTGCCCGGGCCGCCATATCGGCACCGCAAAAAATCGTCTGATACCAACCGTCGCGATTGACGTCTTCTTTCGCGTACCCGGTGATCTCCCCCATCTTTTCATTCCACACGGACACCCAAACGTAGGGATATCTGTCCATCTCATGCCAAACGCACAGGCCATCCGCCACCTGGTCAATAACCGAGGCGGCAAAAGAGCCCACCTGCGCCAGACGCCGTTGGGTTCGGTGCAGCGTGGCGTTCTCCTGCTTCAAGTCCGCCAACCGCCGCTCAAGCGCCCCATATGTAGGCCGTTGATCTGTCTCTCTCATCGCATTTTACAAACGTATCTCTTATTCGACTTTTTCAACTTGATTACCCTTCGCCTGGCTCCTCAAACCCCAGACCGGTGAACCGTTCAAATGTCGCGCGGTTCACCAACCAGTCGTTGTCCCGTTTAGCCAACGTCATGTTCAGTCGGTAGAGGTCCGCATATTCACCCACCTCCCTGACCCAGGCGAGGGGGTCTTCGGGTAAATCCTTTAGTTTGGGATGGCTTTGCTCCCGTTTCATAATCAGAAAGGGCACCCGCGCCACCGCCCGGTCACCGTCCGCTTCGATCTCCACGTTCGGTCGGGGGTGAAAAACATTCATGGCACCATAGTATTTAAAGGTTCTCCACAGTGCCGCCTTGGCCGCTCTGCCCTCCAACCGACCGGGCCTTACCGTTAAGTCCTCGGTGGTCAAATCAAAAATGCCATGCACGTCATGCGCCTCAGCCAGTTGGGCGCCTTTCTGGATCAGAGCACGGATGGACGCCACATCATCCTTTTGAGAACACGACAGGAAGGAGAAAAAAACCCCTGAAAGACATAAAGTCATAAAGTGGACCACCCGATTATTCCACTTCATACGCCCCTCCCTTCTCATGCAATATTAAGGCCTATCGGGGTTGAATTCGATTTCCGGCATCATTAACCAGGGCCACCATTACCGTGAGATATTCTCTCAACTGCCTGGTTAGGAGAAAGTTCTCGCGCACGAATTCCACGGCCTTATTTCCCATTTCCTTCATCATGGCCGGGCGTTCCAACAGGTATCGTAACCGGAGGGCGGCACCTTCCGGGGAATGTACCAGAAAGCCGGTATGATTGTTCACCACCTGAAGCCGTATCCCTCCCGTGTTACCCCCGATGACCGGCTTGCCCTTCCACAGGGCTTCGGTTACCGTCAGCCCGAACCCTTCACGAGTCGATTTTTGCAGCACCACATCGGCCGCCCGTTGAAGCGCATTGATAATGCGGTGCGCGTCAGAGGGAAGTTCGAGTATGTGGATGTCCGGAATGTCTTTGGAAAACTCCTCCACCTGCTGTCTCACGGCCTCGCCTTCCGGATCGTCGGTGGCCTTTCCTCCGGCCAGCACGATCTGAAGTTCCGGCACATATTTTTTGGCGATTTTAAACGCCTGAACGACACCTACCGGATCTTTAAACACATCAAACCGGGAGACCTGAAGCGCCAGAAATCTTTTCGGGTCCAGACCGAAAAGACTGTATACCGCTTCAATTTCCGATGGTTTTAGGTCCACGTTCTTATCACTCAACGGATCGATGCTCGGGGGAATCAGATACTGCGGGTGGGGCAATTCCTGTGCAAAGCTGGACAGAGAAAAGATGCTGGCGTCATAATCTTCCACGAACCGCCGTAGGTACTTCCATACACTGCGATGGGGCTGACTCAGATCGATGTGACATCGCCATATCCACTTCCCCTTGCGTTGCGGCATGTTTGCAAGCAAAGGAGCGGGTTGAGGATCATGGATGAAGACGATGTCCGCATCCGTCAAAACCTCGGCCAACTCATCGGCCGTACGGCGGTTGGTCTCCTCATATACTTCCAACAACGAACCGGGAACGTCGATCCGGCTGCCCTGCAAGGCGTTGTGGAAGCTTTTGGTACAGCGATAAAAGTCTTCGCTTCCGGTAATGATCTCCCAGGAGGTGTCAATACCCAACTCCTCCATCAGCGGAACCAGCTTGGTGAGAATTTCCGCCACCCCTCCGCCTTCCCGTGTTGAATTGACGTGAACGACTCGGCACCCTTTAAGTAAGCCGGCCAGCTGACGCAGCTGGTTCACTACATCCTCTCCCGCTACTTGCGCATATGTTTCCAACAAAGACGACACCGATTTACCCTCCAAGATGAGTAAGGAATACGTTTGAGAGCCGATTACGAAGCTCCGTCAAGCCCGAGAAAAACGGATCGATGCTTTGCAATGCCTCACACAGCTCGGTGTAATCGGCATCAAAACAACCTTGCAACCAAGAAGAAAAATCATCCTGGTTCGCTTCCGAGCGCCTCAAGGCATCGATAAAATGATAGAAAATACTGCCCACCGACATGGCCGGTATCTTGTGTAACAGTTCTTCCGGGTGTGTGATTCGGCTGCTGGTATCAAAAACCACGATTTGAGAGCGGACAAAATAAAAGGGATTGTCCGAGCCGACTCCCGGAACCTGCTCTCTTTCATCCATTCGTTCTTCTATGACCTCAATGACGTGTTCGCGAAGCTGATCGATATCGTGAAAATCAGTCGGATTAATGATGCCCAACCGTTCCGCCAGGACCGCGTCCTGGAGGGCGCACTGGGACCAAATGGCAAAATCGTTGTGATACTCCGGATCATCGAATCGAGGTCGGAGTAACCCGCCCCAGAAATGATAATAGATACTGTCGGGATCGATATCCAATAACTTGTCTCTGAGTTCACGCAGATTGTATGCCCGCCGTCCCGTGGCGATGGCCGCCAGGGCACAGTCCTGAACGGCAAAGGCCTCACATGCCGGTCCTTGCGTCTGGTTCATATCCTGCCTCTCCTCACCCACTCTCTTTCTGAATGCCCAGCAGAGCCGCGGCTTCACGGCGCAGATCGCTGGGACGTAAATACGGTTTCCCCCGCCGGTAACCGAGAGTCCGCTTGGGAAGAACGGCGAACCCGCCTGTTTCCTCCGGTCCCGGTCCCCCGTGGGCCCCGTTTTCCGTCGGAAATGAAATCGGCCTTCCGGTTCGTCGCCATCCCGAAATAAGAAATTGGCCCGCGTTGGGATGGCGGCAAAGACCCATCAAATCTTCGGTCACCTCGTTGAGAAACGGATGGTCGGGGCCTAAAAGCGTCTCGTTGTCTCCCGGCAAAGAAAATACCCCTTCCGGCGTCCAGGCCCGAACCCCGTTCGAATCATATGCCGACAGCACCAGTGGAATCGCTGCACGGTCCACCATTGCCCGGGCCAATCGATCCCGCCTTTTTTCGTCCAGTTTCTCCGAAAAATAGACAAACCCGAGGGGACCCACTGCGGTTACCGTCAAATTGGCGTGCTTCCCCTTCATTTCGGTATCTCCCAGGGGAAACAGCCGTTGAATCTTACTTCCGCCGAGCAATCGGGCACGCTGCAACTGAATACCTTTAATGTTACCGGCAATCGCCGTCGGCTCGTCTTCCCATTGTCTCTCAAAGACCTCAGCCACCGCGTCTTCCACCGAACGACCATTAACAACGGCATAGGATTCGGTCTCCTCTTGGCCGTGGTCTGAATAGATCCACATGTCATAATCACGGTTGGCCGGCCCTTGAGTGGCTCGCCGGATTCGTCCGATTGCGTCGTCAATGCCTTTCAAGGCCCAGTGAGCGAATCGCGAGTTGGGGCCTCGCCGATGCGCCTGTTCATCGTAGCCAAGAAAATTGACATGAATCACCGGTAAGCCCCGTGCGATGTCCACTTTGGCGCCGATGGTTACCAATTCTCGCAAAAGAATGCAAATCGTGACCCGGGTGGGAATAAATTTTAGCTCCTTAACGAGGTTCCAGCCTTCGACCAGTCCTCTTACGAAATCATAAATCGCCAGAAGAAACTCAACAAACAACAGCACTACCGTTCGCAGGACACTGTATATATTCAACAACGCCAACAGTAAAAGGGCAATCGGGTTCGCCCGTTTCATCAAACTGCCCCATCCCAAAGAGGATGGAGAAAAATGAACCTCTGCAGCCCCTCCGGTATAATTGTCACAATAGGAGCTTCCGCCCTGCAATAGCGGCACACCCCGTTTTTGAAACGCCGTATCAACCGCATGAACCGAGCCGGGATCGAACATTCGGATGATCTCTCCCGATTCCCGGTCTACGAATCCGAAAGCCGGCACCCCCGACTTAATACCGTAAAAAAGCTCTGCTTGGACGGCCGGCGTACTCGACGGCAATCCGGAATAATGCCTCCGAAGGTCATAGCCCTTTTGACTCAACAGCTTCCGAATAAAAGGCACCTCTCTTCGCTTCAGGGCATGGCTTAATTGGCTGTATGACAAGCCGTCGATCTGAATGAGCACCAGCCCTTTGGCCCTGGGCGTTGACTTCGCCTCGCTGAGATGGAGAAATCGGATGGCCCACTTGCTTCGCCCCACCCATCGGATTATCAGATTCCATATGGCTTCCATACCGGAAATCATACCGCCGGGTAACTCACGGATCGCTTATTCATGAGAATCATCACCGAACTCTTCCTTCAATGAGAGAAAATCCATAAGATCTTTAAGCGAAAGGACCCCTGCCAGGGTGTCACCCCTCACCACCATGACCCGGCTGGTACCGTTGGCTCTCATCCTGGAAAGCGCCTCCTCGGCGCCAATGTCCGGTCCCACCGAATTGCTATCGCTACAGGCTTCTGCAACCTCGCCGACAGTCGTCTTCTTCCAATCTTCCCGGGAAACCTTCTTGACATGTTTGGTGGTAACACACCCGGCCAATCGATCCCCGTCACCGCTGACGGGAAACATCTTATAATGGTAGGTGTACAGATAATCGTTAACAAATTCTTCCAGTGACAGCGTTGGGGAAACAGTGACGGGATCGCTCTTCATGAAATCCCGGACCCGCCTGCCCTGGAGGACTTGACGGGTCACCGCCCGTTCGTACGAGGCTTTGGCGGCTTTTTGTAAAAACATCCCGATAAGAAACCACCACATCCCGCCGATGAAATTGCCGGTCACCACGTTTAGGACCCCCAAGACGACCAAAAATACACCAAAACCGGATCCGATATTGGCTGCTGTTCGTGAGGCCCAGCGAAAATCCTTTTTCCATGCCCACAGCCCCGATCGGAGCATGCGCCCGCCGTCGAGGGGAAAAGCGGGCACCAGATTAAATCCCGCCAAAATGGCATTGATATAGGCCAGGTATCCGACAACGGCCTTAACGGGAACCGGAAGACCCCCGGCCCCCAAACGATAGGCGGCATAAAAGAGCCCCGCTATGATCAGACTGGAAAGGGGACCCGCACCGGCCATCAAAAACTCCGACCGGGCATCCGGCGGCTCATCGCCCATTTCCGCTACCCCCCCGAAAATAAACAGCGTAATGCCTTTCATCTGAATGCCGTTTTTTCTGGCCACCAGAGAGTGAGAAAACTCGTGGGCAATGATGGAAATGAACAAACCGACCGCCCCCACAATCCCCATAAGCCAGTAAGTACCCGCCGATAGGTTCTTGACCTGATAGGGGAACAACCCCGTGGAAAGCGACCAGGC
>CAYTTQ010000086.1:6040-9261 GCA_964440795.1 uncultured Desulfobacterales bacterium | reverse complement strand
CGGGTGGTTCACCCCGGTTAGACTTTCAGAATGGCCGATAAACAGATATCCGCCGGTGCCCAGGGCCTCATAGAACTTGTTCACAAGGCGCTCCTGAGTGCTCTTATCGAAGTAGATCATTACATTCCGGCAGAATATGATGTCGAACTTTTCCTTGAACGGAAAGGGTTCCATCAGGTTGATCCGCTCAAACCGGATGCGGTCTCTCACAAAGGCTTTCACCCGAACATTCCCCATTTGTCTGCCCGCACCCTTTTGAAAGTACTTTCTCAAGAGCGGTTCTTTGATATTGAGTATTCGTTCCTGTCTGTATACGCCCTTTTGGGCCTGAGACAATACCCGCGTCGAAATGTCCGACGCCAGGATACTGATATCCAGTCCGTTGTTTAAACCAAAATACTCGAATGTGCACATGGCCAGAGAATAGGGCTCCTCACCGCTGGAACACCCGGCGCTCCAGACCCGAATTTTTCTCTGGCTCTTTTCCAAAAGGGCCGGAAACAACCGCTCTTTCAAAAAATCAAAATGCTTCTCTTCCCGGAAAAAGCTTGTAAGATTCGTAGAAATGGCATCCAGCAGTTGAACCAGCTCTTGTTCGTTTTGCCCTTTACTCACAAAGCGGTAATAGGCATTAAAATCCTTGAATCCCCCTTGTCGCAGTCGCTTTCCCAGCCTGGCGCGAACGAGGGTCTTTTTCCCGTCATGGAGGTTGATTCCGCATTTGTGGTAAACCAAATCGCTGAAACGTTTGAAATCCTGATCCGATAAGTCTGCATAGTCCATGTCTGTCAGTTCTCACTCAGGTCAAAGAGGCCCGGCATATCCAAAATCAGACCGACCCGACCGTCCGCCAGGATAGCGCCGCCGGCCATCCCCTTGGCGTTCCTCAACTTACCTCCCAGACTTTTGATCACCACCTCCTGCTTACCCAATAACTCGTCTACTAAAATACACTTTCTCCGGCCGTCGGTTTCGGCGACCACCACGATGGACTCCCATGGATCCCGGTTCTGCGGTTCGAAGCCAAACAGGTCATGCAACCGTACCAGCGGATGTAGACTGTTTCGAATTTTAACCATCTCTCCACGGTTGACCACCGTCTTACAATCACCTTGGTCCGGACGGAGGGATTCAAGTACGGAAAACGTCGGAATGATGAAGTCTCTGTCCCCCGCTCTGACCATGATCCCGTCTATGATGGCCAACGTAAGCGGCAGCTTCATCAATACGCTCGTGCCCTTGCCCTTTTCCGATATCACTTCAACCTTACCGCGCAAGTTCTCCACGCTGCGCTTGACGACGTCCATTCCAACGCCGCGCCCCGACACATCCGTGATCGTTTCCGCAGTCGAGAATCCCGCTTGAAATATCAGGTTGTGCACTTCATGATCCGACATATTCTCTCCCGAATCAATCAACCCACGCTCCAAAGCCCGCTTAATGATTCGCTCCCGGTCCAGACCACTACCATCTTCGGCGATCTCGATGACAATATTTCCACCTTTATGGTACGCCTTTAACGTGATGTTGCCTGTTTCGGGTTTGCCCGCCGCTTTTCTCGACTCCGGGTCCTCGATTCCGTGGTCAATCGCGTTTCTCACCATGTGAACGAGGGGATCATAGATCTCGTCCACCATAGTTCGGTCGATCTCCGTGTCTTCACCGACCATTTCCAGATTGACGCGTTTGCCGGACTTCTTTGACAGATCCCGCACCAGGCGGATCATTTTTTGAAAGGTCTGACGAATGGCGACCATCCTAAGCGACATGGAAGTTCTTTGGAGTTCCGATGTGATCCGGCTCAGTTGGGAGAGATTTTGGTAGACCTTACTGTCTTCAGCAGCCAGCCTTTCGACACCCTGGCCCAACATCGCCTGCGTAATAACCAACTCGCCGACCATATCCACCACGTTATCCAGCTTTTGTGTATCCACTTTTACGAAACTCTTGCTTTCCGCCCGCTTCTCTTGGGTTCCCGCAGTCTCACGGAGTTTCTTTTGCTCGCGTAACGCCCCGGCCATGTCTCGTGCCGTCACCTTTTTGGACTCAATGAGCAACTCCCCGAGCTTTTTCCCCGACCCCTCCTGCTGTTCCAAGGCCGAAGAAATGTCGGAATCACTGATGATGCCCTTTTCAACCAAAATCTGACCGGTATCCGTACCGTCATCCAACGGCGTCGCCTTGACTTCCGGCGCCGGTTCTTCCTCCTCGTCTATCGCGTGCAGCCCCTTCAATTTTTCGAAAAACGCCTCCAGACCAAAGTCCGCCTCTTTGACCTCACCGCTCTCAAGGCTTTCCTTGACATTGTCCATCATCTTTTTCATGAGGTCTACGGAATCCAGAATCACGTCGGTAACCGATTCATCGACGGCGAGTCTATGATTCCTCGCATCATCCAAAAGGGTTTCCACCGCATGAGCAAAACGATTGACATCCGTAAGGTTCAAAAATCCGGCCCCCCCTTTGATTGTGTGAAAGGGTCGGAAGATGGCATTCATTACCTCGACATTTTCCGGATCTTGTTCCAGGGAAAGGACATTGACCTCAATCGTATCCAGCGATTCCATCGACTCCATAACAAAACTCTCCAGGATTTCCCGGTCCTGTGAAAGATCAACGATGGGAGCCTGGTTTTGCTCGGACTTGTCATCCCGGGCCGGCGCCTTATCCGCCGCGTTCGCCGACGGCTTATCCCCACTCAGTTCGGACACAAACGCCTTGATTTCATTCCCGTACGTTTCGATGGCATCCGGCTCGGTGAGTGCTCGCTGAAAAAGCGATAGACCTTCCTGGACATGAGATTGTGCCTGGTCCGGATCGGGGTGTTCATTCAGGACCAGTTTCCCCACGACATCTTTAAGCCCCACAATAAGATCAACCAGTAACGACTTATCCGCATCCCCGCAGGCGGTCGCCAGCTCATCGAGCATATTCATGATAGCACCCAGGCTTTCGATATTTTTGGGATCCATCATCATCGCTTCAGGAGCAAGCCGTTCAACTATTTCTCGCGCATTCTCCGGATAGTCTGCCATCTATCAAATCCTCCAATTCTCTTCGGTTTCCCGCGTTACCATACATTGTTACAATACATTGATGACTTCCTGTGCCACATCTTCCAGGTGCACCTCTTTTTCCACCGCCCCCATGCGAAAAGCCTCTTTCGGCATGCCGTAAACCACACACGAAGCCTCGTTTTGACCGATCGTTCGCGCACCCGC
>CAYTTQ010000086.1:0-5940 GCA_964440795.1 uncultured Desulfobacterales bacterium | reverse complement strand
TTCATATCCCCGACACTGTATGCCGCCCCGGGCTTGGAGAGTACTTCCACCGCCCCGCTTTCAATGGCTTCCAGAGCCAGTTTTCCCCCCTCACGGGTCAAAGAACTGACAATAATCACCGGCATCGGATAATACTTCATCAGCTTTTTTAGAAACGTAATCCCGTCCATGCGGGGCATTTCGATGTCCAGAGTTATTACATCAGGTTTAAGGCTCATTATCTTATCTCTGGCCACATAGGGATCCGGCGCCGTGCCCACGACCTCGATGCCTGGTTCCCTGGAAAGTTGCTCGGTAAAAATCTTTCTCACGATTGCTGAATCATCGACAATCAGGACTTTGATATCTCTCATATAGCCGATTTCCGGTTATCCGTAATGAGTGGTCAGTTGATATTTCATAGTTCCCACCGTCTACTATTTGTCACTAAAAATCACATCCGTCATCTTCATCTACTTTGCCCACAAGTGCGTCCTCATCTATGCCCAGGGCTTCGATGAGTATCTCTTTAATCTCCTCGGGCCTGAACGGCTTTTTGACCCATCCCGACGCACCCAGCTGAATCAGTTCGTCGACTCGCTCTTCCCGTCCTTCCGTCGTTACGACCACGACGGGCGTCGTCGATACGACGTCCTTTTCCTTCAACATCTTCAAGAAAGCAAACCCGTCCATCTCAGGCATGTGTACGTCGGTCAGAATAAGGTCCGCCCAGGTATTTTCAAGCACCTCCAGGGCCTCCTTGCCGTTGCCGGCCTCAAAGATCTCCCCGATGTCAAAACCGGATACTTCAAGGGTCTTTCTTAACATCATGCGCATCGACGACGAATCGTCGACAATCAACACGTTAAATGCCATAGTTCCCCCGTTTTGTTCCGTTTAAACGGACTACACCAACCCCAACAGGTCTTGCACTTTATTGAACTCGTCGTAAAATTCGAGCAGGAAGTCTTGCACATCTTTTGCGTCAAGCCCAAACCGGCTCATAACCGATTCCTTACCCCGACAAAAGAGCCCGCTGCGACCGATGCCGATGCCGGCCAACACGGTAAATATATTGGCCAGATAAACCACAGGCGTTATCATGTCATCATCGGAAGCCGCTTCAGGCCGGTGATGGTTTTCAATCGCTTGGACGATTTCCTCGGGAAATTCCCATTTCCGGGTCACCTGCGCACCGACCTCGGCGTGATCCGTTCCGAACACCGCCCTTTCCGCCTCCATGAAAGAGCGCTTCTCTTCATAGATCACTTCCATAAGGTGGTTGAAATATTCATCAACGAACGTGTCGAGCACGACCTTACCGATATCGTGCAACAAGCAGGCGGTAAAGACGGAGGGCACTTCTTCTTTCAGGACATGATTGGCGATGATCCGACCAAAAATACCGGTGGCCACTGAATGTTTCCAAAGCTCCCCTTTGGCCAGGTCATACCCCTTCGTGCCTTTTCCCAGGTATTTAACAGCCGTTCCGGCGAGGATGATGTCCTTGAGTTGTGCATTTCCCAACAACACAATGCCTTCCCGCAAAGAATGCACTTCCCGGGACAAGCCGTAATAGGCGGAATTGCAAAGCTTCAATACGTTCGCCGTAATCGAGGGATCGTACTCCACCACGGAAACCAGCTCAGGCACCGAGGCGTTGGGATCATCCAGCATCTTGAGCGCCCGGCCCACCACATCGGGAAAAGGTGGAAGCCCCTTAATGGATTTGGTTATTTCACTTGCATTGATCACAATGTACAAATTCCCTTCCCGGACACTTTTAAGGTCACTTCTCCGGAATCCACCTTCAGCCAAACGGTCCGATTGCAGTTACCGCCCACGTCCTCGTTGTTGATCAAGATATTGTTCTTCCAGAATATCTTTCTCAAGGCCGCATAATTCCGCTTGCCGATGTTGAACCTGCCGCTGGGGTCCATGATCTGAGCGCCTCCGACCACCTTAACGACCATCCGCTTTTTTTCGGCACCCAGTTCGTAGCAACCCTTGAATAAGCGGGGGATTCCCGTATCGGCAAACATAAAGGGTCTTTTACCGGCCTTTGTTCCGTCCAGTTCGGAATCGGGAAGCATGTAATGGAGCATTCCGCCTACTTTCGCCACGGGATCATAGATCGTCAAACCGATACAGGACCCCAACGAGTGGGTTACCAAAATGGCTTCCGGCTTATCACTTACCTTCATATCTGCAATGCCCACAATGACGTTCAATCTTCCGGATCCTCCGTTGCGGTGCGGATTACCAATGCTCGCACGGCGCTATTCCAATGTCCTGAATTGGTACCAACACCCTTGAGACACTAAACCGGTATCTCGAATCACTGGCCCCACCACTGCCGCTTCCACCTGTTTAATCTTTCAAAGGCATTGTTTGTCGCTTCCAGCAGCGCTTTGAGTTCTATCGGTTTCGTAAAATAGTCATCAAAGCCGGCTTCCTTACAATCGACAAGATCGAAGATCGAGGTATACCCGGTAAGCGCGTGAATAGCGGCAAACGGCCGGTCGTTGCGAATCTTCCGGCACAGCTCAACTCCCGACATGGACGGAAGATTTAAGTCGAGAAACATCACCTGGATGTTTTCTCGCTTCAATATTTCCAGCGCTTCCTCCGCGGTGCCTGCGCAAACGACGGTTTGTCCGGTTGTTTCAAAGGCTTTTTTCAGTGAGTTTTTTACGGCCTGTTCGTCGTCTACGACCAAGATCTTATTGTTCACAAGCTCCCTCCTAACCGTTGTGGCGACGTTGATGATCCGAAAAAGAGACAGTTTCCTCATTATCGAATCACGGTCACCCAAACATCCTTGGTTGGGCTACCCCGACTTCCACCGGTCAAGCTTTTCAAAGGCATCAGTCACCGCCCTCATTAAGGTCTGCAGTTCAACAGGCTTCACGAAATAATCGTCAAAACCGGCAGTCCGACAGTCTACGAGGTCGAATACCGACGTGTAACCGGTCAGCGCATAGACGACGGCAACCGGGTTGTCCTTCCGGATCCGCCGGCACAACTCAACACCATCTTCGCCGGGCAACTTGAGGTCCAGAAACATCACCTGGGGCCTTTCCTCCTGCACCACATCCAGAGCCTCCTCCGCACTACCGGCACATACGACGGAATGTCCCGCACCGGCAAAGGCCTTTTCCAGGGAATTGCGTATGGGCTGCTCATCATCGACGACCAGAATCTTGCTTTTCACTTTCTCCGCCTCCTATTGTTGATAATCTCTGGTCAAGGTTAGTGTATCGTCAACATATCGATACGGGGCTATCTTGTGACAAAACTTTTCTACCTCCGTACGCTTGGAAGCCAGGCGATCGATTTCGTGTAGATATCGTCGCAGGGCGCTCTTCTCGTACCGGACACCGCACTCGGCCACATACTGGCGGGTCATGGCAAGGGCCACTTGATGGCGAAACTGTTGGGCAACCGTCCCTGAACCCAGAAAGAGGCAATCCATAAGTGAATCGTTTTGGGTACGCTGCGGGCAAGGGGTAAACCGGCAATGCATGGGACGGACTTTCTCGATCTTACAGTGCTTCACGGAATCAAAAAAAACACAGTGATCGGTTCTCGCAAGCTTTAATCCGCCGGTACCGGAACTCGCCTCGGAAGCGAGCTTCTCTCGAAACAAGGCATTCCAACCAACTCCCAAGTATCTCTTTACACGTCGCAGATCATCCAGGGTCACGGGGGTTTCCCGGGCGCAGGCACCTTGCCTTTCACACTGAATGCAATCATAAATCATCGAGATGGGGGTGCCGTTGTTGTCTCGGGCCAATTTGATTTTTTGGGTGTCACTGATGACCACATTATCGTAAATCCCCACAATCGCTTTATGGTAATCGGCGTCATTCCACAAAGCCCCGTTTTCTTTTGTGTACGCCTTGGTCATCATGGCCGCAACGGATTGCTCCCAGAGTTCCGCCCGCCGTTCCGGGTCCGTGCACACGGCCGTCCAGGGCATCACATCGTCGTTTATATCGGACTTGCAGATATAGAGACGGCAGGCGCGTGGCTTCACCTCATGGATCAAGCAGTGGTTGCCCTCGCCCAGAAATACGCATGCCCGATTGGGCTGCTTCTGAATCTTAAACAGCCCCGAATTAGCGGATATACTGTTTTCTATATATTCTTCAAACGCCTCACGATCGGTCGTCTTCAGGTGTTTGGCGATTCGATGGATATCCAAAAGCGTTACCGGTATCTCATAATGGCAACATTTACCACACATGTCACAACCGGAGTCTTTATTCGACATTCAGCGCCTCCTATCAAAGAATTATAGTGGTCAGCGGCCGTCGGACCGCTGACCACTGAATCGACCAAGAGATCTAGAAATCCTTGAAGTCGCTGTCCTCGGATTCCCCTTCATTCATGGGAATAACGGCATCGGACTTTCCCGCGTTTCCCTTCCTCGGTGCTTTTGTCTGCGACGTTTGAGCGGGCTGCCTTTTTTGAGGCGCCGCCTTTTGGGCAGCCGTTGGTTGAGTGTTTTGCGTCTGAGCCACCTGTTGCTGGGCTTGTGCCAAATACTCCTGGCTGAGCTTAAAAGCGGCGATCATGCTCTGCAGTTCCTGTGCCTGTGCACTCATCTCTTCCGACGCCGAAGCACTTTCTTCCGCATTGGCCGCATTCTGTTGGGTGACCTTGTCCATTTCACCCATGGCCGTGTTCACCTGCTCGATACCCTGAGCCTGTTCGTTCGACGCCGCGGCGATTTCACCTACCAACTCACCAACCTTGGAGGCCGATTCAGCCACTTCTTTAAAGGCTTCGTTGGTCTTGGCTACCAGGTCTGAACCGGCATTCACCTTCTTGACCGTTCCCTCGATCAGGTCGGAGGTGTTTTTCGCGGCATCCGCCGCTCGCATGGCCAGGTTCCTCACCTCGTCGGCCACAACGGCAAAACCCGCTCCCGCCTCGCCGGCCCGGGCCGCTTCCACAGCCGCATTTAAGGCCAACAGATTCGTCTGAAACGCAATCTCATCGATCGTCTTGATGATCTTGGACGTCTCTTCGCTCGCCTTGGAGATCTCTTGCATAGAGCCCGTGAGTTCACCCATGGAGGTATTCGCCTTACCCACCGTCTCCTGGGATTCTTTCATCAGACTGTCCGCTTGATTGGCATTGTCGGCGTTTTGCTTGGTCATGGAAGACATCTCTTCCAGCGACGATGAGGTCTCTTCCAAAGACGAGGCCTGCTCGGCCGCCCCTTCCGCCAGTTGCTGACTGGAAGAAGACACCTGCTCTGAAGCGGACCCTACCTGCTCACTGGCCACCGATGCCTGTCCCAACGCCTCTCCCAGGTTGGTCACCGCAGCATTGATATTCCCCTTAAACTCATGCCACTGGCCCTCATAGTTTCCGGTAACCACTGTGGTGAGATCTCGGTTGGCCACCTTTTCGAGAACACTCATGGCCTCGTTGACCGGTGCCACAATACCGTCCAAGAGTTCATTTACGCCGGACATAATCTTTTCATAGTTACCGTCGAACTCCTCCAGGTTCGCCCGTTCATCCAACCGGCCGCCGATACCGGCGTCAACGAGACGACCCACGCCCTCGGTAATCTTCATCTCTTTGCTGATATCGAGAACGTATTCCAGACCTCCCCATATGTTGCCGTTCCCATCCTTCAGGGGAGCGCCGGAGTAGCGAATGGGAAGCTCTCCGGAAGGCAACTTGGCCAATGTGTCATCGGTGCAGACCCGGTCTTCGCGCATGGCTTTGCCCACCTGACAGTCCGCCGTGTTACAGTGCCCGGTGTTAAATAGGGTAAAGCACTTTTCCCCTTTTACGGATTCCGGCGTCTTGCCCACCGCCTGTGCGCCCGCCGGATTCATGAAGGTAACGGTAAAGTCTTTATCGACCACCATGACCGGAGTCGGGATATTGTCGAGAAAATTGACCTTCATCTGGGCGTCGTCCATGGCCTTCTTGGTT
>CAYTTQ010000085.1:0-9620 GCA_964440795.1 uncultured Desulfobacterales bacterium | reverse complement strand
TCGCACAAGCAATTCCGCAGATTGACGCCGAGATTGCGGAAAAAGGCCATTTATGGATGGAAACTAGTTAACTCCGCTTTTTACGGGCTCGGTTCCAAGATCACCCATGCGATGCGGTAAAGATGATGAAACCCCAGCTGGAGTCCGTAGAAGATTGGTTCCCAGAGGTAAGAACGGAGATCGACCAGGCCTGCGACTTCTTTATACCGAATTAGCCACCGTCAAGGGAAGGTGGAAAATGAACGAAACCGAATGCAACCATACCGTACTGTGCGTTGACGATGAGCGAAATATCATCAGCTCGCTTAAGCGGCTTCTTCGAAAGGAAGACTTCAGGCTGCTTACCGCTTCCAGCGCAAGCGAAGGGCTCGAAATTTTGAAACAAAACGAGGTACATTTGGTCATCAGCGATCACAGGATGCCGGAAATGAGTGGTACGGATTTCTTGGGCATTGTCAGGGAACAGTATCCTGACATTGTGCGCGTCGTCTTAAGCGGCTATACGGATGTAGATGCTATAACTGCGTCCATAAATAAAGGACATGTGTACAAATTCATATTGAAACCGTGGAATGACGAAAGCCTGAAATTAGAAATCAGGCAGGCACTTGAACAATACGACCTCGTTCAAGCCAATAGAAATCTGGACAAAAAGGTGGTTGAACAAAACCAGGAGTTGAGGCTCATAAACGAAAACTTGGAATCCATGGTTCAGGCACGAACCGAAGAGCTGAAAATGCAAAATCAGGCCTTGGAACTTTCGAGGTCTTTGCTACAACATCTTCCTTTGCCAATCGTTGGCGTAGGGGCTGACGGCATGATCGCCGTTATGAACCAAGAAGCCCAAGCGCTGCCCTGCAAGGGCAGTCCTCTTACCGTCGGTGGTAATCTGGGGGATTCTTTCTCAAGAGAGGCCCGGGATAAGGTTGTCAACGTCATGGAGACGGGTACCCCTGATATACTTTCAAACGGATCTTACAACATCGAAGTCATTCCGCTGTCCGGGCGTTTCCATGGGAAGGGAGCCCTTATGATGTGGAAGGAAAGAAGGCCGGTCCCGAATCACGCGCGTAGTAATAATTAATCCGAACAACCCAATTAGAAGGAAACCGTACACCGAATTATGAGGTAAAAAAAATGGAGAAATCGAGAATCGTTTTTCATAGTGTTATCAAAAACCGGTATGAAGCGGGGCTGATTGAGCAATCGCTCCGTGCTACGGACTACGATGTTTCATTTATCCCGATCACGAATGAAATGTTGAAGTTGAGCGAAAAGGACATAGACATCATTTTGCTCGAGCCGAGCCTGGAGGATTGGGAGTGGTTGGACTTTATGATAACCTTTTCAAGGAAATACCCCGATCTCTTTGTGGTTCTCTATTCCCGCGATGTCGTTATTAAAGACTCGTTTCATCGGTCCTTGTCGATCCCGGTGTTCCTTGCAAACGATGTGACGGTTCTAAGGGACAACATGCCATACATAGTGGATCAAATCACAAGAAGCCGAGAACCGAAAAAAAGTGTCTTGTTTGTAGACGATGAGCCAAGTCTGCTGAATTCGTATAAGAGAATGCTTCGAAAAAGTCCCTGGAATGTCTTTACTGCCCCTAGCGCCGAAACAGCCTTGGAAACACTCGACGGTGAGCAGGTAGATTTAGTGGTTACCGACATGAAGATGCCCAAAATACACGGCATTGAACTGATAGCCAAGATTAGGCAGAAATTTGAGACACTGCCCATAATAGTCTGTTCAGCCTATGCCGGGATGAAAACTGATGAAGAGTTACGTTTTCATAGGATTTCTGATTTTATCGAAAAGCCTGTCGACCATGATGTCTTGGCGAGTACCATAGAAAACGTCCTGACACAGGACATACGGAGTTTCTGCCAAAATGATAGTTGGAATAGGGTTGAATCAAAGAATCTTTCAGAATAGTAGGTAGTTATGAATCCAAATCAACCGATGTTTTCGCTTCTACTGGTCGACGATGAAAACCAGTTTCTCTCCTTTTTAAAGCGGACGTTTGCCCATGAACCTTACACCGTGCGGGTTGCCTCAAACGGGTTAGAGGCCTTACGTCTGGTCGAAAACGAACAGGTCGATGCCATGGTCGTGGATTTGGCCATGCCGAAGATGGATGGTTTGACCGTAGATTTTCTGGAAAAAAGCCTAACCCGGCAAATGTACCTCTCATCGAAAGGTGGACCGTTGGTTCCCGGCCCCCTTAAAGATCCTGGGTGCTTCAGATGTTTCACAAGAAGAGCATAGGCAGAAGTTACTTCATCAGCACACTCCTTGTCCTCGCCGTTGTCCTTGCGGCATTGGGCGGTTTCTGGGTCTATAACGAGCACCGGCGGTTTACCGCTGAATCCGCCCGCTTCAGACAGAAAGCCATGGATAGCCGTCGGCATGGCATCCGAAATGATGTCGAAAAAATCGTCGATTACATTGCTTATAAGCGATCCCAGACGGAAGAACGAGTTAAAAAAGCGCTCAAAGAACGGGTTGATCAGGCCCATGCCCTGGCAAGCCATATCTACAACCATTACGAAGACAAGCGGGGCCCGGAAGCCCTCCGCGGGCTGGTGCGAGAATCCCTGAGGCCGGTGCGTTTCCATGACGGCAGGGGGTACTACTTCGCCACCTCCTTGGACGGTGTGGAGCAGCTTTTTGCAGACCGGCCCGAACTGGAAGGCAGGAACCTGATCCACCTGCAGGATACCAAAGGGAAATACGTCATCCAGGACATGATTGACATCGCCAGAGACAGTCAAGAAGGGTTCTATAAATACCACTGGACCAAACCGGGCGAGAAGGGTCGTGATTTTCCCAAGTTGGCCTTTGTAAAGTATTTCAAGCCTTTTGACTGGTTCATCGGTACCGGTGAGTACCTGGATGACACGGAACGGGAGATCCAACGGGAAGTCTTGAAGAGGATCTCGGAGATGAGATTCGGCAGACACGGCTATGTCTTTGTCCTCGGGTATGACGGTACCTTCTTGAGTCACATCGACGAGAGATACGTGGGGGGCGATATGCTCGGCTTTGCCGATCCTGGCGGCGTTCACGTCACCCGGGAGTTCCTCAAGGCTGCCGAAGAACCGGCCGGTGTCTACGTCAACTATATATGGAAAAAGCCGAACCTGGGCCGAGAGGTGCCCAAGCTGTCATTTGCCAAGGCCTTCCCCGCCTGGGAGTGGGTAATCGGCACCGGTGTGTACCTGGACGACGTGGAACAGGCTATAGAACAGAAATTGGGTGGCCATCGCCAGCGTTTAAGGGGCCACATCGCCGTGGTCGTGCTTCTCTTTGTTTTTGCTGTTCTAACGACCGTGGTCATCCTTCGATTTCTCTCCGACCGGATCCAGAAAGGGCTCTTGACCTTCGCCGATGTGTTTCAACGAAGTGCCGTGAACTACCATAAGATTGATCCGGACACTCTGCAATTTTCGGAATTCGAGACACTGGCCCATCTCTGGAACGCGCTGCTGGATAACCGGGAACAGGCCCAAGCGGCATTGCTGGAAAACGAGCGGACCTTGAGGGCTATTACCGACAACAGTGAAGTGGGTATTGTGGTCATAGATCCGGATACCCATGTCATCGAGCAGGTGAACCCCTATGCGGCCGGGCTGTTTGGGGCGAGAAGGGACGAAATCGAGGGTCATGTGTGCCACCGGTTCTTGTGTTCCACAGAAGTTGGCCAATGCCCGATTACCGATTTGGGAGAGGTGGTGGAGAAGGCGGAAAAGGTTTTGCTGCAATCAGATGGAGGGAGGGTCCCGATTCTGAAATCGGTTCGGCGAATAGAACTGCGGGGGGGAACTAAGCTCCTCGAAACGTTTGTCGATATTGCCGAACAGAAGGAGGCGGAGACAAAACTCCAGCGGGCACTCGGCGAACAGGAAACCATCTTCGAAAGCAGCCTGGTGGGGATCATGGTCCTGGAAAACCGGATATTGACCAAGGTCAACCGCCGCATGGCCGCCATGCTCGGCTACGAGCCGGAGGAGATGGTAGGCCAAGGACCTCAGCAATTGCACCTGTCCGTCGAAAACTTCCACGAGTTCGGGGAAAATTATTACTGGCGCTTGGCCCAAGAAGAGATCGTCAATGTGGAATATCCGCTCCGCCACAAAGATGGCCACACCGTCTGGTGCCAGTTTTCCGGTAAGGCTATGGCCCCGCCGGACTTGGCGAAAGGTGCGGTTTGGGTCATTGAAGACATCACGGAGCGCAAACGGGCCGAGCAGGAACTCAAGGTTGCCATGGCTCAGGCGGAGGCGGCCAATCAGGCCAAAAGCGAGTTTCTGGCCAACATGAGCCACGAGATTCGTACCCCGATGAATGGCGTGACCGGTTTGACCACACTCCTGCTGGACACCGACTTGACGGAAGAACAGCGGGGATATGCGGAAAACATCAACAAGAGCGCCGAATGGCTGCTGACGTTGATCAACGACATCCTGGACTACTCAAAAATCGAGGCGGGAAAGCTGGAGCTGGAATCGATCGACTTCAACCTGAGAAACACCATTGAGGACGTGGCGGAAGTCCTGGCGTTAAAGGCGGAGGAAAAGGGTCTGGAACTCAACTGCCTCCTGCACCAGGATGTGCCGCCGTTGCTGAGAGGCGATCCGGGGCGACTGCGCCAGATCTTGACGAACCTGGTGGGCAATGCCGTGAAGTTCACCCAGGAAGGAGAAGTGACGATCCGGATCTCACTGGAGGAGCAAGAGGGCCGTCAGGTGACCGTTCGAATCGAAGTCATCGACACCGGCATCGGTATCCCCAAAGATCGAAAAGACCGTTTGTTCAAGTCCTTCTCGCAGGTGGATGCCTCCACGACCCGCAACTTCGGTGGAAGCGGTCTGGGCCTGGCCATTTCCAAACGGCTTGCGGAGTTGATGGGCGGTAAGATCGGTGTCGAGAGCCCATCGGAGAAGCTGAGCGTCACCCAGGGGGGAGAGGGCTCCACATTCTGGTTTACCGCCGTCTTCGAACGACAGGCAGCCACTTACGTAGAGAAAGAGGAAGTGCCCTGGGACATCACTGGAAAGCACATCCTCGTCGTGGATGACAATGAGACCAATCGTTTGGTCCTGAAAGAGCAACTCCGCTTGTGGCAGTGCACCTTCGATGAGGCCGCCGGTGGCCGGGAGGCCCTGGAGAAACTCCACAAGGCGGTGGGAGCGGGTCATCCCTTTGACCTGGCGATTTTGGATATGCAGATGCCCGAAATGGATGGCGAGACCCTCGGCCGTCGAATCAAGGAAACACCGGGCATTCAAGATACGTTACTCGTCATGTTGACCTCCCTGGGCCAGCGGGGTGAGGCGGCACTCATGAAGGAGATCGGCTTCGCCGGCTACCTGACCAAACCGGTGAAACAGTATCTTCTCCGGGATTGTCTCGTGGCCGTATTGGGGAGAAAAACAGACCGAACGACCGGTGCAACGCCGGCTATCGTTACGGAACACTCCATTGCCGATGCGAAGGGCGCCAACCTGGTGATCCTGCTTGCCGAGGACAACGAGATCAACCAGAAGGTGGCGACGAATATGCTCCGAAAGATGGGGCACACCGTCGTGGTGGCCAAAAACGGTCAAGACGCGGTGAACGCCTTTTCGGAAGACCGGTACGATCTGATCTTCATGGACGGACAGATGCCGGTCATGGACGGTTTTGCGGCAACAAAGGAGATCCGGGCAAGAGAAGCGAACACGGGCGAACGTGTCCCCATCATCGCACTCACCGCCCACGCCATGAAGGGCGACAAGGAGCGGTTCCTGGCCGCCGGCACGGATTACTACCTGACCAAACCGGTAAAGCGAGAGGTGCTGAATGAGGTGATCGCCACAATTACCAAGCACCGAACAGACGGAGAAAACAATCTGCCAATGAGCGGTGACGATGGGATAGCCGAACAAACCGAAACGACAGAAGAACCATGGCCTGTGGATGTGACACAAGCCCTGGATATCATGGGTGACGACATGGCCTTGCTCAAAGAGTGTTTTGACGATTTTGTACAGGACTCCGCCGAACTGATAGACGATATCAAGAACGCCATCGATATGGGTGATCCCTCGGAACTGGATAAAACCGCCCATCGGCTGAAAGGGACACTCAAGTATCTGGCCGCCAACAGAGGGGCGGAGATCGCCTATGAACTTGAAACAATGGGTAAAGAAGCAAATTTGGAAAACGTGGACCAAACCTTCCGGTCCCTCGTGGGGGAGTGGGAACGCCTCAAGGGATTCATGAGTACTTATGCGGGATGAAAAACCGGTTGATGGTGGTTGAAGCCGGACCGTCAGCGAATTGGGAGAAACCATGTAGGGGATTGTCGTAAATTGAGTCGACACTGGACGGGCTATGTTATTCAGCCAAAGGACATCAGCACTAAGAAAACGCCGGATGGTGAATTGAAGGGTGGTTAAAAATGGATAAAGACCAGTTTTTGAAAGAGCTCAACCGTATTCCTGACCTTCCGACACTCCCCGTGGTGGCGGTAAAGGTGAATGAGATGTTGCAGGATCGGTATGTGAGCGTCGGGGTGTTGAGTGAGACCATTCAAAAGGACCAGGCGATGGTTTCCAAGATACTCAAGCTGGTAAACTCGGCTTTCTATGGATTCCAGTCGAAGATCAGGACGATTTCTCATGCCATAACGATCCTGGGGTTTAATACGGTAAGAAATGCCATTGTCTCGGTGGGAGTGGTGAGCGCTTTTTCCAATCGGAAGCTCTACGGTGGATTTGATATCAAGGACTTCTGGACGCACTCCATTTCCACGGCGGTCGTAGGCAAACATCTGGCCGAGAAGAGTCGTCTCGCCAGTCCTGACGAGGTCTTCGTCGCGGGTATTTTGCACGATATCGGTAAGGTGGTCTTGGCCGAGTACTTCGCAGATCTGTTTGCCAAACTCTGGGAGAAAATTCACGAGAAAGGGGTGACTTTCCAGGAGGCGGAAAAAGAGATCCTTCCCGCCGGACATGCACAGATCGGCGGCTTGTTGGCGAAAAAGTGGAAGCTGCCCCTTAGCCTGCAGGGAGCCATAACCTATCACCACGGGGTGGGGAAAACCGCGTCCGATCCTGATCTGGTTCTACTTGTACATTCTTCCGACTGTATCGTAAATCGTTTCAGCGCAGACAACGGGAACGGACTCGATACGTCCGAACTGAATCCGGAAGGAAGGAAGAAGCTTCAACTGGAGATCGATGATCTACCGCAATGGTATCCCCAGGCGGCGGTGGAAATCGCGCAGGCCTGTGAGTTCTTTGTGGACGCTTAACCGAAAGGACTCGGCGGGAGGTGATTCGGAGGAAGAAATGGAAAAGGTAGAGGGGTGGTCATGACGTTTGGTTTTGTGGACGGACCGCCGAATGCTTCCTGCAGGCCTATCGAAGGGTTTCAGGGCCTGCGGGAGCAAGAGGCGACCTAACCCGGGGCATGAGGACACGAAAAAGATGAAAATCCTAGTGGTGGAAGACGATCCCATAGCCAGAAAGCTGCTTGAAAAGTTGATTACCAGGGCCGGGCACGAGTGCCTCCAGGTGGAAAACGGCAAACAGGCCTGGGAGTTGTTCAGGCAAGATCAGTGCAGAATCGTGATCAGCGACTGGATCATGCCGGAGATGGACGGCCTTGAGTTGTGTCACCGCATCCGACACATGAAGGCGCCCAATTATACATACCTCGTCCTGTTAACCGGCAAGGAAAGCAAGGAAAACACGATTAAGGGGTTCGAAGCGGGTATCGACGATTACATCGTGAAGCCTGTGAACGCCGAAGAGGTAATCGCCAGGCTGCGGGCCGCCCAACGAATCATTGACCTTGAAGACGAACACAGGAAGACCCAGTCGTGGCTCCTTCAGTCGGAGAAGATGGCCTCCATCGGTCAGCTTGCCGCCGGGGTGGCCCACGAGATCAACAACCCCACAGGGTTCGTGAGCAGTAACCTTAAAACGTTGCTGGATTACCAGAAGGATATCGGCGAGTTGACGAAAGCGTACGGTCAACTCGTTCAGGAACTCAACGAGGCCCCCTCAGCCGAGGGGCTACCGCAGGCCATTAAAAAAAAGGCGGCCTCGATTTCGGCGTTGGAACAAGAATTGGACATTCAGTATATCCTGGCTGACGCCCGTGATTTGGTGGGCGAGTGCGCTGAAGGGATGAGACGGATCAAAAAGATCGTCATGGACCTAAAAGACTTTGCTCATCCGGGGGAAAACGAGCTTCAAATCGTTGACATCAACAACGGTATTGAATCAACGTTGAACGTGGTCTGGAACGAATTGAAGTATAAGGCCACGGTCAAGAAAGAATATGGGGACATCCCGCCCGTGGAGTGTTACGCACAGCAGCTCAACCAGGTGTTTATGAACCTGCTGGTCAATGCCGCCCAGGCGATTAAAAAGCAGGGCGATATTACGATTTCAACGCACACCGAGGACGGTTACGTCCGGATCGACATCGGCGATAACGGTTCGGGGATTCCCGAAGAAAATCTTGCCAGGGTATTCGACCCCTTTTTTACCACTAAAGAGGTGGGAAAAGGAACGGGTCTAGGGCTCCATATGGCGTACAACATCGTTCAGAAGCATGCAGGAACCATCCAGGCAAAGAGCACTGTGGGAGAGGGGACCACATTTACCATCCGAATACCGGCCACCCAAAAACAGACCGGGAAATAGAGTGGATACGGGATCTTGAGCGGTGTGACGGAGCCCAAAGGAAACCAAACTAAAACTTTTTCCTCAACATCAAGCCTATTTCAAATTTGCTGAAGCTGCGCATACCCCCCCTCTGAAGGTAATCCATTGACTTTCCTGGGTTATTGTAATAGACAATTAAGAGAGAGCTTGTTTGCCCGGGGTCGTCTTGTTCCATTCCGGCCCATGATTACGTAATCTATCTATGATTGCTTCTTGGCCAAACGGCGTTCATCGTAATCGGTCAAGATGTCCCGAAGAGGCTTTTTCTTATGCAAGAGGGGTAATGAAGATGTTGATCGACGACGAAACGGGAAAAACCCTCAAATCAGAGATTTTCTGGAAGGCACCAATCGGCATTGCATTTCATGACAGGGATCTCAATGTCGTTCTGGCAAACAGGGCCTATGAAATGGCCACGGGACTGACCGCAGAGGAAATGGCGGGCAGGAAATGCTATTCCGTTTGGGGGTTGTCCAAGCCTTGTCGGGGCTGCCCTGTTGTTACCGCTGTCACAACCGGAAAGTCAAGTGAAGCAGAGTTCACGCCCCAGAACCAAGACCATTGGCCGGAATCTCAAGGTTGTTGGCTATCAAAGGCAGAGCCCGTGTTTGATGACGAAGGTGATGTGATTGGTGCGGTTGAAGTTGCGGTCGACATAACGTCTCGCAAGCTTGCCGAGGAGGCGCTATGGGAGAGCGAACAGGAGCTGGCGACAACGTTTCATTCCATAGGTGATGCAGTAATTGTAACGGACCCCGAAGGACGTATAGCAAGAATGAACCGCGTGGCGGAGGAGCTTACCGGGTGGGATGTGGCTGCGGCAAAGGGATCATTCCTTCACGACGTGTTTCAGATCCGGAACGAAGATACATTGCAAACGGTTGAGAACCCTGT
>CAYTTQ010000084.1:5634-9899 GCA_964440795.1 uncultured Desulfobacterales bacterium | reverse complement strand
GGATCTGCGGCTAATATCACTATTTTTTTGGGCGAGTACTTGCCCCTTTGCCCGAAGGGCACGGCACCCTTAGTGCCGACAAGTCGTCGGCACTATCGTCTGCGTCCGTCTGCGTCCGTCTGCGGCTAATTTCTTCCGCTGGGCACTCCGGCGGCCAGCGGCGGGGCTGACAACCGACAACTGATAACTGACAACCGCTAATGCAGATTTATCCCAAGACATACGACGTGATCGTGGTGGGCGCCGGGCATGCCGGTTGTGAAGCGGCCTTGGCTGCCGCCCGATTGGGCCGCCCCACTTTGGTGATCACGGTTAATGTGGATCATATCGGAGAGATGTCTTGTAATCCCGCCATCGGCGGTCTGGCCAAGGGGCATCTGGTTCATGAAATAGATGCCCTCGGCGGGGAAATGGCCCGGAATACGGACGCTACGGGAATTCAGTTTCGTCGGCTGAACACCAAAAAGGGCCCCGCCGTCCAGTCGTCACGGGCTCAGGCGGACAAGGAAGCGTATCGCCTGCGCATGAAGGGGGTCCTGGAGCAACAAGATAACTTGGATGTCAAGCAGGGGGTGGTCGATCGCCTGGTGGTTGAAAAGGGCGCGGTAAAGGGGGTGGTGACCAGCATCCGGGAAGCCTTTATGGCCAAAACGGTCATTTTGACGACGGGGACGTTTCTCCGGGGCCTGATTCATATCGGGCTCAAGAACTTTCCCGCCGGCCGCATGGGGGACCCGCCGTCCAACAGTCTTTCCGAGCACCTCAAGGAGTTGGGGTTCCATGTGGGCCGTCTCAAGACGGGGACCACGCCGCGCCTGGACGGCCGTACGATTGATTGGTCTTCTTTGACGGCCCAGTACGGAGATGATCCGCCGGTGCCGTTTTCCTTGGAAACGGATACCATTCGCCGGAAACAGGTGCCCTGTCACATTACGTATACGAACCCGACGACCCACGACCTCATCAAAACCGGCTTGGACCGGTCCCCCCTTTTTACCGGGGTCATTACGGGTACGGGGGCCCGATATTGTCCGTCCATCGAGGACAAGGTGGTCCGATTTCCCGAAAAGACCCGGCATCAGATCTTCCTGGAGCCTATCGGTTTGGGCACGACGGAAGTCTATCCCAACGGCATTCCCACAAGCCTGCCCGTGGATGTTCAACTGAAGATGCTCCATTCCATCGAAGGCCTGGAGAAAGCGGAGATTGTTCGCCCCGGTTATGCCATCGAATATGATTACGTCGATCCGCTGGAGTTAAAGCCCAGCCTGGAATGTAAGCGTGTGGCCGGGTTGTTTCTCGCCGGCCAGATCAATGGGACCTCCGGGTATGAAGAGGCGGCGGGTCAAGGGATCGTGGCGGGGATCAACAGTGTTCGATTCATACAGGAATTGCCGCCGGTGATTTTGAGGCGGGATCAGGCCTACATCGGGGTGATGATAGACGATTTGGTTACCAAGGGAACCCGGGACCCGTATCGAATGTTTACGTCGCGGGCCGAGTTTCGCCTGTTGCTGCGAGAGGACAATGCGGATTTGCGGCTCCGAGAACTGGGTTACCAGGTCGGCCTGGTGTCGGAAGATCTTTATGCCCGTTTCAAGGAAAAAGAAGAGGCCGTTGATACCCTTCGGGGCATATTGTCCGCGGCTCGCCTTAACCCCACGGCTGAGGTGAACGAGAAACTGCAGGAGCTGGGAATGGGGGCCATTGCTCAACCGACGACACTCGAGGATGTTTTGAAACGACCGGAAGCCGGCTTGGATAAGCTGGCCGCATTCGACCCCCGCATCGCCGACTTTGATGTTAAGGTGGTGGAACAGGTCAGCATCGGGGTGAAGTATGATGGATACATTCGGCGACAAATGGACCAGGTGGCTCGTTCGAATGGTTTAGAGGGCACTGAAATCCCGGAGACATTCGATTATCATTCAATCCCCGGGCTTTCCAATGAGGTCAAGGAGAAGCTCTCGACGGTGCAGCCGCTCACGCTGGGGCAGGCGTCTCGGATTTCGGGTATCACGCCGGCAGCCGTGTCGGTGATCGAGGTCTACGTCAAGCGCATGGCCGGTTAGAACTCACAGAAAGGTACAGATCATGGCAGAAAAGATTACTATGGACGGCGGCGGCCGTCTATCGGTGCCTCGCACACCGATCATTCCGTTCATAGAGGGGGATGGTATCGGTCCGGATATTTGGGCGGGGTGTCGGTTGGTGTTGGATGAAGCGGTCCGAAAGACCTATGGGGGGGATCGGCAAATCGAGTGGAAAGAGGTCTTGGCAGGAGACAAGGCCTTCCGGGAGACGGGTCATCCCCTGCCGGAAGAAACGCTCCAAGAGATTCAGGCCCATCTGGTGGCCATCAAAGGCCCACTCACCACGCCGGTGGGGAAGGGGTTTCGCAGTGTCAATGTGGCTTTGCGGCAGATGCTGGATCTGTACGCCTGCATCCGACCGGTCCGATATATCGAGGGGGTTCCCAACCCGGTGAAAGCGCCGGAAAAGGTGAACATGGTGGTGTTTCGGGAGAATACGGAGGATGTCTACGCAGGTCTGGAATGGGAAGCGGGAAGCGATGAGGCCGAGGCGTTGATCGCCTTCGTTCGGGAGCGTTTGGCCGGAGAGGTGAGTTCGGGTTCCGCCGTGGGCCTCAAACCGATGAGTCGCAACGCCTCCCGGCGTCTGGTGGCTCGAGCCGTTCAATATGCCCTGGATCAAGGGCTGCCGAGCGTGACATTGGTACACAAGGGAAACATCATGAAATATACCGAGGGTGCTTTCATGAATTGGGGGTACGAGGTGGCGAAAGATACCTTTGGGAATCAGGTCCTGTTCGAATCCGATTTGGACCCGGATGCCGGCGAATGGTTCCTGCCGGAGGGAACGGTCTTGATCAAGGACCGGATTGCCGACATGATGTTTCAGCAGGTATTGTTGCGGCCTGAATCCTATCACGTGATTGCCACGCCCAATCTAAACGGTGATTATTTGTCCGATGCGCTGGCGGCCCAGGTCGGTGGGCTCGGGATATCGCCGGGGGCGAACATAGGGGACCACTGTGCGGTCTTTGAAGCCACCCATGGGACGGCGCCCAAATATGCCGGATTGGATAAGGCCAATCCGCTCTCGTTGATATTATCCGGCGTTATGATGCTCGAACACCTCGGTTGGCATGAGGCCGGTTCGGCTATCGGGCGAGCGGTGAAACAAAGCATTTCCGAGGGGTTGGTGACTTATGACTTGGCCAGGCAGATACCGGGGAGTGCGGAACTGAGGTCTTCCCAGTTTGCACAGGCGTTGGCGGAAAGACTGGGCCCGTCGTAGAAAATCGATACACTCGCAACCATCGGGGTTCGGCGTCGGTATCGGAATCGAAGGGGCTTGACCGGACCTGTGCCGCCGTCTACGAAACCCGGTCCGGGCCGCGATGCGACGCAAGAGGGCTTCGGGGAATGTGTGGTGACTCCCAATGAAGGATTCCGATGTCGTGCATCACTCGGCTGTGAAATCGCTGTTCCCGGCCTTTTTGGACGCCGTGTTCCCTCCAAAGTGCCTGGTTTGCGGAACTCTGGAAGGGATGCGACCTTCCCAAGATGCCGATAACGGCGCGTCCGCCTTGAGGGCGCTCGGTCTTTGCAAGCCATGTGAGGCCCAACTGCTTCCCATCCAGTCCCCTTTTTGTCCCCAGTGCGGCGTTCCCTTCGTTTCAAGACAGGGGCCGGATCACCACTGCGAGGCGTGTTTGACGGAAACACGGGTGTTTAGAAAAGCACGATCTTTTGGCGCTTACCGGGGTACCTTGATGAAGGCCATCCAGGTGCTCAAGTATGGCAAGAAGGCCGCCGTTTCCCGGCCGCTGAGTCGACGGGTCAGGGATTGTTTTGATCGGCACTGGGAGCGGGACGAAGTGGACCTTCTGCTGGCCGTACCGCTTCACGGAAAACGATTGCGGGAAAGAGGGTTTAATCAGGCCCACCTGTTGATATCTCGATGGGCCCGGGAACAAGGGTTGTCCCTTGACGATTCCCTACTCCTTCGGCATCGAATGACCCAACCTCAGACCGGCTTGACCCTCCCGGCTCGAAAACGAAATGTCAAAGGGGCGTTTGTCGTACAGAAGCCCGAATCGGTCAAGGGACGGAGAATTTTACTCATTGACGATGTCTATACCACGGGGGCAACTGTGAGTGAGTGCGCCCGGGTTTTGATGAACGCCCAAGCGGAATACGTGGATGTATTGACCCTGGCCAGGGCATTGTAGGTGGGTT
>CAYTTQ010000084.1:0-5534 GCA_964440795.1 uncultured Desulfobacterales bacterium | reverse complement strand
GATCGGTTGGCGGCCTTCGCCCGGGCGACCCCGGATGTGTTGAAGATCTTGGCGACAGAGTCCAAAGAGGCGGGCATCACCATCATCGGCTCTTTACCGGAGCAGTCGGATGGCGGCATATATAATACGGCCTACGTCGTGGATCGCGGCGCGGTGTGTGCCCATTACCGAAAGGTCCATCTGTTTACCCCCACCGCCGAAGAACGATATTTCATATCCGGTGACGAGGCGGTCGTTGCCTCTACGTCTCTGGGTATGATAGGTTTGATGATATGCTATGACCTTCGGTTCCCGGAGCTATGCCGGGTCTTGGCCTTGAGGGGCGCCTGGATGATCGTGGTGACGGCCCAATGGCCGGCGGTTCGCGTTTCTCACTGGGATCTGCTTCTCCGGGCCAGGGCGGTTGAGAATCAGACGTTTGTTCTGGGGGCCAATCGCAGTGGAAGCGACAACGACCTCGTCTATGGCGGGCACTCGCGCATCGTCTCGCCGAACGGAGAGGTCCTGGCCAGGGCAAGTAAGCGGTCCGGGACGATCTCGGCGGTGATCGACCCCGACGTTTTGGCCCGGGTGAGGCAACAGATTCCTTGTTTTGAGCAGCGGGTCCCGAAAGCCTATGCATGACAAAATATTACACCGCACCGAATTGGAAGCAGAGGCCCGTGTCATCCAAGAGCGATGTGGGAAACTGGTCTTTACGAACGGGTGTTTCGATCTGCTTCACGTCGGTCACGTGAGATATCTGAAGGCCGCCAGGGCGGAGGGAGATGTCCTTTTGGTGGGGGTCAATTCGGATCGTTCCATGTCTCAGATCAAGGGGCCGAGTCGTCCCATCGTGGGAGAAAAGGAGCGTGCCGAAATTTTGGCCTCCTTGGCCTGTGTCGATTATGTGACCATCTTTGACGAAGTCGATCCCCTGATAACCATACAAATGGTTTGTCCCGACGTGCTGGTAAAAGGGGCGGACTGGGCTGCGGATGCCATCGTGGGAAAGAGATGGGTGGAGGGAAACGGGGGACGGGTTGTCCGCATTCCGTTAACCGAGGGGGTGTCCACGACGGCGTTGATTGAAAGGATTGTTCGGACCCAAGCGGGCGTAAAATAGGGGCCTCAAGTTTCGCGCCCGGTGCGGGAAGGAACTTCGCTTCACTCGGGCCTACAAATCCGTCAGGCGGTTCCCGAAAGGATGGTGGACGCTATCCGTGTAGGCCCTCGTTCAACGAAATTCCTTCCCGCACCTTCCTGGTGCCTATTGGAAGACTTTACGACGCCATCAAACTTGAGTAGGGGTTATTTTCTGAAGAGGTTGAAGAGTATGGTCAGCAGGACGCTCAATAGAATGCACGTGGTGAGGGGAAAGTAGAACCGAAATCCGTCCTTTTTAAACATGAAGTCGCCGGGCAGTTTGCCCAGCCAGGGTACCTTGGGAATGACGACCATTAAAAGGCCGACACCGGCCATAACGAGACCGACGATGATGAGCGCTTTTCCTAGGCCGGAGAACGGCATTGTCGTTGCTCCTTAACAGCAACCAGAGTCCGAATTCTGGGTTCAAGCGTAAGGTGATTTTTGTGACTTGTCAAGAAGACCGGTTTGCCTAAATCCACCACTTACCGAGTTTGCCGTAGGTTGCCCCACTTAAGTGGCTTGAGAACGTGGCTATGGAGATGACTCAAAAAAGGGTATCCGTTCTCTATAATACCCGAATAGGTCCCGTTTATTATCGATTGGGATTTGTGCTTCCCCAACTGGCCCGTACGGCAAGACCCGGTCAGTTCGTTATGGTCCGGCCGTCCGACAAGCCGATTCCCTTACTTCGCCGACCCTTCTCGGTTCACCGACTCATTATCGAACAGGACAAGGCCGTGGGCATTGAGCTGCTGTACAAGGTCGTGGGGCAGGGCACGCGGCTGCTGTCTGAGATGAAAGCCGGAGATGTGCTGGATGTTTTGGGTCCTCTGGGCAACGGATTTTCATTTCCGAATACGAACTCCCTGAATGTGTTCGTGGTAGCCGGTGGTGTGGGAATCGCATCTCTTTTCTATCTTTCCAGTGTCCTGGCTACGTACCCAGGGGTGAGCCAGAAGGTCTTTTTGGGGGGGTGTGCCGCCTCCGATATCCTGTGCGAAAAAGAACTTCGGTCTCTCGGTGTCACGGTGCATGTGTCGACCGAGGATTGTAGCCTGGGGGAGGCCGGATTGGTCACCACGCCTTTGCAAAAGGGCTTGACGGCCTATGGAAAGCCGGACGTCATTTATGCTTGTGGTCCGCAACCCATGTTGAAAGCGGTCGGTGAAATCGCCTTGAGTCATGATGTTTCCTGCCAGGTCTCCTTGGAGTCGGCCATGGCCTGTGGTTTCGGGGTTTGTCTGGGGTGTGCGGTAAAGAAGGCTTCGAGCGAGAGTGGGTACTGGCACGTGTGCACCGACGGGCCGGTATTTGACTTTCGGGACGTAAAGATTTGATGTCCTCGGGAAAAATCGGTTTTGCTCTCTCCGTGATCATTTTGGGTGCACTCAAAGTGTTTGGCTAAAATGCTAGAACTCGGGTTAACGCCCTCAAACAGCTAGCATTTTTTAACGCCAAACACCTCGAGTGCAATTCCCCCAAAATGCTCAAATGTCGCTCGCAAAACCGATTTTTCCCCAGGACGTAAATATTTGATGGGCGTCGGCGACGCCGATAGCCGCGGCGAAAAAGAACTTCTTTGCCCTTTTTATCAGATTGTGGCATAGGTGAGGGCCGGTTGGGTTTAGCCTTTAGGGTCGGCCGGGAGTAGATCAGGAGTAGATCTGGAGAAGAACGTCATGCAGCAAGGGTATAAGCCGGAACCAATCGAGTTGAAGTGGCAGAAAATCTGGCAGGAACGGGGCGTGTTTCGCGTCACCGAGGATCCGGAAAAGGAGAAATATTATCTGTTAGAAATGTTTCCCTATCCATCGGGCAATATTCACATGGGGCATGTGCGAAACTATACCATCGGGGACGTGGTGGCCAGATATAAACGCATGCGGGGGTACAACGTCTTGCATCCGATGGGCTGGGACGCCTTTGGAATGCCCGCCGAAAACGCAGCGATTGCCAACAATGTTCATCCCGCGACCTGGACGTATCAGAATATCGATAACATGCGATCGCAGCTTACAAGGCTGGGGTTCAGCTACGACTGGCATCGCGAGATTGCTACCTGCCATCCGGAATACTACCGCTGGGAACAGTGGCTGTTTGTCCGGATGTTTAAAAAGGGCATGGTGTACCGGAAGAAATCGTCCGTAAACTGGTGTCAAAAGTGTCAGACGGTTTTGGCCAATGAGCAGGTGGAAGGGGGATGTTGCTGGCGGTGTGGGGAGACCGTCGCCCAGCGGGACTTGGATCAGTGGTTTTTTCGCATTACCGACTTTGCCGAGGAGCTGTTGGCCTATTGTGATCGCCTTCCGGGATGGCCGGACAAAGTGGTGACCATGCAGAAAAACTGGATCGGCAAGAGTGTGGGTGCCGAGATCGGTTTTCCCCTGCGCGACCGGGAAGAGGAGATTCGGGTGTTCACCACCCGTCAGGATACGGTGTACGGCGCCACGTTCATGGTCATGGCGCCCGAACACCCCATGGTGACCACGCTCTCTCAAGGCACGGCGCAGGAAGGCCCGGTCAAGGATTTTGTCGAGCGTATGCGGCGGGAAGACAAGACCAAGCGGACCTCTGAAGATTATGAAAAAGAAGGGGTCTTTGTCGGCGCGCACTGTGTGAATCCCTTCACTCATCGGGAGATGCCCATCTATACGGCCAACTTCGCCCTGATGGAGTATGGTACCGGTGCGGTAATGGCCGTGCCTGCCCACGATCAACGGGATTTTGAATTCGCCCGGAAATATGGACTGGACATCGTGGTGGTCATACAGCCGGAAGGCGAAACACTTGACGCCGAGCAGATGCAGGAAGCCTATATCAAAGAGGGGGTGTTGGTTCGTTCCGGTCCCTTCGACGGGCTCAAGAACCCGGCGGCGTTGGACGTCATTGCGGATTATCTGGAGAAAAAGGGCCTGGGGAAACGGGCGGTGAATTTTCGACTCCGGGATTGGGGCATTTCTCGCCAGAGATACTGGGGGGCTCCCATTCCTATTGTTTACTGTGATCGATGTGGCGTCGTGCCCGTACCGGAAGATGCACTCCCGGTCAAACTCCCGGAAGACGCCCAAATGTTGGAGGCCGGAAAGTCGCCGTTGCCCGCACTGGAAAGTTTCGTTCAGACGATATGCCCCACCTGTGGGGACGCCAATGCTCGACGGGAGACCGATACCATGGACACTTTCATCGAGTCGTCATGGTATTTTGAGCGGTATTGCAGTCCCCGTTATGACCGGGGCATGTTCGATAAGCAATCGGTCGATTACTGGATGCCTGTGGATCAGTATATCGGCGGGGTGGAACATGCCATCCTGCATCTATTGTACTCGCGATATTTCACCCGGGTTCTCGAAACCTTCGGCCTCGTGGAGTACAAAGAACCCTTCACCCGCTTGCTCACCCAGGGAATGGTCTGTAAGGAGACCGCGAAATGTCCGGAACACGGGTTCCTTTTTCCCAGTGAAATGACGTCGGGAGATGGTCATAGTACCTGTAGCCTTTGCGGCCGCCCGGTGAAGATCGGGCGCATCGAAAAGATGTCTAAATCGAAAAAGAACGTGGTCGATCCCAATGCACTGATCAGCTATTATGGCGCGGATACCTTACGGCTTTTTTGTTTGTTTGCCGCCCCTCCGGAAAGGGACTTGGACTGGAGCGACGCCGGGGTGGAAGGGGCCTGGCGGTTTTTGAATCGGGTGTGGCGGCTGGTTGAAGAGTCCCTGGATGACCTGCAAGGCGTAAGGCCGAATGAGGAGGAAACGGGCCTGGACGGAGATGCCAAGGTCGTTTGTCGAAAGACCCACCAGACCATCAAACGGGTGACCACGGATATCGAATCGCGGTTTCATTTTAATACGGCCATCAGTGCGGTCATGGAACTGGTAAATACCCTGCAGTCCCTCAAGGAACCGGTGCTGGCCATGCCGCAGGGGCCGTCCGTGGTGCGATTCGCCGTGGAAACGGTTCTGGTGCTCCTTTCTCCGGTGGTCCCGCATATTGGCGATGAGCTGTGGGCGCATCTGGGATATACAAATAGTCTATTGGACGTGTCATGGCCTTCATACCGAGAGTCGGCACTGAAAGCGGACGAAATACTGATTGTCGTGCAGGTCAACGGCAAGGTGCGCAGTAAAGTTCAGGTGCCCGCCGGGACACCGGAAGACCGGATAAAAGAAGTCGCCCTGGCCGATGAGCGGGTGGCAGCCCGTATTCAGGAGCGGCCCATCAAGAAGGTGATCGTCGTAAAAAACAAGTTGGTCAATATTGTGGTTTAGAAAAAGGGGGATAGGCTGAAGGCTAAAGGCTGAAGGGTTCCGGGTTCAAAGGTTCACGGGTTCAAGGTTCAAAGGTTCCGGGTTTCTGGTTTCTGGTTTCTGGTTTCTGGTTTCTGGTAACCGACATCCGAACTG
>CAYTTQ010000083.1:0-10101 GCA_964440795.1 uncultured Desulfobacterales bacterium | reverse complement strand
CGATGGGAATGTGGTATGTGGCGGTTTTTAATGAGAAGGAACGAAGGATGGTTAAAATGAAACAGTTTAAATTAGCGTATGTTTTGGCAATCGCATTGTTTCTCGCAGCCGGCGTGCTCCCGGCACAGGCACATGATTTTACCTGGACGGGTAACCTTGCAATCGGGGAGACCGGAAGCGCAGACCACGAGGACGAAGACCCGTGGGCCGGTTGGGTGAACGTTGAGGTAACCAATACGGGGACTGAGGCTTGGGGGGATTTCCACTTTGAAATATATGAGACCTCAGGTGGGAGTGTCGAGAATGTCCACTGGTTAGAAACCTCGGGTTTTTTGCCAAATAGTAGCCAAAGCGGACTGACATGGGGAATAGACAATGATACTGTAGGCGCAATGATTGATCTCTTTTTCTACGGAGATCCAGTAGCCCCGCAGGAGACGGCAACCTTCAGTGTCTATAATGAGAATCCAGATCAGCTGAGCTTTTTCGGAACCTCGTTTCATCCCACCCCCGTTCCCTTGCCCGGAGCGGCCTTGCTCTATATCAGCGGCTGCGGCCTCTTCGGCTGGGTGGCCGGAAAGAAGCATTTTAGGAAGAAGCTAAACAGCTAGGCAATAGAGAAACAACTGGAAACACGTGGGTGGAGTGCAACATAGGCTCCTCCTTTTTCTTTGACGAAAGGTTTGCCCCCAAACACCTTCGGACCACCAGCAGTGTATTGTACAAAGATAAAGAATAGCGAAACCCCGTGAACCCTCACCTGTCCACAGAATTCAACCCAACCGCCATGATTTTGTCACCTGATTAGTGTTTCATATCTCTCAAGTGGGATGTGATTGAATTCCACCCCCACCCCAAGCCTCCGGTCTTGCCTCACCAGGGGCTTTCTCTTTTTTAAAGGGCATCTGCGACATCCTCGGCTTTTGCAACACCAGGGGATAAAAAAAAAAAACGGAACGGGAGACAAGGAATGAAGAAAAAAAAGAGAATCGCACTGGTTGCCCACGATCAGAGAAAAACGGATCTGGTGAATTGGGTGATGTATAACGCAGATGAGCTGTCCCAGCACGAACTGTATGCGACCGGAACAACCGGGAAGGTCATATCTGAAAAATGTTCGCTGAATATTCACAGACTGAAAAGCGGTCCACTCGGTGGCGACCAGCAGCTCGGGGCAATGATAGCCAACGGCGAACTCGACGTGTTGGTGTTCTTGTGGGATCCTATGACCGCCCAACCACACGATGTCGACATAAAAGCCGTTCTCAGGATGTCAGTCCTGTACAACATACCGGTGGCCTGCAACAGATCCAGCGCTGATTTCATCATATCCAGCGATCTATTCAACGACGAGTATGACCCTGAAATAAAGGATTATAGTCAGTATATAGGCAGGACGGTTTAGTGTCTTCGAAGACCTGGTTATGCTCGTGTTCGAGTTTTAAGTGTCGGGATGTCTTCTGCGGTCGTCAGTTACACAACTTGTCGAGAATTCATCGTTCTTTTTGCGCGAACCCTAAGATCTTACGCCGTCCGAACCAGCATCCCACTTGTTAAAAGAATGTTACAATTGCTCCGCCCAGCTCCTTGCCCGAGCCTATTGGCACAATTCTGGCTAGCCAACAGACTTCCAACATCGTTCACGGACCGCGACAATATAGGGATCGTACATTGCCCGCAGAAGATCACAGAGGCCATGAAATCCGTACACCCATGAATGGCGTGATCGGTTTTACCGATGTGCTTCTGGAATCCCGTTTGAACGAAGAACAATTGCAGTGCGTTCAGACGATCAGAAACTGTGGGGAGGGGCTTTTAGCCTTGATCGACGATGTGCTTGACTTCTCCAAGATCGAGTCTGGCCATTTTGAACTCGAGTCGGTACGGTTTTCGCCCGGAGAGGTGGCAAACAGTTGGCATTTCTTGACGCTCCGCTTCACTAAGAACCGCTATCAAAAACTCTCAAAGTCGCTCTGCTGAAAGTTCTCCAATAGGCGCCTAAATCTCGTGTTCCATTTTGAGCACGTCTATACCTCCACCAAAACGTCACCGAAATGTTACATTTGTGTGACACAATGTTTTTTGGTTGACACCCTAACGTTGTATAAGAAACATGTCAGAACGACTTCAAAAGCAATATTGATAAGTGTTTCAGCACATTTTGAGCGGTGTTGTCGAACTCGCTATTGGTGACATCCAGAGAACGGGGAAAAAGAGCCATGTTTCTTACCCTTCGGGAAAGCCGAGTATGCCGCATCTCCCCGTTTACACGGGATCTTGCGAGCTGTGTTGTTAAGGGTTCGGCGTAGCTGATCTACAGCCTCACCCTTAACGCCTTGTCGTAGCGAAGCGCAGATCCCGCTACCGGGGCATCTGCAGCACCCTCGACTTTTACAACATTAGGGATAACACTGTTCGTTTTGAGAAGTTGCGGCAGCCTGATCTTATGTGGATAGGCGTAAATTCGACGACGACACTGCCCGTGATCGGGTTCGTAGAAACGGTGTGAACGTCGCACAGGGTTTCAAGTAGTTCCTTTACATCGGAACACTTGCCAGGCTCGGTTCGAATGGCTGGAATCTTGATACGCAGCCTTCCCGGAATGTGGTGAACATACTGTTCCATATCGGGCCTCCTACAATCGTAATTACGGCTATGTTAACGCCCAATTGTGAGAGTTTTGTTAAGAATGCGCGATTTTTTTGTTAGAAAAACTGTTTATGGAGTGGGTAGAATGGCCAAAAAATTGGGACTGAAAGATGTAGCAGCCGCCCCGCTGGTAGAAACGGAGGCAAATCACAGGGAGAAAAGACCACGGACCTCCGGAACGTGGCGGTGTACGGGAAAGGTTTTGCTGTCCCTCCTTGTGAGTATCGGCGGGGCTTTGCTTATGGGACGATTTTTCAGACTGCGGATATAAGGATCCAAAAAAAACAGAGGAGGAGGCACGCAAAACGGACCCGGATGGACGCACGGCTATGCTGGATGACGGAGCGCAGCGCCGTTCAACGGAACACGTCAAGATTCTCCCGATAGATCTCGCAGACCGGTTCGAGATCCGAAACAATCAGTCGAGACGGCTCCAACCATTTGTTTCCTTGTACAATAACCTTGAGCAGCTCGAGATAGCCCGTCAGATATTGTCTGGTTTCCTCATCTCCGGACCGGTCATACCGAAAAACGCATCGGGAACAATCAAACTGTCTTAAATCGAGCCTTGCGGCCTGGTCCAGACAACGCCGGTACTTTCTACAAAGGGGATTTCTCTCAGGTGACGAAGATCTCAGAGCTGTCGGCTTGACGGTCGTCGGCTTGGATACGGCAGCAGAGGTTGCAAATGCCATGGCTGTCTACTCCTGTCGGAAAGATGTTATGGGCAGATCCTCATTAACTGTCGGCCAGCCTATTATCCGATCTTGACGATTGGGATACGGTAATTAGAAAATCCTGTTTCAAATATTGGCTGGGGGCCTCGGCATGGGAACCACTGCACTGCCGAGAGCGGAAGTACATTTGGCAAGATTTGTTCGACTCGCCACCTGACAAATCCGAGATAAGGTTCCGTATCTTCAGGAGCTTGCGGCCATTTTACGATTTAATCCCATACCTTCCATCATAATTCAACGCAACCGCCATCGTTTTGTCACATGACTATTGTTTCATGTACGTCAAGTGGGATTGCATTGAATTCCACTCCCATCCCGAGCCTCTGGTCATGCCTCACCAGAGGCTTTCTTTTTTGTCCAGTCGGAAAGAGTCCGAAAAGCACCAATCGTCTTACTCTTCGGCTGTCGAGTTTCAATTTACAAACGACCCATACTGGCGTTATACGGAACCCATGCGTTGGGCACAGAACCTGCAATCAAAAGCGGTGTGCTGTTTTTTCAGAAACGGAGGTAAGAAACGGACATGGCACTGCACTTCACTCGAACCAACGGGCCCGTGGACCAGCGCATCGATGAATTGATGGCGCTGGTGGAAGATATCGAACATCCCGAGATTGTGCGTGAAATGATTCTGGCTGCGCTCAAGGCCGGCGAGGAAAAGGCCTATGTCGCCGACCTCAAGCTCATGAACAGCAGCTTAAAAGAAATGCGGTTTACCGCCAAGGTGTTCGGTCCCTATCGGGGTACAAAGAAAGTCACGGTTTTCGGATCGGCGCGCACACCCCCCCACGAAAGGACATACCAAATGGCTCGGCAATTGGGTGAACAATTGGCCGAGGCGGGATACATGGTCATTACCGGTGGCGGCCCAGGGATCATGCAGGCGGTCAACGAAGGGGCCGGCCCGGAACATTCTTTCGGGGTGAACATTCGCCTCCCCTTCGAGCAGAAATCGAATCCTATTCTCAAGGAAAGTCCACGGAGTATTACGTATAAGTACTTCTTTAACCGCAAGGTAGCCTTTCTCAAAGAAGCCGACGCGGTCGCCCTCTTTCCCGGAGGCTTCGGAACTTTGGATGAGGCGATGGAGGCCCTCACCTTGGTCCAGACCGGCAAGCATGTCCCCTTTCCCCTGGTCCTCGTCGATGAACCGGGGGGAAATTATTGGTCGGACTGGATCGCTTTTCTGGAAAAGGAGTTATTGGCTCCCGGCTATGTCAGTGCCATGGACTTTAGTATCTTCGAACGGGTCGATTCCGTAAGCGAGGCCGTTTCGTTCATCAACCGCTTTTACCACCGGTACCACAGCATGCGCCACGTCGGCAAGCAGCTGGTCATCCGTCTCATATCCCCCATCCCTGAGGACCAGGTTGCCGACCTCAAGGCCCGGTTCGCAGACATTCTTTCTCCGCCGGGCGATTTTTTCCTGTCAGGTCCTACGGATGAGGAAGCCGACGAGCCGGCCATTGCCCACCTCCCCCGGCTGATTCTGGATTTCAATCGACGGGAGTTCGGCAGGCTGGGAAGTCTCATTAATGCCATCAATCAACTCCCTTCACCATCTTAGGGCTCGCGGGGCCTGGATCTCCCATTGGCCCTGGGCTCCCGCCACATGGCGGCCGCAACTATTACAAAGGCCACGCGGTCCGTCGCCGTCGTGGTTTGGGAGAGTACCGTGGTACGGGTGTTTGTCGGCGGCACTATGGTCGCCGAAATCATTCCGGAAATCCGGATGTTTGGCCGGGCCGGCATCCCCTTAAAAGGCCCCTTTACCGTTTCACCAAACCTAACTATCTTTCTAAAAAGAACAACTCTTTGTCGAACCTCCCCGACTTGACTGCAGAGGTGCGCATGATTATTTAATGTATTAGAAATTGAGGACGCACACCACTAAGCAACACTTGAACCCTCGGATTCTCGAGTTCTTGAACCCTGTTCTTACCAACCGCTCGGGAAAATATCACATGACCCCTAACCACAAACATGGGCTTCATGTCGAAAAGGAGCACCAATGAAACTTAGATCCAAAGCGCCGATACGACGGAATTGGAAGGGGACTGGGTACTTGACAACCGATCCTTCCGTGGCGGTAGACCACTCCCCCATTTTGGTCCTGGAAGGGCCGGACGGAGGCCCCGTCGAACCCGCAGAGGCATACACATACGGATATGAAGTGGTTGAAGCCACACCGGAAGAACTCGATCAGTTGCGAGATGCCGGGTATTATATCCCCTACATCGGAAAGTAGCTGTAACTTCTCGTGGGATCCCCTGCTGCCGGGGGTCGCATGCGGAATGTCTGCAGCCGGTCATGAAACGCCGATTCCAGTCTCCAAGGATTCCCCCAAAATCGATTCATCCCAAACTTTCATATCAAACGGCATACAAGGGTTTATACTTTTGCCGGATTTGCCGATAAGACGGTAGGGACGCAATGCACCGATTTTCGGAGGGGAGGTTGCCCCTTGCCTGCTTATCCTGTTTAAGTATTCGTTTTTATGGTTTATAAGGTCACAGGTGGCAAATGCTATCTGCCATGTCAAAAAGGATGTATTCACTATGAAAGAGGTAAGCGATCTCGAAGAAAGGGTATGGGGCCTCATCTCAAAGGCTACCGACAAGCGGGACCCGGCACCGATTCGAGAACTGACCCGCGTGGCGGAGGAACTTGATCAGTTAAAGAAAGAGGCCAAGAAGATCGACGACGCCGTGGAAAAGCTCCGGGTCAAGGTTGAAGGGTTAGGCGCCTCGGAACCGAAAAAAACCGATGCCACCGACTCGGTAACCTGGAAGGTAAGTCCGTGGGACATCCGGAGCGGGGTATTGTCTATCGAGGAACCAAAAAAGGCGGGGCTGATTCCAAACAACGGTCGCAAATTTAAGGTAAAGACCTCTATCGGCCAGTTTTTTCAAGTGGAGATGCAACCCGGCAAAGATACGCTGGCAGCGGGAAATGAAATACGGGACTTCTACGAAGGAGAAAAAGTCAAACCGGGGGATTTGTTGGTCTGGCGGAAAACCGACAGCCTCGAATTTACCCTTGAAAAAGCCTGATGCAATCGTAAAAAGCTGGGTTAAGCCGCCCCGCGGCTTCCTGTCAGCAACGAACTTGATCAGCGATTTGTCAGGTAACGCCTGGTGGCCTAATCTGACCTACATGCGTTGGGGCCACTTCAAATTTCAAGGCGCCTAACTGTCTGAGGCCCTTAGAGACCCTTGATGCCGTTGGCGAGGTGGACGTCAAATGCACCACGGACGTTGTAAGACTTATATAACAAATTCAGAAAAGACAGCCCCAACGGAATTTAGGGTCTCTTGGGGCCGAGTTTTAGGCGCCTTGAAATTTGAAGCGGCCCCAGCGCACGACCTTCTCAAAAAAGACAAATCAAGTTCGTTGGAAGCTGAGTTACGGTGCGGCGCAGCCCTTCGTGTCTGCAACGAACTTTGTCACAGATCAGGTGATGAGTGCCGGCAGCCGGAGGAACCGATAAGGAGTGATGTTCTTCTTTTCTAAGCTGTTCCCCGTCGTAGGTTAGTTTGTTGGGAGGTCGGGTTCCTCCGGCCGGTTTTAAGGATAGTGCACGCCACGTGCCATAACACCCCCCCCCATAATTTCAACGAGTTACACTCCTTGAAACCATTTTTGGGCCATACCGGAGTGAAAAAATCTTACACGTATGCAAACCGGTTCCACTTCCTCATCAAAAAAAGCATTCTGCCGGAGCGGACCTCACCTATTTGGCCGGAAACAGAAGCATCCACAAACCCAGGATCAAGAAAAGCCCCCCTGCCCCCATCCGAACGTAATTGCCCGGTACGGCCCGACACACCAGGGACCCGCAAATGACGGCAAGGAATGAGGTGACCACGAGCGCGCCGGCGGATCCGAGGAAAACGGCAAACCTCGATTCCTCTTCAGCGGCGAAGCAAAACGTGGCCAGCTGCGTTTTGTCCCCCAGTTCAGCAAGAAATATCATCCCAAATGTGGAAAGCATCACTTTTAAATCCATTTTACTCATCTCCCCTAATTCCCAAGCGGGTCAAGCAAAAGTCATATTTCACCGGATCGGACAGGGCAATACCGCGAAACCCGTCCGTGATTTCCAGGGCGGTCTCAGATTTCAACGGGGCACTTGCCTAATCTCCCGACCGGACACGGTAGAGGAGCAGACTGTTTGATACCACGCTAATACTGCTCATCGCCATGGCGAGAGCAGCCAACATGGGATGCAGTTGTCTGAGAAACGACGGCAGGAATGTCAAAGGGCTTAACACACCGGCGGCGACGGGGATGAGAATCAGATTATAAAAAAATGCCCAGAACAGATTCTGCTTTACGGTTCTCATCGTCACCTTGCTCAGCCCTATAGCTCTGGAGACTCCGGAAAGACTGCCACCGGCGAGGATTACACTTGCAGTTTCCATGGCCACGTCGGTTCCCGTACCGATCGCCATGCCCACATCAGCTTGAGCCAGGGCGGGCGCGTCGTTTATACCATCGCCCACCATGCCGACTTTCTTCCCCTGACGCTGCATCTGTCGAATATGCGAAGATTTGTCCTCCGGGCGCACATCCGAGAGAACATCATCGATATCCACTTGCCGGGCGATGGTCCTGGCCGTTTTGAAGTTATCTCCCGTAATCATGGCCACCGTCAAACCCATCCCGTGAAGTCGCTTTATCGCCTCGGCGGAATCGGGTTTGACCGTGTCGGCCACGGCGATGAGGCCCACCGGTATCTCGTCCACCACCAAAACCATCACCGTATTACCGCTGCTTTCCAGGGCGCTGATCTTCTTTTCCGCTTTGCGGATATCAACGCCCAACCCATGAAACCAGTTCGGCTTGCCGACGAAAACCTGCTTTTCGCCGACGCGGGCCTGCACACCCAGTCCGCTGGTTGCGCGAAACGCCTCCGCATCCGACAACGAAATACCTTGGCTTGTGGCGGCATTGACAACAGCCTTGCCCAAAGGATGTTCGGACGCCTGTTCCACTGACGCGGCAAACCGGACCACCTCTTCACGGCCTCCAGCACGATCCCCAAGGGATACAACTTCCACCACCGACGGTTCTCCCATGGTAATGGTTCCGGTTTTGTCCAGAACAACCGTGTTCAGATCGGCGGCGGTTTCCAGGGCCTCGCTGTTTCTAAAGAGTATACCTTTTTCCGCACCTTTTCCCGTACCCGCCATGATCGCCGTCGGCGTGGCCAGCCCCAGGGCGCAGGGACACGCGATGACCAACACGGCCACCATCCGTATCATGGCCGGAACGAATTCACCGCCGATTACCCACCAAAGGATAAAAGTTATAACGGCCAAAGAGATGACCGTCGGCACGAATATGGCCGCCACCCGGTCCGCAATGGCCTGTATGGGCGCCTTACTCCCCTGGGCCTCTCGCACCAACTTGATGATGCGGGCCAGTGCCGTGTCCTGACCAATCCCTGTGGCCTCAAATTTAAGCCGACCGTGTACATTGATCGTTCCGGCGGCCAGGGAATCGCCCGGTCGCTTGTCCACGGGAATAGGCTCCCCGGTCAACATGGATTCGTCCACGGCCGACGCTCCCTCCGCGACCACGCCATCTACGGGGATACTCTCGCCGGGTCGAACGACGACCCGTGCCCCCACCGCTATCGCCGACACCGGAACCTCGACTTCCTTGCCCTCCGATTTCACGACGGTGGCCGTCTTGGGCCGAAGATCCATCAGTTTCCGGATAGCCCCGCCGGTACGCCCCTTGGCCCTCGATTCCAACATCTTGCCAAGCTTGATCAGGGTAATGATCACTGCAGACGTCTCGAAGTAGACATGGCTTCCCAAGATCGGAAAAATCAGCAAGGCAAGGGAATAGAAATAGGCTACGGAAGACCCCATGGCAACGAGAACGTCCATATTGGCGCTACCGTTTTTGAGACTCTTCCAACCACCGGTATAATAGTCCCACCCGGTATAAAACTGCACCGGGGTGGCCAGCGAAAAGAGCAACCAGTTCACCCAGCCATGATGGCTCCAGGCTCCCACAATCCCAAAGTCCCGCCCCATGCTCAAGACAAACAGCGGAACCGTAAATACGACGCCGAAGAGAAACTTTCTCGTCTGGTTCCTGATTTCCGCCGCCCTGAAGGATGCCTCTTCGTCTCCGGCACCGGCACTCTCTCGGGGACGGACGGCGCCGAATCCCGCTTTCTCAATGGCCGTGATTATCTCATCTATGGTTACGATGGTTGGAATGTATTCAACGAAGGCCCGTTCGGTAGCAAAGTTTACAGAGGCCGTGATGACACCAAACAGCTTCCGGTTCAGTGCCCGCTCAATATTCATGGCACAGTCGGCACAGGTCATCCCGGTAATCGGCAGTTCAATCCCTGCCGTGGCCACGCCGAATCCGGCATCCCGAATGTCAGCCGTAATCTCCGTAAGTTCGACCTGCTCAGGATCAAAAGTGACAGCGGCTTCTTCCGACGCAAAATTGACATGCACGTCTTTAACGCCGGCCCGCTTGCCGAGCTTCCGCCCGATGTTCAGGGCACAATTGGCACACGTCATCCCGGCAACCGGTATGTTCACGCTCTGGTCGGCCATCAAATGCGTCCCTTAGGGTTCGCCCAAAAATAACTTCACAGAATGGGCGCTCGGATTTGGTCCGGATTTGTCCGATCCGATTGAGCAAAATCGCAGGCATAGCAGGCTATGTCGAGGTTTTGCGA
>CAYTTQ010000082.1:0-10526 GCA_964440795.1 uncultured Desulfobacterales bacterium | reverse complement strand
TGGAAACTTACGCAGTGCCCTACCGATGGGGCAAGACCATCGTGGATGGGCACTAACGAGTCTTAGGATTTTTGAAACCATCGACTGGTCCTTCTCGTTTGAACTCTACCAACAAGGGCTCATTTATGGGTTCGAGTTCGTGAATTCGCCGAAGCTTGGAAATGAGATCGTCAGTGAGGACTGACTCTTTCGGCAATAAGAACCTGCCGCTCCTTGCATGTACGGCACCGGCGAGAACCATACCCGATTTAAGTCCCCTTAAAAACACCTCTTTTTTTCTTCCGTAATCTATTCCTTTTTCCTTTAAGCGAGTCAAAAAGGTCTTCACAACATCCGGGTCATACTGGGCAAAGGCCATCTCCTTTAGGTGCAGGATGGCCGCCTTTTGCAACATCTCTTCACTAAGGCCGTTGTTACCTGCCACCTTCTTGCGCGTTTTGCGATCCAGCATTCGCAGCCCTACAATCTTGTCATAGGCATCGGCCACTGCGATTACCCGGGCACCAAAGGGAATCTCCTCTTCAGCCAGTTGGTCGGGATACCCTTTTCCGTCATATTGTTCATGGTGACATCTTATCAAAATGCCTGCATGATCGAGGTTGTTTATAAATTGAACCGCTGCCTGACCCCGTTCAGGGTGTTTGCGAAACAGCCGCTTCTGCTCTTGACTCCAATCATGGCCTTCGTGTTTGAGCAGCGTCTCAGGGAAACCAAGCTTGCCGAAGTCATGAAGTAAGCCGGCCATTTCGATTTGTGTCCTTTCTTCACCATCGACATCGAAATCTTCTGCAATTTTCCGCGATATAGCAGCTACACGCGTCCCGTGACCTGCCAGCGATGGGGTCAGCATTTCAACAAGGGATGCGAACGCACGGACGGTGTTAAACAAATTTGACTCCAATTGTTCGTTTAAACGAGATAACTGTTTGTTCTTCTCGTGAACTTCTTGTGTTCGCTTTTCTACCTTTTGTTCCAAAGAGTTGTTTAACTCCTCTAGCTCGGAATTTTGCTTTTTTGTCAGCTTTAAAAGCCTCCGGTTTTCAAGAACCAACTCATATTGCTCCAGGGATTGCCGGACTTGGAGCAAGAGGTCGTCGTCATTCCAGGGTTTAGTCAAATAGCGATGAATCTCTCCTCTATTAACGGCATCAACGATGGCATCCATATCCGAATACCCGGTAAGAAGCATGCGGGTGGCATTAGGAAACACTTGCTTTGCCTTTTCCAAAAATTCCGAACCGCTCATCTCAGGCATACGCTGATCCGAAATGATGAGCGAAAAGGGTTTGTTCATTCCCTTTAGCTTGGCAATTCCTTCCTTCCCGCTGGATGCCGTATGTATTTCATGTCCGTCCTTACGAAAGAGGCGACGAAGGGCGTTCGTAATTGCTTCCTCGTCATCCACAAACAGCAGTCTGTGTTTGTATTTCAGGGTCATGAGATTCTCCGATTGTCCATAAACATTTATCGTGTCCCTAACTCCCGAACCCTTACCGTTGGGTTTGTTGAACTCGGAAGAAGGCTTCTAGTACATTCGGATCGAAGGCACGTCCTGAGAGGCGATCCATCTCGGTGAGTGCTTCTTGTTTCGACCATTCTCGCTTGTACGGGCGCATGTGAGTTAAGGCGTCAAACACATCGGCAACAGCCACAATCCTTGCCGATAAAGGGATCATTTCACCCGAAAGCCCATCCGGGTAGCCGCTTCCGTCCCAACGTTCATGATGGCTTCGCGCTATCTCCCGGGCGGTCTTATAGAATGCCTTGGTTCCCAAGATTTTCTCGCCCACAATGGTGTGGGTCTTCATGACGGTATATTCGTTTTCGGTCAAGGGTCCTTCTTTTTTTAAAATATTATCAGGAATGTTGATTTTGCCCACATCGTGCATAATACTGAAAAACCCAATCTTTTCGGATTCTTTTTCAGGTAATCCAAGAAACTTACAAATCCTATATGTCCCTTTCCTGATTCTGTGAATATGATCGCCCGTAGTGTCATCCTTTGCCTCGGCAGCGGCACTCAACATCACGATACCCTCGTGCATCGCCTCTTCCAGTTGGGCGGTTCGTTTATAGACTAATGAGTCGAGATCTCTATTGATACGCTTCAGCTTTTCGTTTTGGTTATGGGTCAGCTTTTGGAGGCGCCGGTTTTCAACCGTAAGATTATAATGGTGAAATGCTGTAGCCACAGTTTCTTTGAGAATCTGCGCAGACCAAGGCTTGACCAGGTAGCTGAAAATCCGCGAACCGTTGATGGCCTCCATGGCATTTTCCAGGCTCCCATTCCCGGTGAGAAGAATCCGTACAACATCTGGCTTGTCTTGTTTAAGGGTCTTCAAAAGGGTTATACCATCCATGCCCGGCATCATCTGATCGGATAAGACGACGCCGATGTCATGGGTTCGGGCCAGCGTCAAGGCTGTATCGCCGGAGTTGGCGGAAAATAGCCTATAGCCGTCATCACGTCGCAGCTCTCTGCTCAGGCTGTTGATCGTGCGGGGATCATCATCCACAATAAGCAGGGATTTATTTTCCTTCAAGTTTACATCCACTATTTCACCCGTAACGGCTTACGCAGCAAATAAACGGTCATATTCGTCGGTCCGGATCGATGGGTACTTTTACGGAAAAAGTAGTGCCCTTATCAACCTCACTGGTTACCTTTATTTCACCTTTATGCTTTTTGACAATGTTGTAAACCACATGCAGGCCTTGGCCTGTTCCTTTTCCCACTTCTTTGGTCGTAAAGAACGGATCAAATATCTTATTCAGGTTCTCTTCTGGAATGCCTTTTCCCGTGTCGGAGATATCCACCCAAACATGATAATCATCCGCTTTGGTAGTAATCTTTATGACCCCCTGTTTTTCGATAGCTTGGGCCGCATTAACAAGAAGGTTCATAAAGACTTGATTGAGTTGCTGGGGGCAGCACTTAACCTCGGGTAAATCGCCATAGTCTTTTTCAACCGTGGAATGATATTTGATTTCATTCCACACGATATTTAAGGTGGAATTTAAGTTTTTGTTAATGTCCGCGTAGACGGATTCTTCTTTGCCCGGATGAGCAAAATCCTTTAAATCTAGAACAATTTTCTTTATCCGCTCGGTGCCTTCTCTGGATTCTTCAAGAAGATTGGGAATATCCTCCATGATAAAGTCTATATCCATCTCCTTGCCAAGGGCATCGATATGCGCCACCCGTTCCAGGATGGGAGATAGACATTCACAATCACTGTCACTGCTTCTTAACCGTTCACGCAAAACGTCGTGTTCGGCTATAAGCCTTGCCAAATCTTTTTGATAATCCTGCAATGTCTTTAAGTTGCTGCTGACAAAACCAGTGGGATTGTTGATTTCGTGGGCCACCCCGGCTGCAAGCTGGCCGATGGAAGCCATTTTTTCCTGTTGGATAATCCGGGCCTGAGTTTTTTTTAAGTTGGAATTGGCTTCAACCAATTCCTTTTCCGCACGCTTGCGTTCAGTGACATCTAGAATTACGCCGACCAGCCCTGCCAGATTGCCATGGCTGTCCGTGTAGGTTGCCTTGTTGAAAATAACGTCATGAACCGAGCCGTCGGCATAAGTCACCATGGATTCATAGGTCTGTTTCCCTTGGTTGTGAAAAAGTTTGCTATCCGCATCGTGGTAGGTGTCCGCCAGATGTTTGGGAGCTATTTCGTAAACCGTCTTTCCGACGATTTTATCTTTAGCTAAACCGATAAATTCTTCAAATCCTTTATTGCATCCTAGATATATCCCTTGAGTGTCTTTATAAAACACCGGCGAGGGAATGGCATCCAGAAGGACTTGCAGAAAAAAGAGTTGCTCCCGCAGGGTCACTTTTGACGACTCCAGCTCCTCCTGGGATTCCTTCAATTGTCGAACCGTCTGTTCTAAGTCCTGGGTACGGTCTCGTACGGCGTTTTCGAGCTGCTCGTGGGATTTCTTTTCTTTCTTTTCCAGCTCGCGGCGGCGCAAGGCATTGGTCAAGCTGATCAGGATCTGATTCGACACAAAAGGTTTGACGATGTACCCATAAACCCCCATCTCGAGTGTACTTTGAACTTCTTTGGCATCGTCCGTGGCCGTAACCATAAGAATGGCGATATCCGGACACTCTTGTTTTACTTGAGGGATCAACTCTAGGCCTGATTCGCCCGGCATGGTGATATCCAAAAGTAAAACGTCGAAGCAATCGTTGGTCAGACATTGACGGGCTTCATCGGAATCGGCAGCTAGTGTACAGGCGTAACCATTTTTTCTGAGAAGCCTTCCCAGCAGGTCGCGCATTGACCGTTCGTCGTCTACTATCAGAACGTTTGTTTCCGGCATCTCTGTGTACAATCCTTCCTGTATTTGACCCCCTGAACATCTTCAGATTTTTACATCAACATTTGTTTCGGTACCGAGCTTTGTGTTTTTATTTGTGACTGCCTCAAAAGATTTGGTGTTGCGTTCCCTCGATGGTAGTAGGTACATCGGTTAAGCTTTGCCAGGGTGGACATTTCCGCTCCTCGTTGGATGAGATTTTTAAGTTGCAAAGGATGGACGAGATCCTAATAATCATCCAAAAATTGCATCACCTAGTCTTATGTATCGGAAAAACGATCGATTGGGAGACGTTGATTGATCAGTGACAAATCAGTGATAAGAAATCACTGATCGGCCAAGCGGTGCAGATAGGTATGAAGGTTTTCTTTCTTATTCAAAAGTCCCAGTTTTCGCCTGATCTTGTATCTGTGGGACATGACCGTATTTTCTGAAACATGAAGGGTATAAGCAATCTCTTTAGTCGTCCGCCCATGCTTGATCAGGCCCGCGATCTCAATTTCGGCTGGGGAAAGATTGAGATAACTAGAGGACAGATCCTTGATAAAGGGCGACGTAATCCTCTTGATATTTGATTCTACAATGTCAAGAAGGTGCTTCTGTTCGTGAGCCAAATTAGTTCTTTTCAGTCTCTCTAGAAAGGGTTCTACGGTTCTTTTTACACTGGTTACTACGTTTTCTTCAAGAGCAGCCTTATCTTGGTCTCTCTTTTCAAGGAGTACCCTTAAAGCACTATTGATTTCCTCCAGTTCATTTTTTCGGGCTCTTAATTCAGCCTCATTTTCTACTAGAGCGTCGTTCGCTTCTAAGACCTCTGTCTTTGTTTGCTTAACTGTCTCTTCGAGGTATTGTAAATAGAACCTCTCACGCTTTTCCAATTCGCGGCGCCGCATGGCGTTGGCAACACTGATTCGGATCTGATTTTGATCAAAGGGCTTGAGGATGTAACCATAGACCCCCATGTCCGAAACCATATCCGCCGTTTCCTGATCCTCGATTACCGTCACCATGACGACGGCAATTTCCGGATATTGTGAGGCAACATGCCGAACCAACTCCAACCCCGACTCTCCAGGCATCTGGATATCACAAAGAATCAGGGCTATATTCTGTCCTCCTTTTATAATTTCCTTAGCATCTCTAACACTTGCAGCAACCACACAAGCGTATCCGTTTTTGTCAAGCATGCGTTTGAGCAGAACACGGATCGATTTTTCGTCGTCTACTATAAGAATTTTTCCTTGATCGCAATTACGGTCGATTCTCATATCTATCCAAGGCTTTACAGCCCCACATCCTGAGGAAGGCGGCATTAGGCGATCCAGATTTATGATATTTCAAATTCAATGCCTTTCAAGTCTACGGTATGACCAAAAATAGTCCATACATAGGTCGCACGTCAAGCATTGAAGAAACTCTTTTTCGAAAACGATGCTGGCAGTGCCGATCTCAGGTAGAAGAATGAAATCGGATAAGTTAAACTACGGCGGGCCAAGGGCACCGACCAATACGGGCGAGTTTATTTATTTTGAAAAGCAAAAAACATCCATACGTCTCAAATCATTCTCTCCTGCGTTCAGCGGACAGCGACGAGTGCCTGCTGCAGGCCGTCGGCCGCGGCGACCCGGCGTCTTTTTCCCAAATTGTGGAACGTCATCAAACCTGGGCCTGGCGGGTCGCCTATCGCTTTACGGGGAATGAGGTAGACGCTTCCGACATCGTCCAGGAGGCTTTTTTACGGCTTCTGGATGCGTCCGAACGCTATCGGCCCACAGCGCAATTCCGGACCTATTTCTATCAGATCATCTCCCACCTTTGTTTGGACCAGGCGAAAAGAAAACAACCGTTGCTTTTCGAAACGGTTCCGGACTCCCCAGCCCCCTCTCCCGATGTCACGGACACGATGATACGGCGGGAAACCGCCGGCGCGGTCCGTGCCGCCCTTGACGTTTTGCCGCCCAACCAACGTTTGGCCATTGTGCTCCGCTACTATGAAAACCTGGGTTACGAGGAGATCGCCTCTGCCCTGGGGACAACAACCAAAGCCGTCGAACGGCTGCTGGCACGGGGTCGCGGCCGGTTGCGGGAGATTCTTGGCCGCCGGGAAACTTTTTTTTGATTACGAGCGGGGGTTTTTCCACCTTGGCTCGTTTAAGAAAGCAACGAGGTGACTAGATATGTGGTCATGCGCCAAAAACCGAAAACACCTGAACGCTTATCTGGACGGCGAACTTGCGGAGCGGACACATCGCAAGGTCGAACGCCACCTGGCCCGATGTTCGGCCTGTCTTCTTGAGTTTGATGGGTTGCGGGGGCTTGAGCCGCTTTTGGGGAACGACGAAGTGCCCCCGGTTCCCGCCGGGTTGTCGGATCGGATAATCGCTGAAGCGGCGGTCCGGCAAAAGCGGAAAGAAGCCGAAAAAACGTCCGGCTGGGAGTGGCGTGGGTTTCAGTTTCAGCCGTGGCTGGTCAGAGGCACGACCACTGCCGCCTTGGTCCTTGGACTGGCCATGGGAGCCTGGATGGGTTGGACAAGCTACCTGCGCCCGGATCCGGGGCAAGGCATGACCATGGCACCCACTGAGGATGCCGCAACAAATATCTATGCCTTTGATGTCCTGGGCGCGGAGCCGCGAGGCTCCATCGAGGCTGCAACCCTGGCGCTTCTGGATGACGAAAGGTGAGGAAAACCATGTGGAACAACCTGCGTAAATCGCTGTTTGCCATGTCCGTGGGTTTGAATCTGGCGTTTATCGCCATATGGCTGGTTCATTCGCTGTCGGCCACAGGTGCCGGGGATAAACCTTCCCGTTTGACGGTTGACAGCGCCGTTCCTTTGGCAATTCATCGTGAGATCGGTGTGACGGAAGAACAGTGGCGAAAGATAGAACCTTTGGTTCGGGACTTCCGGAAAAAAGCCGTAGAGCAGCGCCAGAAGACAAGGGCTCTCCGGGGCCAACTCATGGACCTTCTGGCCATTGCCAATGTGGACGAAGCCGCCGTACGGGAAAAACAGGAAGAGATTCTGGCGGGCCAGCGCCGGATGCAGAACCTGGTCATCGACCATCTGCTCAAGGAAAAGGAATTCCTCTCTCCGGAACAGGCCAAGAGACTGATGCAATCTCTCTGCGAGCAGCGTCGACATGGGGGCGGCATGGGTGCCGGAAAAGGTTTTGGCCGGGTGTTGGATAAAAAAACCGGTCTCATGTCGGACAAGGAGAAAACGGAATCACAATGAAGATGCTGCCGCTTTTGCTGATTGTGGGATTGGTTGGCGGATGCGCCTCCATACGCCCGACAGATCCATACGATTCGTTTGACGAGAGGAGATTTTCCTCCACCGATGTCGGCATGCACCAGCATGCTCCCAGCATCCCTAAAGGACCCTTGACGCTGCAACAGGCCATCGAAACGGCGCTTGCCAACAACCCTGAAGTTGCGGCGCGAGGATGGGACGCGTCGGCGGCGAAGGCCAGGCGGGATCAGGCTTTCGGCGCTCGACTTCCCCGGGTTGGAATCGTGGGCGACTACACGCATACCCTTGACGAGCAACGTCTTGTTTCAGCCGGCAAGGACGGAGACTCCGGGCTGTTCAGCCGGGATATTGTCTCAAGCGATCTTGTCGTCTCCATGCCGCTATTCAGGGGCGGGCGGCTGGTCAACCAGGTAAATGCGGCGGAACTGCTTCGACATGCGGCTGAACAACGCCTGGCCCGCAGCCGGAAAGAGCTTGTATTCAATGTCTCCAGCCTGTTCAACAGCATTCTCGCCCAGGAACACGTCATTGAATCGCTGGCGTTTTCACGAAAAACACTGATGGAGCACGTGAGCCGGATTGACGCCCTCATTGCGGCGCAGAAAGCCGCCAAGGTGGATCGCATGCGCACGGAAGTTCGTCTGGCGGATATCGCACAGCAGTTGGTCAGGGGGAAAAACCTGCAATCGATTCAATATCGCGCTCTGGCCAGTCTCCTTGGCTTAAAAGATGTCGAAGGAACGATCTCCCTCCAGGGGGAGTTGGAGATGCCAAAAATGCTTCTTCCTGAGCCGGAAACAGCCCTTTCAAGAGCATGGAAAGGCAGAAACGACTACCTGGCTGCCCGTTCTTCCCTTGAGGCGCAGGCTAAAAACGTGGATGTGGCCAGGTCCGGACACTTACCGAGCCTATCCGTGCAAGGCACTTACGGTGGGCGCTGGGCAGCCGGACCGACAACCGGGTCGGGCGATGAGCAAGGAGACGTCGGTCGTGTCGGACTGGTGCTGGAAGTGCCGATTTTTGAAGGCGGACAGGTAGACGCAGACATTCGAGAGCAGCGGGCGGCTCTAGCCGCCGCGCAGGAGCGTCTTCGATTACTGGGTCTTCAGGTGCGGCTCGAAGTGGAATCCGCTCTGCTGAACGTGGCGTCCTCCCGTGAACGAGCGGCCGCGCTTCGAAAAGCCATTGCCCAGGCCAAGGAAAGCCTACGCATAGAGCGGCAAAAATATAATCTCGGTAAGGGGGTTATCGTGGATGTGCTCGACGCACAGGCCGCCCTGCTCGAATCTGAAACGACATACTACCGGGTCCTGGCCGAATATCACACAGCGGTTGCCCAGCTGAAATTGGCGATGGGGGTGAAATGAAAAAAAGGATTGTCTTGTTCACGATTTTAATCGTCACAGCCCTCGCGGTAGCCCGGATCGTATTCTTCCATGGAGTTCCTTCCGGAAAAACGGAAACGCAACAACCCCCCAAGCAGAAGCAGCCCCCCCAGGTGCGCGTTATTCCCGCGACCCGATCAACCATTTCGAACACCCTGGAACTGACCGGCTCCGTGGAGCCCTACCGGATCGCCCGGTTGGCTTCTCCCGCCGAAGGGCCGGTGGTTGACCTCCATGTCCGGGAGGCCGACCGGGTCACAACGGGCGAGTCACTCCTTTCCATAGGAAGGAAGAAAGGTGTTGACGCGTTGATTGTTTCTCTTCGGGAAGAACTGAAAAAGGAGGAGGACAACCTGAACCGGACCCGACAACTCGTGGAAAGCCGGGCCTTGCCCGGCGAAGAGCTCGACCAGGCCGGAGCCGCATACGAGAAGGTGCGCGCCTTGCTGATCAAGGCCGAGGAGACGGCCCAGGATTACATCATCAAGGCACCGTGGGCCGGTGTGGTGTCTCGCGTAAACGTGAAAGAAGGCGAGTTCGTCGCGCCACGTGCGGTGCTGCTGGAATTCTACGATCCGGCCAGCTTGGTCATTCGTGCGTCGATTCCCGAGAAACATGCGGCCGAGGTGACCGCCGGGATGGGCGTCGACGTGCGCTTGGACGCCTACCCCGATAAAGTCATCCCGGGCCGAATCGAGCGTGTTTACCCATATCTAGACCCCCGCCTCCGCACCCGGACCGTGGAAATCGCTTTGGATAAATCCGTCAATCTGCTCCCCGGCATGTTCGCCCGGCTGACATTGTCGCTGACAGATGCGGAACAAGTTCTTGTTTTGCCTTTGGAAGCGCTGGTCGGTAAGCCTAAAGGGCAGGTTGTTTTCGTGTTTGAGGATGGAAAGGCCATGGCGCGAAGGGTTAAAACCGGAATAGAGGCTGACAACCGTATTGAAATAATTACCGGAATTCAGCCCGGCGATAAGGTCATCGTTGCCGGAAACGAGAAGCTCAAAGACGGCGCCGACGTCCGCCTTGCGGGAGAAGGAAAGTCCGCCGAGGAACAAAACAAGACGAATGCCGAACCACCCGTCGAGAAGCCCGGCAAGACTGGAGACGGTCAATGAAAATAACCGATTACGCCGTCCGACGGAGGCTGGCCGCCAGCGCCGTCGTCTTGGCGCTGATCGTCCTCGGGCTTTATGGCCTGTGGCGGTTGCCGGTCGATTTCCTGCCCGAGGTAACCTATCCGATGGTAAAGGTGCAAATCCGCTGGCCCGGCGCGACGGCCGAGGAGATCGACAAGGACATCGCCGACCCGCTCGAACGGTTGATGGCCACGGTCGACTACCTCGACGAACTGGAATCGACCTGCCGCGAAGGCGTCTATGCGCTCAACGTGAACTTCGAATACGGGGCCGACGTGGACGTGGCGTTTCAGGACGTGCTGGCCGCCCTGACCCGCGCCGAGCAGGACCTGCCCGACGACATCGAGCCGCCGTATGTCTTCAAGGCCGACCCGTCGCAGTTGCCGGTGATGCAACTGACCATCCGCTCGG
>CAYTTQ010000081.1:0-10581 GCA_964440795.1 uncultured Desulfobacterales bacterium | reverse complement strand
CACGCTGCCTTTTGATAATTGACAATACCTAATGTGACTCCGTTGTCTTTTGCCTTATCTATCATTTTCTCTGCTTTGCGAAGATGTTCAATTTCAACGAAATACTCACCACATTGTTTGCATACGAGTGCGGGTACTTCGCTGACTACGATCAGTTTGTTGCTACCGATTTCATACGGCAGATTGGTTACTGACTGAACCATTTGACCTTTGCACAACGGGCACTTCATTTTTTCTTTCTCCTTTTGAAACCTTCTTCCCATTCTGCCTTGTCTGGAGTATACGCTGTTATAATCCACAACATTTCACCTTCCTTGTCAACTGCGACAACAACATGCAGCGGTTTTTGATTCTCAACATAACCGCCTACCAAACAACTTAAATAAGGTCTATCCTTTCTATATTCCTCAATAATGTCTCCATTGATCAATATCTGTGTTACTTGATGAGCCCGAATATTTCTTTCATACATTCTCAAGGCGCTGTGCTTTTTGAAAGCGATGCGATCTCTTTGGGCCAACTCTTTAATAGTTGATGGTAACGCTTCGTTCACAGTGTGTACTGATTTTTGGGGGGGCGGTTTATCACTGTCTGTGTTTGTCTGTGTGGGTCTGCGGCTAAATCATTTTGGTTTGTGGTTTTCCTAATACCTAATACCCAATACCTAATACCTAAACTCTGTTTGTTGCGAACCATTCGACCGTCTTTTTCATCCCTTCTTTGACGTCGAAAGTGGGTTCGTAGCCCAGTAAGTTTTTGGCCTTGGAGATGTCGGCCAGGGAGTGGCGGACATCGCCTTCACGGGGCGGGCCGTAGACCGGCTCGACGGTTCGGACATCCGGCCGGAAGGGGACAAGGCGGACAAGGCCATCCCGGATGAGGAAAAAGAGCTCGTTGAGGCTGGTGCGGGCGCCGTAGGCGATGTTGTAGACTTCGTTAACGGCCTCGGTGTTATCCGACAGGGCGGCCAACAGGTTGGACTGTACTACATTGTCGATGTAGCAAAAGTCCCGGCTGATCTCGCCGTCGCCGTTGATAACCGGTTGTTCTCCGCTCAGAAAGGCACCGATCCATTTGGGTATGACGGCGGCATAGGCCCCATCGGGGTCCTGGCGTTTGCCGAAGACGTTGAAATAGCGCAGACCGATCGATTCAAGGCCATAGGTTCGGGCGAAAACGTCGGCATAGAGCTCGTTTACGTATTTGGTCAGGGCATAGGGAGACAGGGGGCGGCCGATTTCATCTTCCACTTTGGGGAGCTTGGGGTGGTCCCCGTAGGTCGCAGAAGAGGCGGCATATACAAAGCGTTTTACGGCGGCGCCTTTTGCTGCCACGAGCATATTGACAAAGCCGTCGATGTTGCACTGATTGGTAGTGACCGGGTCATCGATGGAGCGCGGGACACTGCCCAGTGCCGCCTGATGAAGGACGCAATCGACGCCCTGGCAAGCCTCGCGGCAATCTTCGGGGTTTCGGATGTCGCCATCGATAAACGTAAAAGACTTCCAATGGTTGGCACTGACTTGGTTTTGCACGTTATCCAGGTTGTCTTGTTTTCCCGTAAAGAAATTGTCCAGCCCGATAACGGTTTGGTCCAGGTTGAGGAGCTCCTCCAGGAGGTTGGAGCCGATGAACCCGGCTACGCCGGTAATCAACCAGGTTTTGCGTTGGGCGGGCAGGGTGGTTTTGATTTCGTCGAATTTAGACATTGATTGCTGTCCTTATGGAAAAAAAAGAAAAAATATTAGACAGGATTTATCCCGCCCGACGACGGGATCTTCACTTCGCTACGACAGGCAATGATCTACAGGATGTTTTTGCAGTTTCACGAAACTGCAAAAGAATACTTGGGGGGGGTATGGCTAATGGTTTTGGAAATCGCAAGGAATCCCTGATAGAATTTTGGAAATCCAACATTACACTGCATGTGTCTCAACAGGAACAGGAATCCTGTCAATCCTGTAGATCCTGTCTAATTTTGTCTTCTTTATCGGCTTGCTACGAAACCCTCTATTTCTTTACACACCGTGTCGATCTGTTCTTCCGTGAGTTCGGGGAACATAGGAAGGGAGAGGATCTCTTCGGCCACTTTTTCCGCTACCGGAAAATACCCCGGCTTGTATCCCATACCGGCATAGGCCTTTTGAAGATGCAGCGGTACGGGATAGTGCAGGGCCGTGGCAATGCCTTTGTCGGAGAGATAGGCCTGGAGTTGATCGCGTGCCTCTATTCGGATCACGTAGAGATGATAGACCGCCTTTACCCAGTCAGGCTCATAGGGGGTAATGAGACCGCCAATCGCGTTGAGCCGTTGCGTGTAAAGCTGAGCGTTTCGACGGCGGTTTTCCGTCCAGTCGGCCAAGTGGCCGAGTTTTACTCTTAAAATGCCCGCCTGGATGGCATCGAGGCGGCCGTTGTACCCCTCAAGGTCATGGTGGTATTTCTTCGCCTGCCCGTGGTCGCGAAGCATCCGGCAGGTTTTTGCCATCTTTTCATCGTTTGTGGTGATGGCACCGCCTTCGCCGCAGGCCCCCAAATTTTTGCCCGGATAGAAACTAAATGCCGCCGCTTCCCCCATGGTTCCCGCCGTTTTCCAGGAGTTGTCAAGTTTTGAGAAAAATTGCGCCCCATGGGCCTGACAGGCATCTTCAAAGACCATGAGGCCGTACTCCGAGGCAACCGCCGATATGGCGTCCATGTCGGCGGGCTGTCCGTAGAGATGGACCGGGAGGACGGCCTTGACCTTTTCGGCGTTGTTACCGGTCTGGAGATAATCAGACAACTTGTTTGGATCCATGTTGTAGGTCTTTTCATCGATGTCGACAAAGACCGGAGTGGCGCCGGCCTGAGAAATGGCCTCGGTGGTGGCGATAAAGGTGTTGGGCACGGTGATGACTTTGTCGCCCGGGCCTATGCCTGCGGCAATTAAAGCAAACCGGAGGGCGTCCGTACCGCTGTTTACGCCGACGCAGTAGCCGGCGCGGCAAAAATCGGCGAATGCCGCTTCAAAGCCTTCTACCGAAGCACCGCCGATAAAGGCGGCGTTTTTCAATGCCTCGCGGAAGACCGCCGTCAGTTCGTCTTCCAAGGCACGATGTTGTGTTGGGAGGTCGAGAAATGGGATCATGAAACGCTCCTATCGTCGCGTGCAAAGTGCAAAAAGTCGAAGAAAAAGTACTGACAGGATTAACAGGATAGACAGGATCAAAGCTTTGATTTGGTTCGCAGTCGGTCTGACCCGATTGGCGACTGAGACCCTAAGCTGGTTTCCTGTAAAAAGATGAGGCACAAAATTTCGGCTTTCACACGAAAAAGTCTAAGCAAATCGCTTTGCGCGAGCCCTAAGTACCGGCCCGCCTGGAAGGCGGGCGCCGCAATCCTGTAAATCCTGTAGATCCTGTCTGAGTGTTGTCTTTTCTGGTTATGGATATGGCCGATCCGTTAGGCCGGTGGTGCACTGGAGTTCTTCGATGGTGCGGACAATGCGGCCCGGATTGCCGACGACGACGGAATGCGGCGGGACGTCGTCGACAACGACGGTACCCGAACCGATCACGGCTTTTTCCCCGATGGTAATAAACGGCAAAATGGTGACATTGACCCCGATCTGCGCTCCCTTCTTTATCGTCGGGCCTCGCATACACTCGGCCGAGAACGTACATCCGGGGTGCAGGTCGTTGGCGATCGTGACGCCCGGGGCGAGGAATACGTCATCTTCCAGGGTCGTGAACTGGGGGACATAACAATTGGTATGTATTTTGACACCATTTCCGATGCTGCATCCATAGTCGACCACGGAATTGGACCAGATGGCAAAGTGATCGCCAATGATGTTTTCCTCTCGGATCACCACATTGTGGCCGGTGGTCAAATGGGTCCCGATGGTCGACCCTTCGTAGACGACGGTTCCGCTTCTAATTTGGGCGTTCGCGCCTATGGAAAGCGTGCGGTCTTGTATCGCTCTGCCCGTCGGATAGCCCAAACGGACGTTGTCATCGACGGTTGCAGGTTGTTTGAGGGATACGATGGAATTGTTCAAGGCGTTGGATCGCTGCGCTCGTGAAAAAAGCAGGTATTAGGTGTTGGCAAAAAAAACGGATTGGTTTAGCCACGGACCCACACAGACAGACACAGACCAAAAAAAAAGAAAAAGCTATTTTAGCCGCAGACACACGCAGACACACGCGGACGGTAGTGCCGACGACCTGTCGGCACTGAGGGTGCCGTGCCCTTCGGGCAAATTATAGTTGAATAGTTTAACGACGTTTTCCTTGTTTGGAAAATTCTGCGGGTGTCTGCGTCAGTCTGCGGCTAAATCATTTTTTATTCATGCCCTTCGGGCAGAAGGGCAAGCCTTGCACCGTACACCTTGTGCCTTGTACCGTTCTCTACCTCCCATTTTCATACACAACGGGGACGGCGGTTCCGTTTTGTTTCAGGGATTGGGAGGCGGCTTCGAGGACGGATACGACGCGTAGGCCGCTGTAGCCGTCGGACCGCGGCGCTGTGCCTTGTTCGACGCATTCCAGGAAGTGTTCGCATTGACGTTTCAGGGGTTCGTAGCCCTCGATTCGGGGGCTGTAAATGTCGCCGTATCGGTAGGCGAAATGAAAGTCGCCGTAGGTGTCATAGTAGGGAGGGGCGTCCACGCCCTTGTCGTAAATCTTGATCTTTTCCTGAGACTCGACATCGTTATAGACCAGCATCTTCTGGGAGCCCACGATGGTGGTCTTGCGGATTTTGTTGGGGTCCAGCCAGCTGGTGCGCAGGAAGGCAATGACGCCGTTGCTGTAGTTCAGCGTCATATTGGCGACGTCTTCGATTCCATGCTTATAATGACTGCTGCCTTGGCAATTCACCGTCTCGGGGAGCTGGTCCAAGAGAAAGGTGATAATGGAAATGTCGTGGGGGGCCAAATCCCAGCAGACATTGATGTCCGGCTGAAAGAGGCCCAAGTTCAGCCGTACGCTGTCGATATAGAGGGGTTCCCCCAATTCCCCGGAGTCAATGATTTCCTTGATCTTGTTGACCGCGGCCGTGTATTCAAAGGTGTGACCGACCATTAAAATGCGCTTGTTTTCTTCGGCCGTTCGGATCAGTGTGCGGCAGGCCTCCACGGAATGGGCCAGCGGTTTTTCGACGAAGACGTGTTTACCCGCTTCCAAGGCGGCCTTGGCAAGTTTAAAATGGGTAAATACCGGTGTGGCGACGCCGACACAGTGGAGGTCGGGGTCCTGAAAAAGGTCTTCCGCATTCTGTGTAGTCTGGAGCAACGGATAGAGGGACTGCATCCGTTGCAGTTGTTCCATATCTTTGTCGCAGGCGCGGCACATATTTGCCGAGGGCAGTTGACTAAAATTCCGAATCAGATTCGGGCCCCAGTAACCGCAACCGATAATACCGATGTTAATCATTGGCACTCCTATTTCAGATTCGAGAGGCTTTTTCTAAACAAGCTCCGCCCCTTCAAGTTACATTCGCACCTGACATAAGTCAAAAGAGCCGGAACAGCATTGAAAGAATCGTCCGGCCGATTTTTAGTACGGTGGTTCATGGACGGATCCGCCGATTGCACCACCCTAGGGCTTACGCAAAAACAATTTCAGGTTTTGCCATCTCGGCCTCAACCCCAACGCCAAGGGTAAACCTGGAGTCGTTACTTACCGCGGTTTACTATAGTATTTGTAATAATAGCCGTATTCCTTTAGCGTTTCGGTACTTGCGTTGAAGACCAGGCCCAAGATCTTATCCCTTCCGATTACCTCGACGGCGTCCAAAAGAAGCGCTTTGGCCGTCTCGCCCGCCCGGACCACCAGAATGACCGCGTCCACCATGGAGGCCAAGAAGCTGGTTTCGGCAGAAAACTGAGCCGGTGTGGCATCGAAAATGATGTAGCGGTCTTCATAGCGCTCTTTTAGTTCGCGGACCAGGTGATGCATCTTTTCGGAACTGAGCAGTTCCGATGGATTTTCCGGCGGTTTTCCGGACGGAAGAAGGGTCAACTTTTCGATCGGCGTCTTGACCATATAATCGGCCACCGACGTGCCTTCTTCCAGATACTCTCGTATGCCCTGTGCCGGTTCCAACCCCAGGAGTTTGTGTAGAGACGGCCGGCGAAGGTCGCAGTCCACCAACACGACATATTCATTGATCCCTTTGGCGATGCTGATGGCGAGGTTGGCGGAGACCATGGTTTTCCCGTCCATGGGCTGCGGGCTGGTAATCATGATACTTCGGGGCCTCGATGCGGCGTTTTTGGTCAGGATCTTTGCCCGCAGCATCTTGAACGCCTCGGCGGCGACGGCATTGGGCTCGATGAACAGTTGTAACCGCGGATCCATTCGAGATGCTGCCGGGGATGCTTTCGGAACGTGTGGTTCCGGTGGCGGTGATCGATCCATACGCAGTGCATCGACCGCCTCCCGGGTCGTTGGCGTAGATTGCTCCGTTTCCGCCTCCGGAGCCGGGTGTGGCTTATCGACCCTCGGCGTTTGACTTTTCTTTAGTGCTTCCGAATATTTGCCCATAGTGATCGCTTCGCTTGTGAGATCGCTGCGCTCGTGAGATCGCTGCGCTCGTGAGATCGCTGCGCTCGTTCAAAACGTTCAATCGCTTCGCTTGTGAGATCGCTGCGCTCGTGAGAGACGTTCAAATTGTTGGATCGCTTCGCTCGTGAGAGACGTGGGATCGCTGCGCTCGCGAGAGACGTTCAAATTGTTCAAGGCGTCTCAATCGTTTAAATTGTTCAATATGTACAGAATGGAACTCCTCGTTATCTTAGGGACTTACGCATTTTGATGAGTTTGAAATACAGAGGCTCCACTGTTTTTAATGAATCCAGATCCGACTGGGTAATGTAGCCTCGCTTCCAGGAAGTTCATAAACACTTCCGACCCGCACGAGCGAAGCGATTGAACGCCTTGAACGTCTTGAACGAGCGCAGCGATCGAACAATTCTCCTTCATATCGGAAACACCGCGGGATCGAGTTTTCGGAGGAGGAGCAGGCTGTAGACCAGGACCGACAACATGCCGATGACAACACAGGCGGCGGCGATCCGTTTGGCCGTTATCCAGCGGCGTTCCGACTTCGTGTGTACCAGCGGGACCGAGGCCAGTACTGGCAACTCCAGGGTGGCTTCCAGATTCTTTCGGTTCCAGAATGTGGGATCCATGTATTCGCGCAGGTAGGCCAACCCTAGGCCGGATCCCAAAGCCAGCATAAAGCCCATGCCCAAGGCCTTAATGATGTTGGGCTTGTAGGGCTTTTCGGGCAGGTTAGCCGGTTCCAGAATCCGGAACTGTTCGCCTTTCTGCGTGCTTTCCAGGTTTTCCGCCAACTCCGCCTGAAGCTTTTTTTGCAAGAGGGACTGGTAGTTTTCACTGGCTTCTTCGTAATCCCGATTCAGGTCTGTAAGTCTTTGCTCGATCTTTGGGCCTTCCTCGATGCGTTGGCGGTACTGGGCGATTTCGGCTTTGGTTTTGCTGATATCGTTTTGAATGGCCAGTATTTCTTTATCAATCAACTTCAACTGGGTTTGTAGGTCCTCTCGTTGAACCATGAGAAGTTGTTGGGCTTCCGTGAGTTCCCGTTCCGGCTGATCAACCGGTGCAGGTACAGTATCTTCTCTTGCCGCCTCCCGGCTTTCCCGCTTGGCAATCGTTGTCTTGAGGCGAATGACATCCGGGTGTTTTTCACTATAGCGGGAGAGGAGGGTTTCCAATCTTTGTCGCAACTCCGGCAGGGTGAGTTCCTGCTCGACGTCAAGGCCTTGGTCCCGGGTGGGAGCCGGACCGGTCGATTGAAGGTTTTCCAGGCGGCTCAACTGGGTCTGAAGGAGTACTTTTCGGTCTTCCGTTTGCTGAAGGCTTTCATTCAGTGAATCGAGGTGTTGTTGTAATTGTCCCAGGATGCGATAGTTATTCTCAATCTGCTCGGGAAGCAGTCCCATGTTCTGCTCTTTAAACTCCCGGAGGAGATCTTCTTTTGCCCGTAATGTTTCCCGCATCCGATCGAGTTCACGTTCCAGGAACTGGGATGTCCCCCGTGCCTGTTGTCCCCGAAGTCTGAGGTCATCTTCGATAAAAAGGTTGGAAATGGCGGCCGTGACGTCTCTCACTTTTCTTGGATTTTCGCCTTCATAAGAGATTTCGAAAGATGCCGGTGCCGTATCCCGTCGACTACGAGATTCGTTGACTTTGACGGAGATATTTTTGCGCATACTCTGAATGGCATCGAACATGGTGGCCTTCCGGCGGACTGCAGAATATAGATCGTACTCTGTAATAATCGATTCCAATCGCGGCCGACTCATGACCTGTTCTTTGAGTGTGTTAAGCCGGGCCGTGGCATCCGTTGTGACCGTGGATCTGACATACTCCGACGGCACTTCCTGGGGTTGAACCAGGATGAGGGTGCTCGACCGGAAGACGCGAGGGGCCTTGATGCAATAGGCGAGGGTGCCCAGGGCAATGACGAAGAAGGGCAGGACGATGTACCACAAGCGTCGTGTGGCTGCGGCTTTGATGTATTGGGGCGTTATGCCGGTTTTGGGAATCATAAGTTAAAAAACGGTGCAAGGTTTAGGGTTCAAGGTATCTGATCGCTATGCTCGTTCAAGGCGTTCAAGATGTTGGATCGCTACGCTTGTGAGAAACGTTCAAATCGTCTTGATCTCCGCTGATCACGGGAAAGGACAAAAAGGCCGGAAAGGCGACTTTTTACGACGCCATCAACCTTAAATCCGTTCATTGTCACCGTTTCTCACGAGCGAAGCGATCGAACGCTTTGAACGACTTGAACGAGCGCAGCGATACTACTTTACACCCTGTGCCTTCAGCCTAATCCCCTTTGCTATTTCTTCTTTATCGGTTCAAAAAGACAATGCCTTTATGAGAGATTATTACAAAAATCGAATTGTTATCAATCGGTAATTTGGAAACAGCTCCCAAGACAAGACGCTCGGTTGGGCCATCGCAGGGTTGGCGAAGCGGATGTACCCAAACAATTCCGCATTTGTCGGGGCTTTCAGCCGGGACTTGATCAATCCTGTCTCAATTGTGTTGTCGGCCGGGTACCCGGCCTGTTTTACAGCCTGACGGGATAGGCTGCGGTAATTCGGAACATGGCTCGGTTGTCTTTGAAATCCCGGTCCGGATCGTCGGAATCCCGTTCCGTATGAATCCCCTCTACGGAAAAAGTGAACCATCGCCATGCGGAAAACGAGAATCCCACAGAGGTCCTCCAGAGATCATCTTCGCGGTCTTCTTCACTGTCCGCTCCATAAGAATCCTCCCAGCGGTAACTCCCGGAGGCGAAGACCCTCAAATCTTCCAGAAGTAAATACTCCGCGGAACCGCCGACTTCTTGATACTCCGTCGAGCCGAGATCGTCATCCGAGTAATAGTCCTCACCATAGCCGCCGGAACCGCGAAGCGTCAGCGTGGCCCGACGGGTCCGGGTGGCAAAGTCGGTGCTGTAAGAAATACCGTCGTTGGTGTCGCCGTTTTCAAAATCCTGCAGGTAGTATCCACCTTCCAGGGCCAGGCTCGTGTGGGGTCCCAGTGCGAAGTCGATTCCCAACACTTGTCCATGTACCTGATAGTCGTTTCGTTCGGTTGCCGTCGCCGGGTCATCGAAATCGTGGTCCAAAAAATCGTAACGGACATAAAGGCGTTTGTCCGGCCGCCACCGATAATTGAGCGTTATACCGCCCCCGTACTGATCAAAATCGTCATCCTGGTCGAAGTCATTGGTATTGTAGAAGGGGGTTATCCCAACACCAAAGCGGGGACCGAACCACTTGTCCAGACCCAGAAACGCTTCATTTCCTTCACTGTCATCATCTTCAGAAGACCGATCGTCCACATAGCGGTTGCGGTATCCGAGTGTGAGTTCGTCTTCACTTCCAAAAGTGTAAGAAAGGCTGGCCTCGCCGGTGTTGCGGTAAAAGGTGCGGCGTGTGGTTTGGATGTCTTCAATGATGCCTTCGTCCGCGACGATCGGGTCTTCCGAACGGCTGAAGCGATCACTGATGTGTAATGTGGTGTGGGACGTTAAATCCTGGTCCAAGGCTATTTCCGCCATATGTCGCGTGCTGTCCCGGGAGGGGTTGTCGCGATAATAAGAAAAGCCCGCCTCGTAATCGAGAGACAGTCGTGTGTCGTGGTCTTCCAGTTCAAGCAGAATCCCGGGTGAGATCAGGGTGATCCAGTCCGACTCTTCGTTGTCCGGCTCCAAGTCGATATTGTCGTCGTATTGTTCTTCCAGGCTGATTCGCGGTGTAACGGTCTTTGTCATGTCGGCAATTACGTTGGAAAAGCAAAGAAAAGAGCCGATGAACCCGAAAAAAATGACGAGAGGCAGTTTGCAGTTACTGCTGTACACCCTCATGGTTTCCTCCCAAGGTGATGGCGTCGTAAAAAGCCGGTTTAAGCCGCACCGCGGCTTCCTGTCGGTAACGAAGTTTTTACCGGTTGTTTGGAGACGAGCGCTTAGCCAAACTTGATCGACTTTTTGAAAACGTGATAGGTTCAGGACGGTCTCAGATTTTAATGGGGCTAACTGTTTGAAGCCGTTAGA
>CAYTTQ010000080.1:0-10606 GCA_964440795.1 uncultured Desulfobacterales bacterium | reverse complement strand
CCGGTGATCTTTTAACTTGCGCTGCCATTTTCGGTATGTGGCTGTTTGTTTGAGTGCTATCATCTGTGACAGTGTAGTTTATTGACTACAAAAAAGCAAGCAGAAATAAGCGCTGAACAATAAAATTATGCTGAAACGGCTTCTCAGATACACTTTCCAGAGCAAAGACATCTCAGACTTCAGAAAAACCCTGGAAGAAATAACCGCCGAAGAGCAGGCATAAAACCCACCAGTAATCACGGCCCTGGTCAGTAAAAAACCAGGCATAGGTCTGTCGCAATCATGTCTGTACCGCTGCCTGGTCCGGCAGATTCAGTTCGGTGCGTGCAGCAATAAGAAGTTCAATATTGGTTTTTCGCTCCAACTGACGAACAATAGCCGAACCCACCATGCCCTTGTGCCCGGTGACAAAAACCTGCTGTTTTGACATGTTTAATTCGCCACTGAAATAGTTGGGCAGTAGCCTTTGGCATTTAAAAACGCTTGCCGCTTTGCCGCCTTCAAACCTTCCGTTATCATTTCCGCACAGATTGTCAGTGTTGAATCCTTACTCATAGTAAGCGCATACCTTAAACCCGGCCTCGGCACACAGCTTGTCCCGCCGGGCTGACTTCCGACCTCTGCTCCCTGCCAATCCCAAAATACACAAACCCAAACGCCTCCACCTCCTCGGGATCATACTGATTTCTGCCGTCAAAAATAATTTTCTGTCTCATGAGCTGTCCCATGTGCTTGAAATCCGGCTGTCGGAAAGTCTTCCATTCCGTCACCAGGATCAGGGCATCCGCATTTTCCAGGGCCTGGTACATGTCTTCTGCCAGAACCAGCCTGCCGGTGTCCAGCCATTCTCTGGGCAATTCTTTGGCAGCCTGAGCCATGGCCACCGGATCAAAGGCCCCTGCATCAGGTCGGATGTTTCAATCCCGACGAGTTCCCTAAGTCGGTCATACCGAATCAACACATTTTTTCGTTTTGGTGCCTGAATTTCGTTATATCCGCCAAAAGGCCACTCCGATGGATGCTTTACAACACCTGCCCGCACCATATTGAGATCAATGTACACAAGGCACCTCAAAAGATGTTCACCATTTTCGATAGCCGTGGCATGATAGCGATCCTCCCAAAAGGCACCTTTTCGGTTTTTCCGAATATTGAACTCCTGTCCGGTTCTTCCGGCTACGAGCTTGATTGAATTTGGTATTACATCCCGATCCTTATCATCAACCACCAACAGATGGATGTGATTGGATGTGACGGTATAGTTTAGAATCACCAGGCCATAACGTTTCCTTGCCTCAAAAAGCCATTGTACCCACCTCCGACGATCCCTGACCAGCTTAAGCAAGAATTCCCTTTTATGACAGCGATGCGTAATGTGCCACACTTGCCCGGAAATATAATGTCGCTTTGCTCTTGCCAATGCTCTAATTTCTCTATACCGCCCATTTTAGGCTCAAAAATGGCAATATAGCCATGTTTTTAGGGTAAATTTTGGACATATTAATATGAATAACAACATGTTAGCGTGGCCCGACCCCAGCCGCTTAAGCAAAGGAGCAAAACCCTGTATGCAGCAACGATCTCAACGATCCTAACGCTCCCAAAACAGGTCCTTGTTCTCCGGTGATTCTATGAATTCATTCAGAGAAGCGACCTTGGCGCCATGAATAGGATAGCCTTCTCCTTTAAGCGGAGCGATGATCCAGGCCCGTTCTATCGCCAAGTCTTTTAGGGCTGTCCAGAAACCGGGCTGCGGTTTCGCCGCTGCCGAGGCTTTGAACTCAACCGCAACTTTTTTATCACCCTGCTCCAGCACCAGGTCGATTTCGGCTCCTCTTACCGTTCTGAAAAAACCGGCCTGGACGGTGCGGCGGCATCTGGCAAGGATGTTCTCAAGGCAGAAACCTTCCCAGGAAACGCCGTATACCGGGTGTCCCAGCAGGGTATTGCGGTCGTTAATATTCAGCAGCGTGTGCAATATTCCGCTGTCCCGCAAGTACATCTTGGGTGACTTGACCAGTCGTTTTTTTAGGTTTGCAGCATAAGGTGCCAGGCGTCTCACCATAAATGCGCCTTCCAACAGATCGATATAATTCCGGATAGTGGGGCCGCTCACTCCCAGAGCACTGCTCAAGGAAGCCATATTTACCAGCTGACCATGCAGGTGAGCCAGCATGGTCCAGAGCCGCCTGACACGGTCGGGCGGTATTCGCGGCTGCAGCATGGGAATATCCCTTTCCAAGAAATCACGAATGAAATCCAGGCGCCATTCGAAACTGGCCTCATCGTCAGATGCAAGCCAACTTAATGGAAAGCCTCCGCGTAGCCAGTACGAACTCAGTTCCGTTTCCTTTACCACCTCGCCTGAAAGAAAAGGTGTCAACTCAAGATAGCGGATCCGGCCGGCCAATGTCTCAGAACTCTGCCGGATCAAGTCTCTGGAGGCCGATCCCAGAATCAAAAATCGGCCGGGGTGCCGATCCAGGTCTATGGCCACCCGCATGACCGGGAAAAGCTCCGGTAATCTTTGAATCTCGTCTATGCAAATGAGTGCATCGGGGTTGGCCGCAAACAATGCCTCGGGGTCGGAAAGCCGCGCCAGATCGGAAGGCCTTTCCAGGTCAAGGTATAGAACATTCTCAACCGGCTTAACCAGTTGACGCGCCAGGGTTGTCTTCCCGCACTGACGAGGCCCCAAAATTGCCACGGCAGGAACCTGCTGTAGTCCTTTTTCAACAAAGCCATTCAAAAATCGGGGAATCATTGCAGGCATAATATAAATTCATATTTTATATTTACAACATTGTCAAAACATTTTCGGATACAAATAACCCGATATTAACGATCCCAACGCTCTAAAAGGGTGTTAAAAAGATTCGATAATTATTTATAAAAAACGGCTACTTAAGGTTTCCCTCCGGTTAAGACAAACTGAACGGTTTGAATTCAAATTTTCGGCCGGTGAGCGGCTCGGCTATGGTGGCATTGAGTCCCAGCGCGGAAGATCCGGTCGCTATGGCCTGGGTTTCCGGCATTTGATCCGTTATCAGCTTCAGCGTTATCCCGATGTTCGAAACGCGCTGGGCCTCGTCCACACAGAATATCCTGTGGTCTCCTATAATGGTCCTAAGTCTTGTGGAAGGTGGGTTTTCCAGAAGTGCGCGCACGTCCGGTTCATCAGCGTTCAACAGCAGTTACTTTTACGCTATGAATTCATTCCAAAGATGCCCCCAGGCGATTTTGATCCAGGACTCCCCCTGCCGCAGGCCAGCCAAAAATCCCGACGCCTTTTCGAGACGAGCTTTCGGTTCCACCGTAAACAAGCGATGGCGCGAAAGCCTCCTTACCAGCTAAAGCGGTCCAACGTTCAAGCCCGGTAAAAAAGTCGCGATTGATCGTCTTGCCGGATTTGATTTCGATGGGCATCAGTTTGTCGCCGATTGGAAACCCCTGCAATTGTTGATAAATTATTTTTTCAACATCCCGAGGAATCATGCTCAACGACTATCCCGCCCCATGCCAAATGTCAATGCCTTTTACAATTTACATAAACAGGAGATATGACAACCATTTCAATCGTATCCTGCTCCAAGTCACAAGACTGGCTGAATACGTGAAGTCTCCTTGATTCTGATTTTGCGGATGCTTATTCGCCTGGGTGACACAACAGCCTTGTCCTCCCACTGCCTTGCGTCGGGCTGCTTATCGAATTTTGCTTCCGATGCTCCTTTACCCTCGGCCCTTTCCCCTATATATCCCCGGTCCAGTAATTGACCCGGCCGGATTCAAGCACACGGGTCACGGCAGCTATTTCATCTGTCTGATAACAAGGCCAGGACTCAAAAAAGTTCTTCCATTGTTTCCCTGGGAAGCACGTGATGATTGACAAGGGTCGCATGCACAAGCCTTGGAGACACCTGGAAGTGGTATGCCGCATCCTCTATATCGTCATCACTGGGTATTTCTTTATCCAGAAAACTTTTGAGTGCATCAATCGGGCATAGAAACTCCTGGGCAAACGCCCGCTGAAACTTTTGCCGGCTCGTACCTGCATCTGTGGCTGCAGAAATACCGCCTATCCCGCTGCTGAAAAGGCGGTCTCCGATGAGCCGGCAGGTTGCAAATCGTCTGCTCGTGGTGAGTTTGCGGTTTAAAATCAAGCGACTCTTCTCCTGCCCCCCTTCCGAACTGCTTGCACTATAGGGCGCTTCCAGCGCACTGCCGCGCCCCTCGGCATTTTCCAGAACGTCCTTTTGGATTCCGATCACTTCCCCCAAGTTGCTGTTTGTAACCGGCTGGCCGTTTAAACTCCAGGTCCGGCGTGCGGCCCGTGCAGCATCATAAGCCCGTCGCCAGGGCGGAAGAGAAATGTTCGTCACTGCCGACCGGGAGTCGTCAGCAATACGCTCAAAATCGACAATTTGAAAGTCCACGCCCCGGCTTTGCACAGCATCCTGCAACGTTTTTAAATCCTCCATCGCCCGCTGCCGCGACGCCGCAGCCAATTCCTGTATAGCCTCCAGCCCGGCGCTTTCGCTTACGGCCAGCAGATCCCGTACAAATGTTTCAGGGGCTTCATCCGGGTCATAGCCCGCCAATGCCTCAATACGGCGCCAAAGAGCTGTCCCGGCATCTGCTTTTTCCCTTTGCACGTCGCGCCAAACCTGCTCAAGTTCTGTTTCATTCCTGCCCACGGCCTCCAGACGGGCCAGAACTTTTTCAATGCATTCGGCAACCGTACTTTCAAAAACTTCAACGGTCACCCATTTTGAAAAATCGGCAATATATCGCACAGGCGCTGTATCGGAATACCCCGTACTCCTTGCAGTCATCATGACAAATTCGCCATCACTGGCAAATGTAATATCCGGCCAAGCATAGCCGTCCCCGATAGCAAGCAGATTATGGCGCATTCGCCACTCGGGATCATCCTGTAAAAAGGCCGGCTCCCATCTCAAACGCCACCAGTTGGTGGCAAGAAACAGTGCAACCGGATATGCCGAGACATACATACCCCTGCGAAGGGTCTGGGCGTAAAAATCCTCCAGTTCTGTTGCAAATCTGCCCTTCACAAGGATTTTCATGTCGGCAAACGTCAACCCTTCCGCCGAGTCAGCATCAAACGGTGGCAGCCATTCTTCCCATTGAAACTCAAGCGCTCTGCTCATCGCACTTCCCGCCATCTTTTTATAACAATATCTGTCATGGGGTCGTTCTGTTCCAACGGATACCCGTGATACGTTCCATTGTCATAATCATCGCACCGGGCCTCAAGGACACTCTCGTTTTCTGCAACTGCCCAAATATAGCGGGGGAAACTTTGGTCAGCATCATTGCTGACCAACCCCAATTCAACCCCTTCGCACAAATACTTTTGGGCCACCTTTATTTGAAAAATCTCGACTCCATCACACAAGCTTTTGCCTGGCCGGGGCGAGGAAGGAGGGGTTAATCCGAAATCTCCTGGAACTCTTTTGTGAAGGGGACTTCCCCTGTAACAAACTGCATTGGCAAGCCATTCTGCTCTTTCCTTGCCCAACCCCTTATGCAGGCGTCTTTTAGGATTAAACTTTCTTCGCCGCGGCACGAATTGGTTCATTGATCAACACCGTTTAATAAACTCGTTTTCGGTATGTCAAAAAATTACATCCAACTCCATGCAGAGTCAACTTTTTCCTGTTCTCTTCCGAATTCATTTCCCTCGCCGCTCCGCCTTCCGCCTTCTGCCTTCAGATCTCTTCCCTTGCTCCTTGGTCCCCGGCCCTCGGCCCTTTCCCCTTTCCCCTTTAGGAAAGGTCAATGTCGAGCTGTTTAAAAATAAGATTTGCCAACGATTCTTTTATCTCACTATGCCTGGGAACCGGGCTTTGACGACCATTGCGGGGATTAACATAAATATCATGCTTGCCGCCGTGCCTTTTCATGTGGCATCCTGCCTTGACAAGCTTCTTTATCAGCTTGTTTCTCTTCAAACAGCGACCTCGATTTCCATGGTATTGGATTCAGGATGCGGCGGGATTTCCACTTCCGCCATAACCATGCGGTAAGCATCCCGGATATTTTCTTTTAGCTCTTCAATGGATTCCCCCTGACTGAATACACCCGGAACCTCCCGCAACCGGCCCACATACCAGTTGTCGTCTATCCAGTATTCCAGTGTAAAATTTCTTAACATAATGAACCTCTATGGTTATTTTTTTTATTTTCAGGCAACTTATATAGCTAATTACAATATGGCACAATTCTTTCAATCGTCAAGAAAACTTTCATTATATGCAGAAACGAACTTTGACCTTCCGCCTTAGGCCCTCCCACCGGGGCGTAGGCCCCTATGGGCCGGAGGCTGACCTCTGCTTTCGGCCTTCTTCCCTTGCCCCTCTGACTACTGACCACTGACCACTGACTACCGACCCCCCGACTTCTTGGAAACCCACACCATACCCCCGGAAAAACCACTCCGCCCGGACAAAATGAGCTTACTGCCGGAAAGCCTGTTGTGAATGAAAACGCCCTCCAAAAGCCGAAACAAAGAGGATTCCGACAGATAGGTGGACGCCGGCAGCTCCAAATCAACAAAAGCCCCGCCCCCCAACACCACGATCCACTTCACCCCACGAACGCTATCCAAATTGATCAGCGGCGGATATCGGCCCTCCAGCGGTGCCACCAACCTATAACTTACCGCATTATAGCTCAAAAGCCCGAGCAGCAAAGTAGCGATGGTAACCAAAAACCTTACCTGTTTTCTGTTTACGCGTAAACCACAGACAAAAAAGGCCCGCCAGCGCCAGAAAAAGCAATCCAGAAACCGGCATAAAAAAAGGGGCAATGATCTTCTTTAAAAGATACATTTCATCCAATCTCAAGACAATACCGGCCTAACCTCAAGTTGCTTCCTCCCCTTTCACACGCGATCGGACCCAGTAGCCAAAACCGCAAAACGCTGCCAAACATCCCGCCAAGAAAACCGTTACCGGCACTACGCCATACCGGTGAAGCAGCAACGCCCCAATCCCAACCAGCGCCTGCAACACCCCATACCACAGCGCCACCTTCCAATGGGCAATTTCCATTTCATTGGCCAGCAACTGATATATATGCCTTCTATGAGGCGTAAGGAGGTTTTCCCCGTCCTTCAGTCTCACATATTCCGTATGCAGCTCATCTGCATAAAAGGGGAACAAAAACGAACAAAGCACAACAAAATCATTTATACTACGCGCCAATCCCACCACCATTGCGGCAAACACAAACCCCAAGAGAATGCTTCCGACATCCCCCATGAAAACATGTGCGCGCGGCATGTTAAAAGGCAGAAACCCCACACAGGCAAGACCCATACAAATCGAGAGGGCAAGCAAAGCTTCCCCTACTCCGGACTTCATGCAGAACAAGGCGAGCAGCCCGAATGCCACAACCCCGGCAATCCCCGCAATCCCATTAATCCCATCCCAATTCACACTCAGCTATCCACAGATTTCACAGATTCTTTCCCATCTTCCCTAATCTGCGTCAATCTGCGTAATCTGCGGATCGTAATCTGCGGATCAGCTTATCAGATCATTCTTCATACCTCAATCTGCGTCAATCTGCTTGCCCTGTGAAATGTTTACCCTGTGAAATGCGTAGCCTATTTCTCTGGGGCGTAATCTGCGGATCCCTTTGCGTCTTTGCGCCTTTGTTTACCCCGTAGGTCCGGAAGATCGTACTGGGTGCGAGAACCCAAAATAAGTTAACAAAGTAGCGACGTCTCCCATTCCACGCGCTTTCATCAATCTTCTTCCCGTACTCAACGCGACTGTCCTGGCGCTGTCCCCGTTCCCGCCCTCACTTGGGTGTACGTTAACATGGATGCTGGTTGTTACAGTAACCTTGATATGGTTTCTCACCTACTCTTGTAACAATGAGTCGTTACAGTAAGAGAGGATTTGAACCTCGATATTCCAATTATCAGTTGGATCCTTGACAGTCGTCGACTGACAGGGTGCATCCCCGGCACGTTCCCAAGCTACCAACTGCTTCCCATTTCAGACGTCAATGTTCCAGTTTGCCGCTTGTATCCGGTTATCAACCTCCCGTGCTTTCTTAGCGTAACCATCGGCCGTTTTACGAACCTCTTTGACATCTACCGCCGGTATAAACCGAATCTCATTTCTCGAAAATCTCTCAGGCTTTGGCGTTGCGTTTTCAGCCAATTGATGCAGAACATCGGCGATACCCCGATTCTTGTCCCGTTCGGCGATCCACTCCATGAGGCTCTTTCCGCTTTCCATGGTATTCACATTGGTTCTATTGATCAATACGATCAATTCATTGAGCCGTTCATAAAGTGCAATCAATGTTTGCTTGAGCTCATCTGGGGGTTCAACCGGCACCGAATCACCCTCCTGTAATTTTGCCGAGGAATAGAGTCGCTGCTTCACCATCTTGATTTCTTCTTTTACTGTTTTTCTCTCATTGAGCAATTCCGCAAGTTTCATCCTTCTTCACCTCCTCCGAAAGCCAGATCTACCGGCAGACCCAAACCCTGCTTCATTCCAACCCCTCATTTCCTGTCTGAAAAGTATGAACCGAGTCCGTATTGGAATGCCCCCTTCTCGTGCTATAACGCTCCCACTCTGAAAGGGTCAAATCAAATGCACATGCATATTTGTCGTTGTGTGTCAAAGTAGCCTTTTAAATGGTATCTCGCCTCTTATGCTTCAATACGCGCCCTTCCTCCCCGCCCAATTGAATTTTTTCTCGTTTTCTACCCCCAAAATAATCTGCGCCGATCTGCGGAGCCTCTTTCACCTTTCAGCTTTGGGCTTTCATCTCCTATCTCTGCGCCTTTGCGCCTCTGCGCGAGATTCTTATAAACTGGCACGTTCCCCAGCTCATAATTTTGAACGTGCCCCAAGCCCGGATGAGGCTGCTCCCCGACGAGCCAAATAGTGTTGGTCCAGGGATTGACGCAGGTATGTCTTTATAACAGCTTGGCGGCTGATATTTAATTGTCTTGCAATCGTATCGAGTTCCTTCAGCATATCCAGGGTAAGATCGACGTTCACCCGCTGAACCGCTGGTTTCATCTCGCCTTTGTTTGTAAAAAACCGAGATATATCCTCCCCGTTCATTGCCTTTTCCGCAATCTCATCGGCAGACAGTCTGGCCTTCTTAGCTGCATTCTTCATATAGCTTTTCCTCTTGCTTTGTGGACTTCCAGAGCGTCACAAGATGATAATATTCTCCCTCATCGTCCTCCCTGATTTCATATATGACTGAATAGAGCTTTCACCCATCCAATTGCACGAAACTGCTCTGGATCATCGCAACGAGAGTCAATATAATGAGGATGGAACCAAATTCCCTGGACTTCAACCAAATCGACCTGGCGACGAGGGTCTGATTTCAGCTTTTGGCTCTTTCGGTTGTCAAATTTGAAACGCATATGTTCAGAAAAATAATATAACAGTTATACCACTCATGTCAATAGGTTGACGGGCCCCATCACGGCTCTTCGGTTTTCTTTACTGACTTCCACCATCTCCGCCTTCTGCCTTCTGACCTCTGTCTTCTGACTACTGTCCTCTGTCGTCCATCCTCCGTCTTCTGACCCCTGCCCCCTGGTCTCTGACCTCTGACTACCGACCTCTGGCCAACATTCCACCTCTATCCAGGCGCTTAACTGTCTCCCTGGCAGACACTATGGGAACGCCGGCTCATACTCGAAGACTGGACTGAGACCTGAGAACAGCTCAACTGTTCATTCCTGAATAAAGAGGAATTTGAAACATAGGACTGAAACACAGCAACCGGTTGCAATTTACAGCCCTGATTTTAAGGACAAAAATGAGGCTCCAAGGGGTGAAAACAGCTTTTTACTGGACGTATTTGATGATATTTGAGCATGTTATGTTGGTCCGACCCCGGAAGACGGAATAATAAGGCCTTCGACTTCTTTGATGATAAGAGGCAGATTCGGACGGTAAAAACTCAATAATGGTGCCGGAATACGGTTCCGTTTGATATCGGGTGGAATATGTTTGTGATGAGGGTAGCTATTAGCCAAAGTTTTGTCATGAGGATGGGGAAAATCATCATACCAGAAAATTCTCTCTTCACCTTTATAGACCTCATAGCCATAGGAAGTAATGAGGCCGTCCTCAAAATCCAGCTCCTCCCGCATTCTGAGCCGAAAATCCTCTGAAAAAAGAATCTCACCCTCTGCAGTGCCGCTAAAAGAGCTGTCAAACCAAACAACCACGGTGGAGCGTTTAATATAAGGCTTGTCGAGTATTGTCGTAATAAATTGGCTATAATCCTTTAGCGACTTCAGAGGGTTTTCCATCTATTTTAGTATGCCGGCTGAACTCGCAGTGCGTTCACCAACTCAAACTTTTCAATTTTCTCACTGTATGATCGCTTTCTACGGAGCCACGTTTCATATATTCCTTTCCACCTGCTAAAGTCAGCCCGCGACTCATCGTATTCATCATAACGGGAAAGCTTTCCCTCCATCAGAGCAGCATGGAAATCCTCACTCAAGATCCCATACTTTTCTTCGTAAAGGGTTAACCTTCGCTCCAATAGTTTCATCTCGATCACTAATTCATAAATTTCCATG
>CAYTTQ010000079.1:0-10650 GCA_964440795.1 uncultured Desulfobacterales bacterium | reverse complement strand
AGGCATAGCAGGCTATGTCGAGGTTTTGCGAGTGAGGTATCGGACAAAGACGGGCCGAAGCCGAGATGGCAAAATGTGAAGTTATTTTTGCGCGAGCCCTAAGATGGGGATTCAAAACGGAACATCCCGTATGTGCGGGGGAGGACATTCTGCGTTGAGGGGCTACCGACCGGTTTTGGTGATCATACTGTGTCTTGTTTCTTTTCTGCTCTGGAAAGGGGCGGCCGGTGCGGACAATCATGGTCCCGCGCTCTCGGCATCACTGAACGCGGACGTAGCTGAACTGGGTGACACCGTCGTACTGACCCTGACATATCGTCTTCCGGAGGGGGGGTATCTTCCGGAAAACGTCACCATCAGCGGTCTTGAAACATTGACGGTCCTGGAAAAGAAGAAAGAACCCGGGCGAATCCGCATCAAACTGCTGGTAGATCGGCTTAAAAAATGGGGTACCGGGTCCCTGGGGCTTCCCTTTTTGACCGAGAATGGCGAAGAGCGGATTGTCACCTATGAGCCGGTATCCCTGGACGTGCTGTCGGTTTTGGGTGATACGCCCGAGTCGGCCCGACTCAAGCCGATCCAGGGAATCATGCCAACGCGTTCGGCATGGCTGGTTTATCTTCCTTGGGCGATCGGTGCGTTGGTTGTCTTGGCGATCGGTGGTCTGGTCTTTTTGTGGTGGTATCGCAAGCGGCGGATTCACCGGGTGAATGCCGAGCTTCTGGATCCTCCGCACGTTCGGACGCGAAAAGCATTGGATCGGTTGGATTCGGCGGGGATCTTCGAAAAGGGACAGGTGAAGGCGTACTATTTTCAGTTATCGGAAATATTGCGTCAGTACTTGGGTACCATCAGGAAATTTCCCGCCGCAGAGTTGACGACCGAAGAGATCGCCCTTCGGGTGACGTTTCCGGAAGACCGTCAACTCGTCGCGCTACTTCGTCAGACGGACTTCGTCAAATTTGCAAACGCCGCACCGACGGATGAAGAAAAGGCAATGCACCTTCAGGCGGCCTATACCTATGTCGGGGCAACGGCTCCCCGGGAGGTGGATACCCAACTATCTCCTGCGGGAAAAGGACAAAAACATGAAACGGCCGGAACGGGAGGGCAAGAATGAATTTCGGCTTTGCCTATCCGGTTGTTTTCGTCCTATTGATTCCTGTGGCGGGATGGTTGATCTTTTCCCTCAAGAGAGAGTCGCCGAGCATTGTCTATTCAATGACCTCCGCGCTGGCGAAAATTTCTCCGACCTATGAATCGTGGATGGATAAGGTGCCGTTGTTTTTAAGGACCCTGTGCCTGGTGTTGCTGGTCTTTGCGGCGGCTCGGCCGCAGTTGTTTAATGTCTCACGAGAAATTCGATCGCCGGGTGTGGATATCATGCTCTGTATTGATACCTCCGGCTCCATGCGGGCTCTGGACTTCAAACTGGATGGTGAGCCTGTGACACGGCTTACAGCGGTAAAAAAAGTGGTAACGGATTTTATTAAAAAGCGGATAACCGACCGCATCGGTCTGGTGGTCTTCGGAGACGAGGCCTTCACGCAGTCGCCCTTAACCTTGGACAAAGGTCTGTTACTGAGGCTGGTTGAGGACATGCAAATCGGCATGGCTGGAGATCGCACGGCGATCGGTTCGGCGATCGCCGTCGGCGGCAAGCGGCTGAAGGACCTGGAGGCCAAGTCCCGCATTCTGATTCTGCTTACCGACGGTCGAAACAACAGGGGCGATATCGGGCCACAACAGGCCGCGGAAGCGGTGAGCGCTCTGGGAGTTAAGACCTACACGATCGGGGTGGGTGGAAGGGGTCCGGCCCCCTTCCGCGTGGAGACGTTTTTCGGTACGCGTCTGGTTCACCAGGAAGTGGACCTGGATGAAGAGACCTTGATAAGGGTCGCCGATATCGGCAACGGGCGATATTTCAGAGCAGCAGACAGTGAGACGCTTTCGCAAATATATGAGGAAATCGATCGTCAGGAAAAAACCGAGGCCGAGGTAAAGGAGTTTTTTCATTTTAAGGAGCTTTACCGGTACTTCATGATCCCGGCGGTTTGTTTGCTCTTACTCGAAATTGCCCTGAAGGAATTGTGGTGGAGGACGGTTCCATGAAACTGGCCCATGTCTGGATACTCCATTTTCTCTGGGTATTGCCCGTGATCGGGCTGGTTTTGATCGTTTCCAGTCGAGGGCGTAGAAGGGCCATGGCCCGCTTTGCCGGGCGCGAACTCTGGCCGCGACTGACCGGTGAATTGCAGGGACAAAGGCGTTTTTTAAAAGGCGTCTTGCTATTGATGTCGGCGGGGGTGATGATTTTCGGCTTGGCCGGTCCGCAGTGGGGAAGTCATTATCAAGAGGTCTCTCAGAAGGGCGTCGATATCATGCTGGTGGTGGATGTATCTCAAAGTATGATGGTTGAAGATGTGGCGCCGAATCGGCTGGAACGGGCCAGGCGGGAGATTGTCGACTTTCTCCGAGTGGTCCGGGGAGACCGCGTGGGACTGGTGGCCTTTTCGGGAGCCGCCTTTGTCGAATGTCCCTTGACCTTGGACTATAAGGCCGTGGAGATGTTTCTCAATGCGCTCCGGCCGGATCTGATACCGGTGGCGGGAACCGATTTGGGTGCGGCTATCGAGGTGACCGTGTCGGCGTTTCATACCGAGTCGGAAACGGACAAAGTGGTTGTGTTGATTACCGATGGAGAAGACAATGAAGGTCGGGGACTCGAGGCCGCCCGCGCGGCTGCGGAGCGGGGGATCAAGATATTTGTCTTCGGTATCGGTGAAACCGCCGGGGGGCCGATACCGGCTCCCGACGGGCAAGGGGGCTTTCAAAAAGACGAAGGGGGCGAAGTCGTCTTGTCCAAGCTTGACGAACAGGGACTACGGAAGATGGCGTCGGTAAGCGGCGGAAATTATGTCCGAGCAGTCACCGGAGATTTGGATCTGGATATCCTCTACTTCGACGGCATCCGGTCGAAGGCGGAATTAAAGGAAGTCAAAAGCGGAAAGATCCGGGTCTATGAGGCGCGTTTCTACATATTCGGGTTGGCCGCTTTTTTTCTCTTGCTCTTGGAGGCCCTGATTGTCGACAGGAAGCTCCGCATTGGTAATTGACGGCGTTGAGACACGGATTGTGCAACAGGTGTGATGACCCTAAGAAAGGATTGGAGATATGAAGCCGAGGGTGTCTGGAGGGGATAGGACGTTTGCCCGGTTCGTCGTGATGGTCGTTTCCGTCGGGTGTCTGATGGCCCCCGGGAGGGTCGGGGCCGTGGAAAGGGCGGACACGCTTTATAAACAGGGGCGGTTTCAGGATGCCATGGAGCGCTATAACGAGCTTGACATGGAGCACCCCAAGGATTTGCGATACCGTTACAATCGCGGGTGTGCGGCCTATCAGGCCGGGGAGTACGGAGCGGCCATGGCGGCCTTTTCCAGTGTCTTGAGGAGAGCCGATGCGATCGCGGACCAGACAGCAGGTCAGTCGGCGGAACAAAAAGCGCAACTGAAATCAAAGGTCCTTTACAATATGGGAAACGCGGCGTTTCAACAAGGCCGGTTTGAGTCGGCTGCCATGTATTACAAGCAGGCCCTGCAAAATGATGCTACCGGTATGGATGCAAGGCATAATCTTGAACTCGCCCTGAGGCGACTTGCGGAGCAGAAACAGGAAAAGAAAGACGGAGACCAAGCCCGAGGCGGTGACTCGGGTCAAGACGGAGGTGATGGAAAAGAGAAGGGCGATCCGTCCAAGGCTGATTCGTCCGGGGCTGATCCGGGCGGGGAGCAGGAACGGCCTTCTGACGCCGGAGAGTCGAAACAAGGCGACGACAATCAAATTGACGAACCACCGGATGGAGACAAGGAGAAAGACCCGGCTGCTCCCGGCAAAGACAACAAAGGAATGACAGCGAAGGCGGGAGTGGGAAACAAGGACAATCAGGATGCGCTTTCCGGTGAGCTCACAGGACCCGAGAATATGCGTAATGCGACCGCGGCACCCGACGGGGAGCGGAAGCACGCGGCGGGTCTTTCCATGGGCCGGGAAAAGGCGGAGGCCCTCTTGGACAATGTGAGCGAGGATCGGGCGAAATTTCTTCGGTTTCAAGTCCCCGAAGGCAAGGACCGGGTACGATCGGGTAAGGATTGGTAAGGGTGACAGGTAGGTCTCAAAAGAAGCGATTTTTCTTTGGCATAATCTTTCTGCTTTGGTTGCTGGTCGGCGGCCGGGCAGGGGTGTCGACGGCAAACGGCGCGGATTTGACGGTGGATTTGCGCTTAGGCCGGCAAACGGTGACTCTGGCGGATTCGGTCCGGCTGGAGGTGGTGATATCCGGTACGCGAGAGCGTAATGAGGAACCGCGGATCTTAGGGTTGGAAGCCTTTCGGGTTTCCAAGGGGGGCACGTCGAGTCGACTCCGGATCATAAACGGTCAGGTGGAGGCGAGTGTCGAATACACGTATTTTCTGAAGCCGAAGCAAACCGGCGAGTTTACGGTTGGTCCGGCCGAGATCGCCGTAGAGGGAAAAACCGCTCGCAGCGGTGCGGTGACCCTCACCGTGGAGGATCTCCCAGAGAGGCAGGGCGACGGGGGAAGGCTTTTTCTCACTGCCGAACTTACTCCCCAAACCGTGTATGTAGAGCAACAGGTGGTATATACCTTGCGCCTTTACCGTCGCATCAAAGTGTCCGACCTTTCGCTCAGCCTTCCCGAGACCAAAGATCTGGTCTTTAAAAGGCTGGGGGACCCATCCGAGTATGAAGCGGTTCATCAAGGGCAAACGTATCAGGTTGTCGAAGTTCGATACGCACTGTCTCCCTCCAAACCGGGGGTGTATCGAATGGAGCCGGCACGGATGGGCTTGACCGTGTATGAACCGAGAGACCGACGGCGACGGGGTTTTTTTGATGACCCCTTCTTTTCGAGTTTTTCTGCGGGTAAACCGGCAACCGTCACCGGTAACGCCCTGGTCCTACAGGTGCTCAAGCTGCCGGAGGACGATCGCCCGCCCGGGTTCAGCGGTCTGGTGGGCGAATTTAGTATCCGTGCGGGTCTCACACCGTCTCAAATGCGCCAAGGAGAATCCGCCACGTTCACTCTGGTGGTTACCGGGGAAGGCAACATCAATCGAATTCCCGATTTGTCGGTGCCCGAGATCGCGGGGGTGAAGGTCTACGCAGACCAACCGGTTCTTGAAACGGATGTGCGGGGCCGGGGGTTGGCGGGATCCAAAACCATGAAGTGGGCGCTTGTCCCTGAGCGGGAAGGAACGTTTGAAGTCCCGTCCTTGTCCCTGAGTTTCTTCGATCCAAACAGGGAGACGTATGAGGTCCTGAAAACGTTGCCGTTGAGCCTATCGGTATCAGCGGCTCCTGATGAAACCGAAGAACCTGTCCTGGGTGTCGATAAGGACGACAAGGACGCGGGGCCTGACAAAGAAGAAATCAAGACCCTCGGTCGTGACATTCTACCCATCCATACCTCGATGGAAGCGTTGGATGATCGGGAGCCTTGGGGGGGGCTGCCCTTAAGCTCATGGATCCTTTTAATTGTTCCACCGATCGTATACACCGCCGTTTTTACAGCCTCGAAGGTCAGACTTCGATCAGACACGGCTGTCCGGATCTCTAAATCGAAGCGGGCGGCCAGGGCCTTTGAGCGAACTTGTGGTGGTCGAAGCGGCTGTTCCGCGGAGGCATGTTATGAGGCCTTTCGAGTGTATCTCAATGACCGATTTGGTTTGTCGTTGGGGTCTGTCACTCCGAAGGAGGCAAGGGAGATACTGAGTTCCAAAAGGGTCCGGACGGATCGGGTGGCGGCCGCGGAAGCATTGTTACAAAAACTCGAAGATGCCGTATATGGCGGAAGCCGGGTAGCGTGGGGGCCGCGGGAAGGTCTAGAGGCCTGTCATCTGGTCAGGGAGATTGAACGGGACCTCAAGTAGGAGTGTCCGTTATTTAATGGATAAGAGAAAGAAAAAGTCGGTGATTACAGGTTTGTTTAAGTTGTGGGTCCGCCTGCGAAAGGGGAGTCACGGCCGGGGTGGAGGCTTGGGGGTTGCTATACGCCGGACCCTGGGGACAATGGTGGTCATGGTATTGGTTTTTTCCGGAGGACACCCGGCGACGGCGCAAACGGAAAAATGGGGGGAAGTCTTTTTTCAGGCCAATCAAGCCTACCGGGCGGGGAATTTCCGGGAGGCCGCGGAAGGGTATCACCGGTTGATCGAAGGGGGCCACGGAAGCGGTCAGATTTTTTTCAACCTGGGAAACGCCTATTACCGGCTGGACGAATTGGGCGAAGCGATATTGAATTATGAGCGGGCCAAATGGTCCATTCCACGGGATGCGGACTTGCGATTTAACCTCCGGCATGCCAAAGAGCAGGTCATCGATGCCGTCGTCGGTGACCGCGGCCTTCTTCAGGCGGCGTTTTTCTGGATTGACTCGGTAAATCTGAAAGAGCTGTTTTGGACCTTTGCGGCAATTAATTGTCTGTTCTGGGCAATCCTTATAGCGAGACGGTTTAGTCGTTCAGAGTTGCTCTACTATGGCCTTTTGTTTTCAGTCGCGTTTTGGTTGTTAGCCGGGATTTCCTTTGGAGTCAAATGGGTTCAGGTGGAACGCGACGACCGTGCAGTGGTGGTAGAAGAGGAAATCAACGTCTTGTCAGGCCCGGATTTAACGGACACGGTCCTATTTAAGCTGCATGAGGGGACCATCGTCAACTTGGAAAGATCGGAAGGCGGGTGGTCCTTGGTGGAGATATCCAAAGACAAGCGGGGATGGACGGCTCCGGGGTCCATCTTGCCGGTTCGGCCCGCCGTTCGGCCCTAGTCCTTGATCCGTACTCTTAAGAAAAGATCTCCTCGGAAACCTTCCGGTGTTTGATTTCCCATCCCGCGGAGGCGAAGCTTACTGCCTTCCGAAACCCCGGCCGGAATATTGACCATGAACGTTCGCCGTTTCATTCCCTGGGTGATGTTGACCAGTTTATGGGCTCCGGTTAAGGCTTCTCGTTGACTGATATCGATAACGCCGTAACTGTTCGAATCACTGCCTGTCCGAGCCGGGCGGATGACCTGAAGCCGGGGTGTGGAATGTTTATGGGTAAGGTCCCGAAACTTTCGATCGGCCCCGAATTGCGGCAGAAGTTCGATGACTTTTAATAGCCCGATACCAAAAATAAAGCCGCCGATGTGGGCCCACCAGGCGATGCCTGCCGACTGAGCTGACGCTCCCGTTGCGCTCAGAAACTGAAAGAGGAACCAAATGCCTAGAAAGACAAAGGCGGGCAGTTCCACAAAATGGAGAAAAAAGAAAATGGGTACCAGGGTCAGTACCTTCGCTTTGGGATACAGGACGGCGTAGGCACCCATGACCCCGGCAATAGCACCGCTGGCGCCGATGGTGGGAACCTGTGAGTGCCAGTTTAATACAAGGTGGGAAAGTCCTGAGAGAATGCCGCATAACAGATAGAATGCGAGGTATCTGAAATGGCCCAAATGGTCTTCCACATTGTCACCGAATATGTAAAGGGACCACATATTGCCCAGCAAATGTAGCAAGCCGCCGTGAAGAAACATGAAGGAAATAAACGCAACGGCCTGTTGAAAGGAGGAGAAATAAGCCGCCATTTCCGGCAACGAATACCGAGCCGGAACCAGGCCGTAGGTGTACACAAACTGAGTATGATCCGCTCTGCCTTGTGAAAGGGAGACCAGAAAGATCACCACGTTGGCGGCGATAAGCACACTGTTGACGACCGGATAGGTTTCAGAACGTATGGTATCGCGAATGGGGATCATGTCATTGGGTGTCGGACCGGCTGCGCTTTCTACCAGTCCAGATAGTCGAGTTCCTCTTGGCCCCCCAGCGCCCAGGGTTCAAGAATGTCCTCGGATATGCCGTCGATAAAGCGTGACGGTCTGGAAAGAACCATTGCGGTCCCCCGATCATAAATGTTGACGGGATAGGCAAAGTACAAGTGCTCTCTGGCTCGGGAGGCCGCCACGTACATGAGGCGGAGTTCTTCTTCCATTTCTTCTTCGCTTCGTGCCGCGTAGATGGCCGGGAACCGACCCTCAAGTGCCCAGATGACGAACACGGTGTCCCACTCCAGTCCCTTGGCGGAGTGGATTGTGGAAAGAACGAGTTGTTCGTCCTCATAGTCGGTGGCCATGACGGAGTCGACACTGGCGTTGGGAGGTTCCAGGGCCATATCGGACAGGAATTTGTCCAAGTCTTCGTAGCGTTCCATAATGGCGATCAGCTGAACGAGATCTTTATAGCGCTTGGGATGGTTATCGAAACGGCGTTCCAGTAAGGGCCGGTAATAATCGATTAATTTTTCTCCGATGTCGCTCACCGAACGGAAGGGGTTTTGAGAAAGCGCGATCAGGGTCTCCTTAAGGCGTTCAAACGCTTTGGCATATGCCGGTTTCGGGGTGACATCAGAGAGTGCCGCCAATCCTTTCTCAGCTGTTATGACCTGACGGGATATGTCTTGTGCCGCCTTGGGCCCGACGTTTTGAAGCAAGGTTAAGACGCGGTGCCAACTCAACGCATCCTTCGGGTTGGCAAGGATTTTCATGTGGGCCAACACATCTTTAATGTGGGCGGTCTCCATAAATTTGAATCCCCCCACCTTAATAAACGGAACGTTGGCCCGGTTCAGTTCTATTTCCAGATCAAATGAGTGAAATCCGGACCGGAAGAGCACGGCCATTTCGTTGAGAGGAATCCCCGTTTCTCGCAATTCGAGTATCCGTTGCGCCACAAACCGCGATTGTGTCCGTTCGTCTCCGGCCACGATCAGTGCCGGCGATACCCCACTCTTTTTCCGAGTGAAAAGCACCTTGGTATATTTTTGTCTGGCCCGGTTGATGATGATATTGGTCAGGTCCAATATAGGTTGGGTGCTTCGGTAGTTTTCTTCCAATTTGATGACTTTCGTGTCCGCAAATATGGTGGGAAAGTCCATGATATTTCCGAAGTTGGCTCCCCTGAACCCATATATACACTGTGAGTCATCGCCTACCACCATGAGATTGTGGTGGGTTTCAGCCAGAAGCTTCACAATATCGGCTTGCAGTATGTTCGTATCCTGATATTCGTCGACCATGATGTATTGGTGAACACCGGATAGCCGGGTGCGGATGACGTTGTTTTTTTCCAACAGGGCCTGCATGTTGACCAGCAGGTCATCATAGTCCATCAACCCGTTTTTTTGTTTGTACATCCGGTATGCCTCGTGAAGTTTCACGAGGTCGGGTATGTCTTGTGCAAAGCTGGGATAGTCGTCAAACACGACATCTTCAATGGTTTCGCCTTTGTTTACGGCCTTGCTGAAGATGGAGGCGATGGTCCGCTTTCGGGGGAAGCGGCGCTCTTTGGTGTTCAATTTCATCCATGCGCGCAAAAAACCGATAATGTCCTCGGAATCGACACGGTCTAAGACGGTAAACCCCGTTTCATATCCCAACTCCTGAGCATACCGTCTCAGTGTGGCGTATGCGAAAGAGTGGAAGGTCCCCCCGCGGACATTTTCACACCGGTGGTCGAGCAAAGTGGAGGCCCGGCGCAACATTTCTTCGGAGGCCTTACGGGTGAAGGTGAGCAATAAGATTGCTTCGGGTGAAATGCCGGCTTCGATGAGTCGGGCGACGCGATAGGTCACGGTTCTGGTCTTACCGCTTCCCGCACCGGCAATCACGAGGATCGGTCCGTCTACGGTAGTGACCGCCTCATACTGGGCGGCGTTGAGAACGTCTTCATAAGGGATGCGAAACCGGGGCCGGTGGTCGTTTTTTAACGGGTAGGTTTTCATGAGAAATCTGATGAGGACGGAAACGACGAAAATGCCACATGATCGCAAGTCATCTTCCGGCACTATACCCTAATAGTTACCAATGTCTTTGACAAAGGTCTCAAAATCCCGCTCCAAAAGGAAACGGGAAATCATTTCGCCGACCTTGTCCGCGGTGTCTACCCGGTAATGTCCCTTGGCATCGGGTTGGGTTAGACGCTTGGTGTTGGCGACAATGGCCTGTAAAGAGGCCGTGGTCATTTCCACTTTGGCGTTTACCACAATCGTATCCGTTGAATCTGCCACCCTCTGTCTCCTTATCATTGATGGAACCGTAAAGAGATGATCATGTCGTCGGACCGACGGCCCTAAACACCGGGCATGGGCATTGAGTGTTGAAAAATGCTGAAACAAGACTCCATGGACATGGCGTCTCGTACCGGCAGGCCCATAAATTCAACACCGACACCGTTGCCGGACACATGAGCTACCTGTCCTTCAAGGTTTAGGGTCCTGTTTTCATGAGGAAATCTCATCTCGAGATCCATGCAGTCTCCCCGCCGGAACTGATCCGGTGCCTCCATCCGGATAAATACCCCGTAGAGGCCGAGGTTTTCGATCTGCTTCGGTTCTCGTTGCCCCTTCACCTTGACATCAAGACTAAAATCGATGCGCGGGCTCTTGCGCTGTTCTCTGGATTCGGGTGACATAATTGATTCTCGTTGTTTACGCGATCAAGCTATAAGATTTGATCGGCATTGTCAATGGGCCCGATCCTCCCCGCCCACACAATCACAGTGTCCAGAGGCCGAAACCCCGCCCTAAACGGTTCAGATGGC
>CAYTTQ010000078.1:0-10855 GCA_964440795.1 uncultured Desulfobacterales bacterium | reverse complement strand
CCGACAAGGCCCGGGAACGACTAAGAGACCTGGAAACCCGGTAGCAAGCTCCTAGACGACGAAAAAGATGAGATAGAGTTGCCATTTCACCACCAGGGCAAACGGTGCGGCGAAGACCACCAAGAGGATTTGGGCCCGCACGCGGGTCCCGAAGATGAAGGCCCGTCGATTGACCAGTACCAGTAACACGCCCAGGCTGGTCAATAGGTATTTGGCGGCGAAGAAAGAGAGGGGGCCGTACGCCAGGAAATAGTCCATTATCGGATTGACCTCCACGGCTCCCTGTCCAATGAGGTACAAGGTAAAGAGGGCATCCATTACACTTAAGGAGAGAATCAACAAGACCCAGGCCACGGTCCTGGAACCGTATACGTCAATGGCAAAGCACCCTTCCCGGTCTTGTTGCCGTCGGGGAACCCCGCGCCGGCCCGTCAGGCACGCCCATCGAAGGGACGGGACCCTGTTTTTTCGCCGGTCTTCGCCGCGCCGTCTATCGATCAATCCGCAAGCCTGCATATCAAGCCTCCCCGCCCACCAACAGGATCTAATCGGCAGCATAAAGCCCTGTGTCCTGAAAAGACTCATATTGAAAGTTATATGCCACGGCGGTGGCTTGGCGTTTTACTCTTATATAACAGATAGTTGTCATGTTTTTGGCCAGAGAGGGGGCCGGGGCGTGTTGGGTAGACTTGGTTATCTTTTAGGAAAAGAAATACCAACGAGTGGAACTATTGGTAACAATCAAAGGGTCGGATCCGAGGAAAGCAATGGCCCGCCGTCGGGGGGGAGCAGCCGGAGGTCGGAGCACTGGCGGGAGGGCGGTTTCGAGCGAAAAACGGGATTTTCTCACTGCTTGCTAGGGGGCTTTTGGGGCCGTCGGTTGGCGTTTCCGGCCGCGGAATCCATAACGGACCAGGATAAAAAAGGCGCCCGACCCGCAGAGGGCGGCCCAATCGTCGAGGCGCCCGAGGATGGCATCGGGCATGAAGTAATAGACGACGGCACCGCAGACCAGGGCGACGGTCAACGCCAGAATACCTATGATTCGAAGCAGTTTTCCCCGTACACTCATGGGGGAATAGTCTAGAAAGCGGAGCATAAAAAGGCAAGTTCAATAATCGGGACCGGTTGCCCACCGTTTAAGGTTTTGTCGGCAATTGGTCGATATGAATCGATATGGTACACACAAACATCCCAATCGTCCCGTGGAGATCGGCGGTCCCCCCGGGGGTCTTTCGATGGGGCCTTTTGTTTGCCCTGTCGTGTCTGTTGTCCGCCTGTGTCGGCCAGCCCTCCCCGGCGGTGCGGTCTTCTCCTACCGTTCGGGTTTCCCCGGAGATGGACACCGGGGCGGCCCAGGCGTCACCCATCGAGGCCTCCCTGCGCAACGTCTATGCGGACTGGCGAGGGACCCGACACCGGATGGGCGGGACGAGCCGCCGGGGGGTGGATTGCTCCGGGTTCGTCTGGGCGGTGTACCGAAACGTCTTTCAGATGAACTTGCCCCGCACCACGGCCCGACAGATCAAAATCGGCGCCCCGGTAAGCCGGTACGCCCTGCAACCGGGAGACCTGGTCTTTTTTCAGCCCCCCGGGTATGCCCGTCATGTGGGCATTTATATCACCGACGACCGGTTTCTCCATGCCTCCAAAAGCCGAGGGGTGACCATTTCCACCATCGATGACCGCTACTGGGAACACTACTTCCGGACCGCCCGCCGGGTCCTCCCGACCCGCCGATAAGTTCCCTCAAATCCACCGCCCAAAAAAACGGAAAGATGTAAAATCCCGGCAAACTCGGCAAGCGGTGGATTTAGGTTCCCGATATGCCCCGATATACTTTGACCGTCTTGCCGGCCCGTGGTACCCGTATAGCGCCGTCAAAAAGGGTTTCGCCCGCCTTCATCAAATCGAGTGATCAACGTCCGAAGTTTAATTGACGGCGGAGAGACGCTTGACTTGACCCCTCAACCCGGAACCGTGAACCTTAAATGTGGAACGTCTCATGACCGATGGTAAGACCGGAATGAACCTGGACCGACGTATCAAGCGCCATGTCCAGGGCAAGACGCATACTTTTTTTGCGGCGACCGCCCCGGGATTGGAACCGCTTTGCCGGGAGGAACTCTTGGCCCTGGGGTTTCCCGCGGAGGCCCTGACGGTAACCCAAGGAGGTGTGCTGTTTCAGGGCCGGGTTCATGACTGCTACCAGGCCAATTTGACACTGCGCACGACCAACCGGGTGCTGATGCGCATCGCAAGCTTTACCGCCACCAATTTCAGGCAGTTGGCAAAGAAGCTGGCCGCCTTGCCGTGGGAACTTTTTGTCTATGAAGACGCTCCGGTGCAAATCCGGGTGAGTGCCAAACAGTCCCGCCTCTACCACACCGAGGCGGTGGCCGAACAGTGTGAAGCCGCCATGGCGCGGCGCTGGGACGCCGTCGGCGGCGGTGCGGCAAAGGGAGCGGACATCGCCCGGTTTCCCCAGCAGGTTTTTCTCCGCGCCGTCAAGGATGCGTTTACCGTGTCCATCGACAGTAGTGGAGAGATGCTCTACAAGCGGGGCCTGAAAACGCAGGGCGGTCGGGCCCCCTTGCGGGAGACGACGGCGGCGGCCGTGCTGGCCTTCGCCGATTATGACGGCGTCGAACCCCTTATCGACCCCATGTGCGGCAGCGGCACCTTCTCGCTGGAAGCCGCCATGATCGCCGACCGGATACCCGCCGGCTTTTATCGTTCCTTTGCCTTTATGGGCTGGCCCGCCTTCGCCCCGAAGCGATGGCATCATATCCGGCGGGCGGCGGCGTCGGACATTGTCCGGCGAACCGACCCGGTGATCCTGGCCGCCGACAAAGTGCGAAAAAGTTGTGATGCCTTATCCCAGGTGGTCTCTGAGCGCCATTTGTCCGGAACCATTTCGGTGGTCACGAAGGACTTCTTCGATCTGTCGACCACGGACTTGAAGGAACAGCGGTGGGGAAAAAAAACGGGCCTGATCGTCATGAATCCGCCCTACGGCCGGCGATTGGGCACCCGGCAGGAGAGCGAAACGCTGTTTGGAGAAATTGGACGGAAACTGCAGGCCGATTTCAAGGGATGGAAAATCGCGCTCATCGCTCCCAAGGGGCATCGGCCCGATTCGCTTTCCTTTTCCGCGAAATCCCGGGAGCTGCGCCACGGCGGCCTGACGTTGACCCTGGTCACCGGCCGGATCGGGTGACGACGATCCACGGACCCCGACCGCCCTCCTGGGTTCGTTGAAGGTATATCTCCCATCTTCGACTTCCACATTCGGGGGGATATGTCCGTTCAGTTCAAAGAAGTCATACCCTTCTTTCAGATTTTCCCAGAAAGACCGCCAGGGCGATCTGCGATATGTTTCCATGTTGGCGTCGGTCATCTGAAACGGAAAGATATGGACTCTGAAAAACCGCTGGCCCTTTCTAAAGGCCGCATCGGCCAGGGCGAAGATCTCTTCGATGCCTCGGTTGGTCATGGCATAGCATCCGATGGAGACACAGTCCCCATGGACCATCAAGGCGTCGCCCGTCCGGCCGTGGGACCGATCGTATCGATTCGGGTATCCCAGGTTGAAGGAGAGGTGAAATTTGCTGACCGGATTGAGCGCGGCCGGCGGTACGTAATAAAACCCCTCCGGGGCCTTGCCGTCGCCTTGTTGCGTTTTAGGTCCCAGACCTCTCCCGCCGTAGGTGCAAACAGGATAGGTCTTGAACAAAGCAAAACGATGTCTCTGGCGAACCCAAAGTTCGAGTCGCTTTTCTTGCTTGAATATCCGGATAAAAATGGGCGCCCCATATTCCAGGCCCGCCCGGGCCAGTGCCTGTTTGAGTTTGGGCGCAACCCTGGCGATGGCCTCCCGGGCGCGTGGACTGGTGGGGATCGCGGCTCCGGCATTGGCAACGGTGCCCAAGGGAACCGCAAGGCACAAAAAAACGGTCACCGCCGCCGTCACTCTATTACGCGCCTGCTTTTTCAATATTCACGTCTTGTCCGGTTTGCGTTGGGCACGGTGAGCCTCCGCTGAGCTCAGGGTAGTCTATTCGGCGGGCAGGCACTCGATAACCGACCGGGAGCAAATCGGTTTTTCGGCCCCTTTTTTCCAGGCGCCGTAGGCGTTATCGAATGCTTCCGGATAGACGGCTCCGGAAGACCGCGGTTGGGTCACACTGCGGGCCAGGGCCTCGGCGGTGATCGCCATGTGAGGACAAATGCGGGTGACCGACCATTTCGGCTCGCCCTTTTTTCGGGCGATCACCTCGATGTGAAAAACCCCCGAGGTCTCGGCCTCTTTTATATTGTGAATGACCACCCAGCGGTTGTGGGTTTGTGTGTCCGGCAACGCCCAAATCCCCGCGGCGTGGGCGAAGAGGTCCGGCGGCGACGCCGCCGGGCAGGGCGGGGCAAGCACGACGGCGAGAAAAAAGGTTCCGATCATGGTAAACAACCGTTTCATACGAATCTCCTCCCGGGTCGGCCGCTTCGGTGCTAACGAGTCGGCGGAAAGGGGGGCACCGGTGCCTTTTCGGCTGGTTTCTTCCCGCTTTCCGGCGCGTCGTCTTGGCCCGACGGTTCCTGAGGCTCGACCAACAACCGAATGGTGCCGGCGGAGTCAAAATCAAACAGATCGTCTCCCTGCCGGCGAATGTAGGTGTCCAACGTCTTCTTGGACACGTCGAGAACGTAGGTGTCTTTATCGGTGGACGGCTTTGTCTTGATTTTGCCTGCTGCCATATCCGCCTTGAGCTTGGCTTCCTTTACCGTGAAGAGCACAATCGGGTCGTTGCCTGAGGTGTGCGCAAAGGCCATGCGGAGGATTGTATACAACCCGTCTTCTTTTATATTGAGAAAGAAGTGGTCATCGATTCGGGTGATGACGAGTTGTCGACGCGCGACCTCGAATGTCTCCTGGGAGGCGTTCCACTGAAGGGTGGCGGCCACGGCGGAATATTTGTCCAATGGCTTGACATAAAACAGATCGTCGTCGTACTTCCAGACACTGACCTGCCGGGTATCGTCGAGTGCCAGCAATTCCTCGAACAGCGGCTCTTTGGTCCCTGGATAATGGGCCGACTGCATACGGGTACACCCGGCCAGGACAGAAGCCAGGAGTGACAAGACAAGCCCCAGGATCCAGGTGGTGACGAGCGATTTTCTCATGACGCCAACTTATAGCACCCCCGTCGCGCTGTCAATACCACTGCGCAGCCCAAATCATGATGCCGATTGCCCCATCGGGCATTTCCGGCAATAAACCGCTTGCAATTGTGCCTTCAGAATGCATATGTAGGGGCATGTGATTCATGTCCGTAAGGAGGTGTTCCCATGACCAAGCCATTTTATCCCCATCTTTTTCGTCCTCTGAAAATCGACGGCCTGAGACTGAAAAACCGTATCACCATGGCCCCCCTCTACCTGGGATACGCAGGGCCCGGCGGGACCATGTCGGCCCTTAGCTTATCCCAATGCTCGAATGTTTAAAATGTACTCCTTTCCGCCCGCTTGGTTTAAAAGACCCAACGCTTTCAGTTTTTTTAAATCTCGACGGGCAGTCCTTTGGCTAACGTTTCTGTAAAGTACTGTGAATAACGGATGTGTAAACAGACTCTTTAGATTAAACGGTGTAAGGTCACTGCTGAGCAAGGTTGTCAAAAGATCATGTTGTCTGCGCGTAATCCTTTTTCCCGCTTTCAGGTATTCATAGTAATCTCGAAGGGAAAACTTACGTATGAAAAACGTGATCCTGTCTTTGATTTCGTTTAATGATTCGACAGTTCCCTTGAGGGCAAATTTGAGAAAAGGTGTTACGTCATTTTCCTTGTTTTTTCTGGCTTGAGAGAATGCAAGGAAATATGCATCTATATTTCTGTAGTAAAAATTAGATAGCATCACGGGAACATACTTGATTCCCGAAACATGCAGAGTCAACGCTTCAATAAGCCTTGCCGTTCTACCGTTTCCATCCCCGAAAGGATGTATGAGCCCAAAATAGTAATGAGCCAATGGTGCTCGGAGAAAGGCATCGAGCGCCATGATTTCTTCACTGTTAATCCACTCCTCAAAGTGCATCATAAGGTCTTCTATGTCTGGCAAACATTTTGGTGGCGTGTACTGTCCACCGTGCTCTGAGTCGCCCACCTGCACTTTGTGGTTTCGGTACTTGCCTGGAAGATTGTACTCTTGCTCAATACCATCGGTCACAATGGCATGGATCTTTTTTATTAGGCTTTGTGTTATCTCGATTGGCGAATCTCTTGTCGGCATGGCGTCGATGCCGTCATAGGCTCTTTTAAGGTTTTGTATTTCCTTTTCGGCCCTTTCCGGCGCCCTGACGCCACCGGGGGTTACTATAATTTCGCCGACTCTTTCTTCTGATAGAGGGTTTCCCTCTAGGGCTGCCGTACCAAAAATCGAGCGCCGAACAAGTTCTGCGTGTAACTGAGATGAGATTGAAGGTAAAATAGGTAGATCGGATACTGTTTTATAAAGTACCGATGCTTCTATCAAAAGAGGCGTTAACTCCTCTGAGGAGAACTTCCTACTAAAGAGGAAATAGCCCGATTTTTTCGTAAAAATCTTCTTTACTGAGTTTTTGTCCATCGTTTTGGCCTGGTTTTTGTCAACATATTACAGTGTATTGTCAGGGATATATATAATATAGGTCCATTTGTATGTCAATATTATTGTCCGTAATAAAGGTTCGGAATAATAAGGTCCCGCCATGTTCCCCGGATACTCAATTTTCGTAGACCCTCGGTTTACTTCAGAGGCTTTTTGTGATGCCAGGATAACTGTTTTTCCATTGATTATGACACGTTAAGAGCATCACGGGCGCTTCCGGGGGACGATATGAGGGGACAGGCGCTGGCCAGACAGTGGCGGATCTTGCGGACCATCGAATCCCGGAGTTACGGTGTGACCGTGGCCGAGTTGGCGGCCGAGAAGGGCTGTCACCCCCGGACGGTCTGGCGGGATCTGGCGGCCATTGACCAAGGGGCCATGAGACGACTTGACCCCTTTTCTTGTGCGGGCGGGGTGTTTCTCCAGGTAAGACACGGCATAGGCACGTTTGATGTCTTGTACCATCGATGATTATTTCAGGCTGAACGCCACGCGGCTTTCCTGTGTCCCCCTGTCGGCCTTGTCAGTGAGCTTCGGCTCTAGGACAAAGAGTCGCTCAGGGGCGACATTTCCCTCCTTGAGCAGATAGGTCTTGGTCACCAGGGCCCGTTGGTGGGCCAGGTGGCGAAGATCGTCGTCGCTCACCTGGATGGCGGTGTAGAGCATCTTTGCCATCTCCGCAGGGGTGAGCTCCTTGGGCTGGTCGTTTTCGTCCCGAGGCTTCGGAAAATCGGCGGCCTCGTAAGTCCGGCGGATGATGTCATCGCGTTCCTCCTGGGAGATGGTGATTTCCGCCAGGGGCCTGGCCGGCAGGCCTTCCGCCATCAAGGTCTTCAGCTTGGCCGCCTTCAGTTGCTGATCGAACCGGTTCTTCCGCAGCCCCAGTGTGTCTTCTTCACGGTCGAATCGGCCTTCGATCTCCAAGTTGAGCGCCGGTCGTTCGTAAAGGATCTTGGCCAAGTCGTCCAGCTTGGCCTTGTTGGCGGAAGACAACGCGGCCACACCGGCGGGAAAATCGATATGGGAAAGGGATTCGCCGCCGCCGAAAAGGGCCCCGAGCACCTTGAACGGTGAGGTGACGATATCCAGGATGAGATTGCCGAGCATCTTGAATACAATGCCGCTGATACTGAACTCGGGATCGTCCAAGTCCCCTTTCACCGGCAGATCGATGTTGATATTGCCCTTCCGGTCCTTGAGCAGGGCGATAGCCAGCTTGATAGGCAGGGATGTGGCCGACGGACTGGATACCGATTCCCCCAGGGTGAGCTGGGTGAGCACGGCCTTGTTTTCTCCCCGAAGGCGGTTTTCTTCAACGAGATAGGCAAGATCCATGGAGAGCAAGCCCTTGTCGAGGCGGTATCCCAGGTATTTCTCCGCGTAAGGGGCGAAGGGGGTCAGGTCGGCGCTGGTCAGGTCGAGTTTTAGGTCCAGATAGGGCGGGGAGACGAGGGGATTGATTTTCCCGGAGATCTTGATCGGTACGTTTCCGTAAACCATCCCTTCCAGCAGGACGTCCGCCTGATTTTCCTTGATGGCATCCAGTCCGGAAATACGTCCCCCCACCTTCTCCATGGGAAGACGGACCGACGGATCGATGTTCAGGTCGGTGAAGTCGATACTGCCTCCCTGCAGCGTCACCGTCCGGATCTCCACCGGCAGGGGATCTGTTTCGCCACCGGTTTCGGCCGCTTCGCCCGCCGATGACTCCGCCGTGTGCGAAGCGGTATCGGGATCGGGGCCGGCTGCCGGGGCACCGAAGATGGTGCCGATATTCGAGGTGCCGTCGGTTGCGATCAGTAACTTGTTGTAAAATTCGGTAAGGGCCAGTTCTTCGACGACCAGGCGCATCGGATTTGTTTCCAGCTTCAGCTTGTTCAGGTGGAGCGACTGAAAGTTAAAAAAATCGGCGTTTTTGACCGCATCGACGGACTTGAAGTCCACGAGGGAGGATCGGCCCTCGTAGCGCAGTGCCGGCGGGCCCTTCGTGGACATCGCTAAAGCGAGGTTTCCCTCGGTGTTGAACCGGCCGCTGGTGATCACCAGACCGACGGATTCACTCACGTAAGGCTGCAGGGGGCGCAGGTCCAACCCGTGGGCAAGTACCTCCAAGTCGGCGCTCACAGGGGTCAACCCGAGTTGTCCCGCCACCTTCAGGCGGCCCTGGTCTGGCCAGTCGAATGCCAGGGAGACCTCGCCCCGATGGTCAGGGCGGGTGCTGACCGCCTTGGCTGTGAGTTCCAGGTCGGTCAGGTTGAACGCCGCCGGCTGGGTGAGCCGCCGGTCATGAATCGTCACGGAATAGCCGGTGACCGAAAGGTCGGGCAGCGAAAGGGTCCACGGTGAAGGGGATGGGGCGTTATCGGCCGCCGGGGAGGGACTGTCCGCGGCGGGTGGCGTCTCTGAAGGCGCTTGCAGGTCCAGGGCGGTGGCCCAGTTGAGGTCTCCGTCCGGGTTTTGGGCGACCCAGAGCGCGCCGTCTCGGCTGGTGACGCGGCCCAGATCGACGGTCTGGCCTGCCAGGTCGGCCCCGGCGTTTGTCACCTGAAATCGGGGGATGCGCAGTAGGGGCGCGCCGTCTGCTCTCTGGATGATCTCAAGGTCCGTCAGCTTCAGGCTGGTTTCTTCAAGGCGACCGGTGGCGCCGGACCAGTGGGCGGTGGTTTGGAGGTCCAGGCGTCCCTTTTCGAGTTCGCCGTTCCAGGCGGGCCGGTAGTAGGGCGCGTATTTCACCAGATCGACGGCCCGGACGTCCAATGTCGCCATGGCCGTCAACGGCTGGAGGTCCAGGCGCCCTTGGACGGTCAGGGCCTCCCCCGCCTCGGTGTCCCCGGAGAATCGAACGGTTGCCGGCGGTGCCGCCGGGGCCGTATCCAGGGAGGTGACGGTGAGCGCCATGTCGGTGAGCCGGCTGGAAAAGGGGGCTTCCACAATGGTATCGTCAAACTGCAGGCTTCCCCGGGATATCTGGAGCTGTCCCAGGACCAGCCGAAAGGCCTGACCGGAGGCCTCCGCCGATTCGGGATCGGGGTTTGTAGGGGCGGCCATCAGGTCGGAAAAATTGAACCTATCGATTGCCGTGCGGATGATATGGATTTGTGGAGCTTCAAGGATCACCGATTTGAGGACCAGGGCCTGTCGGAAGACCGAGCTGATCTGGGCGTTTAGTTCGAGTCGGTCCAAAGTGATCAGTTGTCCCGCCGCTTCGTCGGCCAACGTGAGGCCCCTGACGGCCAGCGTAAACGTGTAGGGGTTGAAACGCACCCGTTCCACCGAGACGGGGCGTTTCAACGTTTCGGAAACGGTGCCTTGCAACAGATGGCGAACGATGATGGGCGCCACAACGAAACCGGCCAGGGAATAGATCCCCAGCAGGGCGGCGACGATGGCCAACCGGAACTTCACTTTCTTGGTTAAGGCAGGCATGGATTTACCTCTCTGGTGAAAAAACAAGCGAAGTCCGCGCAGAATACGGCTATGTCCCTTCATAAAATAGCCGAGGGTGGGTGGCAAGCAGCAAATGGGCCCGGGTGACCGCAAGTATAAGGGTTATGCCGGCTGTCACGAGTCGGTGCTATGATTCATTCACCCTTTCTCCCGTTCCCCTCGTGCCGGTCCAGTTCCCCCAAGACAGCTTTACTTTGGACTCTGTTTGTGATACGGAAGAAAGCAATTTTCTTTGTGGTCTTAACACCTTAAGATTTCTTAACGGCAGTTTTTTACGGTCGAAGTAAAGATCACAATCCGTGATGTCTCAGAATCGATTTACCCAAAACTGCTTTGAGCAGAAACGGGTAAAGGCAAGAGGTTATGAGCAGACTTGAACCATTCTTGTATGAGCCCGAGAGATGGTTTTCGCGTAAGATAAGGAGATAAGCATGGGAGCGTCAAAGGAAATTTTGAAAGAGGCGTTGAATTTGAGTCCTACAGAAAAGGCAGAGTTGATCGACAGACTATTATCGAGTCTCGACAAGCCAGACAAAGAACTTGACAAATTATGGGCCGAAGAAGTTGAGGATCGAATCGATGCCTATGACAGTGGGAAAATAAAGGCACTTACCATTCAAGAGGTTCTTGAAAAATACAGGTGATTTCCATCCATGGTAATTCGGTTTCTTGAAATTGCCCCGACTCGAAATTGACAACATTGCCAGTCAATCAGACGCCTCCGATGAAATCGTAGAACTCATCGAAAACGTACGCGAGGATTACGACG
>CAYTTQ010000077.1:0-10919 GCA_964440795.1 uncultured Desulfobacterales bacterium | reverse complement strand
GTGTACTGGATCGGCATGTTCAGGCCACTGGGGTCGGCCACCGTTTCGCCGTCGAACACACCATTGCCTTCCATCGCTTGCCGGCATCGGCATTCGGGGGTCTGGCAATGCGGGGTCTTGAAAAGGCTGTAACACTTCTTTCCCTTGACGTCTTCCGGCGTCTGACCCAGGAGGCCGGCACCCGCCGGATTCATGAAGGTTACCGTATAGTCCTTGTCGATAACCATAACCGGCGTGGGTATACTATCCAGATAATCGACCTTCAGTTGGGCATCGTCCATGGCCTTTCGGGTTTCGGTAAAATCGACCACGTATTCGACGGCGCCGACGATATTGCCGTCCCCGTCTTTAAACGGGGTCCCCGTGTATTCGATGGGCATATTCAGCCCGTTCGGATCGGCAACGGTCTCGCCCTTAAAATTCGCATCATGTTCCATGGCCTGCTTGCACCGACACTCCGGTGTCTGACAGTGAGGCGTCTTGAAAAGGTCGTAACACTTTTTTCCCACAACATCTTCCGGCTTTTTCCCCAATACCCCCGCGCCTGCGGGGTTCATGAACGTCACATTGTACTCCTTGTCGATGCTCATCACCGGTGTGGGCACCAGGTCGAGAATCTGCATGCTTTCTTGGCATTTCTTGATATCTACATCCGCCATTTGTTTCTCCCTCCTTTCTTGTGGAGTTTTCTTATTCGGTGTCGTTTTCGTTGATGTTTTTTTAGGCATTTGCTCCTCTTGCTCCTTTCAAGGTACTTCTATTGAACTCCCGCCTCTGCCGATTCCGACTGAATGGCCTGCTCGGGCGGCATCGATGCGTTATCTCCGGCCGCGTCATAAGATGCGGGGGCGGTGCGTTGCCCGGTACCGTCAACCGTTTCAAACTCTTCCCTGGACAACACCTGGTCGATGTCCAGCAGGATCTTTACGTTCCCTTCCACCTTGGCCATGCCCATGATGAAACTCGTATTGAGAGCCGCCCCGAATGTGGGCGCTTCTTCAACATCACTGGCTTTAATGTTCAGGACCTCTGAAACGGCATCCACCACAACACCCATCTGGGTATCCCCGTTTTCCCCGGCAATTTCTACGACGATAATACACGTACGCTCCGTGTATTCTGTCTCCGGGATACCGAACTTCAGCCTCAAATCAACCACCGGAATCACCTTACCCCGAAGATTGATCACCCCTTTCACGAACTGAGGGGTCTGGGGTACGGACGTGATCGGCATCATCCCGATGATCTCCTTCACCTTCAGGATGCCGATGCCGTACTCTTCCTCCGCCAAGGCGAAGGTCAAATACTTGGCTTCCCGTTCCGAGGTTGCTCTCAGCTCCTCATTTAAAGCGTTTTTCGTGTCCGTCATACGATTGTTCACCTCCTTGAAACATTTGATTCGTCATGTTTTCTTTGTCCTGTATGATACGTAATTGACGATTGGGTTCTGTTTCTTCTGTTTCTTCCTCCGGCTCAGGTTAGGATTGTTTTTGCCGGTAATCACCCCCCTCTCAATGTTGTGTCTTTTATGCCAGTACACGCATTCTAAAGTTCAGCATCTTGGCCAAAACGGCCGCCAGGTCCGTAAAATCGGCGTCGATGTACGTCAGGTACCTGGGTCTTAACAGATGCCCCTTGGAAATCGTTTCCTTGTCTGCGTCCGGAAGGACGAGAATGATCCGGACATCCTCGAAAACCTCGACCATGCCGGCCAGTTCATTGACCTCTCCCTTGCTACCGGCGACCAGGACCGCAATTTCAACCTCTGTTTTAAATCTCGGCCGCCGAAGTTTGTTCACCACATCATCCAAGGTCCCACAGGTATCGACTTTTCCCCCGGGAAATACGATTTGAATAACGCGATTGAGTCTTTTCAATACCAGTTGATCGGAACCGGTGTATATCAAGACACTCATGGACTCATCTCCATTGCCATATCTATTACCACCCTATCCCGGCCTATCGAGGCTCCGTCTGTTCGACATGATACGTGGAAGCTGTAACCTTCTTTAGAGATCACCCTCACAGTAACCCGCCCACCGTGTCCAAGAGGACCCTTGAACCAAACGGCTTGACCAGGGTTCGGGCTGCACCCAGCCGATCTGCGACATTCAGATAATCTTCCCCCCTGATGTAGCCGCCTCCTGAAATGGCCACGACTTTTGTCTCCGGGGAAACCCGCCGTATTTCTATGATGATCTCGAGCCCGTCTTTGTTGGGCATGATAATATCGGTGATGACGAGATCGGGACACTCCCGACGGAAGAGATTCAACCCCTCCTCGCCGTCCTCGGCTTCAACGACCTCATACCCCCCCTGACTCAATACCCGGCCCAGGGCATGGCGAACCATCGGGTCATCCTCGATCAGCAGTATTTTGGTCATATCGGTGGCGCTCTGTTTCAATAGAGACATATCCTCCCTTCAGGTACATCTCCCTAGAGCAAAGGGCGTACCAATGCGGACGCATGAACCATATGTCAATATTTACGGAGTGTTAGAGAAAGAGGATCTGCTGGAAGGCCCGGAGAAACCGTCCCGTTTGTTCACTTAAGCGAACAAACGTCCGGTGGTACGAACAGTATTTGAAAGAAGAATGGAATAACCTAGCCGAGCTCACCGGCACCGGCGAGCGCACCGAGCCGCCAGTTCGAGGGATTTGTGGAATGATCATAATGAGGGTGGCCCGACTTGTTGATCCCGTGCTTTTTGAGCAACGAGTAGAGCCAGGTACGACCCAGGCCGGAAATCTTACAGGCCTGCTTAATCGACCCCTTACTATAGGAGAGCAGTTCTAACAAGTATTCCTTTTCGGCCTCACGAAGTACGCTGTCTTTGTAGTCCTTGAACTGAGGAAGGTCCGATACGCCGGTTGCGGGTTTGCCGGGACTAGACGTGGGGCGCCGGGTGCCGTTCATGGATGACTGTATGGCTTTGATCCGGATATCATTGGGAAGGTGTTTCGCCAACAAGGTCGCTTCCTCTCCCGATATCGTCATTGCCCGTTCGAGAACATTTACCAGTTCCCGCACGTTGCCCGGCCAGTCATATTCCATCAATGTGTTGAAAAAGTCTTCGCTCACGGTTTTGGGACTCTTTCCACCGATCTTACAAATTTTGTTTACGTGGTGCAAAACGAGTTCCTTCATGTCTTCCCGACGTTCTCTTAGCGGAGGCAAACCGATCTCTATCACATTGAGCCGATAGAGGAGATCTTTTCGAAAGCCCCCCTTGGCGACCATATCTTGGAGGTCTCTGTTTGTCGCCGCCACCAGTCTGAATTTGCTTTTCATTTCCTTTTTGCCGCCCACAGGACGATACTTACGTTCTTGAAGAACGCGGAGAAATGCTTTTTGGATCGGCAAGGTCAGTTCTCCTATCTCGTCTAAAAATAGCGTTCCGCCGTCCGCTTGAGCAATGAGTCCCTCCCGGGCAACCTCGGCGCCCGTAAACGCTCCCTTTTCATGACCAAACAGGACGCTTTCGATCAGGGTCTCAGGCAATCCGGCACAATCAACCACGACACAGTTCATATCCTTTTGCGGACTGTTTGTGTGAATCGCTCTGGCAAAGAGTTCCTTTCCCGTTCCCGTCTCGCCCGTGATCAGTACATTCGCTCTGCTGTCGGCGGCCTGAGCCAACAAATCGAAACATGGCTTCATCGATGGTCCCATGCCGACGATTTCATCGCAGTCTAAACTTTCATGACCCTGGCCGGAATGCTTGACCTCGTCACGATACTGAAGGATCTCTTCCAGGGACGGAAGGACATCCTTAGATGCAATCGGTTTTTGGACATAGTCCCATGCGCCCGCCTTGATAGCGATTTCCACCCCGTTGTTGTTTCCATAACCGGTCATGATAATGACCTCGGGGCATGGATCCGTTCTCATGAGGCGCGGTAGGCTGTCCAGTCCATTTCCGTCGGGCAGCATGATGTCAAGAAAGACGATGTCAAAGTGTTCGGCAGTGGCTCGGGCGATACCATCGCGCAAACTGCATTCGAACGTCGCACGATGTCCCAATCGGCCTAAAAGCGTGGTCAGCGCATGACACACCGACTTATCATCATCGATGATGAGGACCTTCGCTACATATTCTTTTTCCTCAACACTCATCTTTTTCGCCTGTATGCCTTCACCCGCCGAGAAGAGATAGTCCGACTTTACGGCTTTGACAAGATCGAGACACCGAAGGATCAATGTTTGCAACAATTATGCCGATGAACCTGACCTATTCGCGCTCAAACACCGCTTTCACTTTGCTTGAAAACTCAGCCAGAGAAAACGGCTTTTGAACAAATCCGTGAGCACCGCTGTCAAGAATAGCCTGAGTCGTTTTACTGGGCGCGTATCCGCTGCAAATCAGCACTCGCAGGGCGGACTGCCTCTCAACGATTTTTCTGTAAACGCTATCCCCCGGCATGTCCGGCAATCCAATGTCGAGGATTGCCAGGTCAATCTTGTCCCCCTCGCTTTCGATCCACTGTAACGCCTTTTTCCCGCAATCTGCCGCCAACACGCTGTATCCGAGGACTTCCAGTGCCTTTTTCATGGCATCCATAACGGGCCTTTCGTCTTCGATAACCAGCACCGTCCCTTTGCCGAACGACAGCTCTTCGGTCGGTGGTTTTGCCGGCGTCTCCTGAACCTGGGTGGCCGGGAGACAGACATCAACCCTCGTTCCTTTTCCCGGCCTCGACTCAATGGCGATCCAGCCCCCATGGTTCTTTACAATGCCGTACGTCGCCGCCATGCTGAGTCCGCGCCCTTGATCTTTAGTGCTGAAAAAGGGCTCGAAGACCTTCTCTTGGATCTCCGACTCCATGCCGATTCCGTCATCTTCGATCCGGAGATAGACATAGGTACCCGCACCGATGCCGGGAAGCTTTGCAGCACGACTTTCGTCTATATCGGTACGGCCTGTACTAATCTTGATACAACCCGATCCGTCCATAGCCTCTTCGGCATTGGCGATGATGGATGTCAGCACCATCTCCATTTGGGTCCGGTCTGCATGTATGTTGGGAATGTGACAAGCAAAGCACTTTTCGATGCGGATCTTGAGATCGTCACTGTGCAGGATGGCGGGCAATGTATCTTCAACCAACCGGTTCACGGACAAATTTTTCGCCTGGTATTTGCCTCCCTGGGCATAGGCCATCAGCTGATTGGTAAGGTGCCCCATCCGTCCGGCGGAATCCAGGACCGGGCGAACACATTTCATGATTTCGTCGTGGTCCGGATATTTGAATTTCAATAATTCGATGTTTGTCCGCACGGCAGACAAGGCATTGTTAAAATCATGGGCGAGCCCCCCCGCCATGGTGCTCAATGAATCCAGACGACGGTTTTGTTCGAACTGCGCTTCAAGTCTGGCCGCCTCCTCCTGTGCAAGTTTGCGATCCGTAATGTCCTCGTGGTTTCCGATCACGTAGACGGCCTCGCCGTCTGCGTCCCGTTCCACGACACGGGCACAGGCTCGGATCCAACGATACTCCCCCGTCTTGGTTCTTAAACGGAATTCGTTTTCGTAGGCGTCCGGTTTTGTTCCCAGGTATTTTTCAGCCACGGCGACGGCTCTTTTGCGATCATCCGGATGAATCAGGTTCAGCCAATTGTTATAATCGGCGGGAAATGCATCCGGCTCATAGCCGAGCATCGTATAGTACCTGGGGCTGAAAGAGAGCTTCCCTGTTTTGAAATTCCATTCCCAGATCCCGTCGGTGGTGGCCTCCAGGGTCCGTCGTAATTCTTCCTGACTCTGAGACAATCGATCCTGGGCGATTTTCCGGTCCGTAATATCATGATGCACCCCGGTGCACCTTATCGGCATCCCCTGTTCGTCAAAGACAAACCGGGATCCCGAGCGCAGCCATCGTATCTCCCCGTCGGGACGCACCAGACGGAATTCCATTGGCCAGGTGCGTTTTTCCCTCACCATCGCCGAAACCTCCTCATGCACTCTATCGAGGTCCTCGGGATGGATCATATTGTCGATCGTCTCCCGGAGATTCCCATGAAACGAATCCGGGTCCAGTCCGGCGATTTCAAACATATACCTGGACCAATCCAGGCTGTCCGTTCGCAAATCCCAGACAAAAGAACCGATTCCGGCGATCTCCTGTGCCTCGTTCAGGGTCACTTCGTTGTGGCGAGTCGTTTCCGAAGCCTCCAGTTCTTTGAAGCTATATTTCATATTCCCCTATCACCGACTGTGTCGCAAACAAACTGCGGATCCACCTTTCCTCTGACTTCCCCTCATCAATATCTCCCCTCCCCTGGTGGGAGGGGTCGGGGGAGGGGGAGAGTCTCCCCGGCAAAGCCGCGGGTTTACCCAGGTTAATTAACAGTGCCCGGGTTTGCAGGACGTCGTCCGGTCCCGCAGAGCGAACCCAGGCAGTACAATCACCTGTTTACGGCAATCCATGGTATGGTTTTCAAGATACGTACCAGCTTTACAGCGATTCAACAGTTATTGTAATTCCAAATAGTTGAGATAAACACCGGCTGGCCTGGTATCCGGGACGTCAGCCTACCGCCCCCTATTGTTCCATAAGCGTCAAATTTATGACAGGCAACGATGTGACGCCTGCGCCGCAACACCGGCCCACTTACAGCTTCGCGGCTTGGGCCAAGAAACCGAATCGATAAGATATTTTGGTACGGTTACAAGGCTGGGAAATTTCTTCCTAACGGTAACTCGATCGCCGAAGGGAAACTCTTGGGTAGCTTGAAACGACAATCATGATCAAGTCGTAAAAAGCCGGTTTAAGCCGCACCGCGGCTTAAACCGGCTTTTTACGACACCATCAATCAATGTTCGTCCAAAATCTTCCTGATCATATTTGCCGCCTCTGTCATCACAAAAGGTTTCATAAGCAACCCCTTGACGCCCATGGCTTTTACTTTTGTTTCACTGATCCTGTGGCTAAACCCCGTACAAATGATTACCGGCATGTCCGGTCGAATCCTCATCACTTCCCGGGCCAAGCCTTCTCCTGTCAGGTTGGGCATGGTCATGTCCGTGATCACGAGATCATAACCATGCGGATCGTTTTGGAACCGGCTCAGCGCTTCGGTAGGACTTGTGTTGATTTCAACTTCGTAGCCAAACCCGCTCAGCATCTCCCCCACCGGAGCGGCTACGGATTCTTCGTCATCCACGTAAAGTATTCGCTCGTTTCCACCGCAAAGGGACTGGACGTTTTCTTCAGGCTCGGCCTTCACTTCCCGATCCAACCATGGGAGCAATACTCTAAACGTGGCCCCTTTTCCTGGCTCGCTCTCGACACAAATATCCCCGCCATGACTTCGAACGATACCGTACACTACGGAAAGTCCCATTCCCGTGCCCTCTCCGGCGGGCTTGGTGGTAAAAAACGGGTCGAATATTTTCTCCATCACTTCAGGGTCAATCCCCATACCCGTATCGCTTACCCGTAGCATGACATAACACCCCGGTCCTATGTCCGGATAATCCGCGGCGTCACCTTCATCCAATTCGATATTGTCCACGGCCACCTCCAAAACACTGCCCATCTCCTGCATCGCCTGGCTGGCATTGGCACACAGATTCATCAACACTTGTTGCATTTGCGATGGATCGGCCATAACCTTACCCGTAGTATCCGAAACGGCCTGCCGTATTGCGATCGTTTTCGGTATAGACGACCGCATCAATTTGAGGCTTTCCTTAATCATGGGACCCAAATCCATGGAAACGCGCCGTTGGTTTGACTGGCGACCGAAGGTCAAGATTTGCTTCACCAAGTCCCTGGCCCGGTAACTTGCCTTAATCACCTCTTCGAGATTGTCCTGGGCCGGGTCATCCTCCGCGATTCTTAACTTAGCAAGCTCAGTTTGAACCATGATAGGAGAAAGAATATTGTTGAAGTCATGGGCAATACCGCCGGCCAGGATTCCGATGGATTCCATTTTCTGTGCCCGATGCAGTTGATTTTCCAGATTGTATCTCTCCTCGTCGGCCTTGATACGAGCGGTGACATCTCGAATCATGCCGATAAAGCCGGTAATCTCATTATCATTGTTCTTGAGATAAAAAACACTCGTCTCTCCGGTAAAGACGACACCCGATTTCTTTATATAATTGATTGTATAAACGAATCTCGGTATCCCAAAGGACTGCCGGAGTTTCTCTCCCATTTTTTTATATTCTTCCCGATCGGCATACACGACATGCGTCTTTTGTCCTCTGATTTCCTCCAAGGAATACTCGAATAGTTCCGAAAAAGAGGTGTTGCATCCCACGATGTTTCGGTCCCTGTCCGCCACCAGGATTGCATCACGAATGCTGTGGAACAGATCGCGATATTTAGCCTCGCTTTCCCGCAGAGCCTGCTCCATTTCCTTTTGTTCCGTGGTCACCTGAAAAAAAACGGAAATCCCCCTCATCTTCGGATAGACCCGAACCTGATACCAGTTTTGGTAAGGGCTCGTGCCGAAGTAGGTCTCAAAACTCAGCGGTTTCCTTTCCTTTAAGGCAAGGCCATAGTTCCTTTCGAAGATAGACGATTTCGCCTCCGGAAAGGCTTCAAAAAGGGGTTGCCCCAAAACTTCCTGCCGCGGACGGCCCAGTATTTCCCCCGCGGCTTTGTTGAAGTAGGTAACTACCAGTCTTTCGTCGAGGGTAAAAAAACCATCACTGATACTTTCAAGTACATCTTCAAGTTCCCGGGTCTTTTTGTAGAGTTCTTTTTCGGCCCTTCTCCGCGCCTGCTTTTCTCTCTGCCTGTCAACGGCATTGGCCACCGTTTTGGCCAATATATCCGGATCGCATGGCTTTTGAAGATAATCAAAGGCCCCTTGCTTCACGGCCGCAATGGCCGAGGCCGTCGACGAGTCTCCCGTAAGGATAATGATTGACGTCTCCGGGTCTCTTTGACGGATTTCACGCATCACAAGGCGGCCATCCATGTCGGGCAACTTCAGATCAAGCAAAACCACATCAAAGCGTTGGTTACGAAGGTTTTCCAGGGCATCGCCGCCTGTTTGACTACTCGACGTTTTATGGCCTGCACCGGATAACAGGCCCTTCACCGTCTTACACATGCGGGGTTCATCATCTATAACAAGAATCTTCGTCATGTCATCCACTTCCAACGAACTTAGCCCAACTTGATCGAACTTTTTGAAAACGTCATAGGTTCAGGGCGGTCTCAGATTTTAATGGGGCTAACTGTTTGAAGCCGTTAGAGTCCCTTGGTTTCGTTGTTCCTTTGACATTCAACAGGCACCACATATCTTGGCAAATCCACATGGTCAATTTAACAAACCCGGCCGCAACGAAACTTAGGGACTCTTACGGCTGAGTTTTAGCAGCATTAAAATCTGAGATCGTCCTGAGCCTTACGCGGCAATACGGTTTCACACACCACGGTTGATTAAGTTCGTTGTCAACGGGAGGCCGGCGGCACGGCTTAACTCGGCTTTTTACGACGCCATCAACACTCAGCGATATAGTCCCGCATGAGTTTTTCAAGTTTCAACTGCTGCCTATGGGTCAATCTCTCAAACTTTACTCCACATCGCCGGGTCCTAGTGGCAGGAAATTCGGTTGCCATGACCGAATCGAAAACCACTTTCACCGGAACATCACCGAGATAAAACAGATTATCAGATGTCACTACCGTGAGCTTCCATAGACGATGGGGCGGCAACCGGACATGGGGACCGAAATGGAGAAACGACGCCCCGTCCGGACCCAGGTTGACCATCCGGCCTACCGGACCCGAGCCCGGCCGGGACCCCGTCAAAAGAGCAAACGTTCCCTCCTTGATTCGAAACCGTCTGTATCTTCTTCTTTCCTTGTTACCCCCGACGCTCTTGGCCATAAGGCCTGTCCTTTCGCAGCGAACCGGTGCGAGCACATTTGCAGACTTGACTAACTTCGGCGGCATACGAGTCCTGCCCTACGCCGGCGGAATCACTGCTCTCGGGTAAAATGACGTGGAATTCAGATGGAAGAGAGAAAATGGTGGGACATACATGCAACCGGGGCCTCGTTCGACGCTCATCACTCTTGATCACACCGTTGTCCATTATCAGGCCCCTGGAACCTATGGTATAAAGCGGGCACACGGCTTTGAGTTGGTATCCTCTCCACCTTTTCATACAAAACTACTAGAAATTCAAAAAAAAATAAAGGGGTAATTTAAGGTAGCGTAAGGGTAGGCTGAAGCAACCTTAATGAACGGCTTTATTTCGCGTCCAGGATCTTGCGAAGGGTTTTGGCCACATCTTCCATGACAATGGGCTTCATCACGAATTCTTTGATACCGATACTTTGCGCTTTCTTCTCCGATATCATATCACTGTAACCGGTACACAGGACAATCGGAATCGCCGGATCGATTTCGATAAGTTTTCGGGCCAATTCATCACCTCTCATATTGGGCATCGTCTGGTCGGTGATCACCAAATCAAATTCCCCAGGCCGGGATCGAAACGTTTCAAATGCGACAATACTGCTTTCTTCCCCCGTCACTTCGTAGCCCAGATACGCCAAGAGGGAGGTCCATGATTCAATCACCGACCTTTCGTCATCCACCACCAGTATGCGCTCCGTTCCTTGTGGCAGACGGCCCCGAACCGTGCTATCAGTGTGGGATTCTCCTTCCACGACCGGCAGCAATACATGAAACGCCGCGCCTTGGCCCGGTTGAGATTCGACCACGACGGCGCCACCGTACCCTCTTACAATGCCGTGAACCACGGACAACCCCATACCGGTGCCCTCAGCGCGCTGTTTCGTGGTAAAGAAGGGCTCAAAAATCCGATCTCTCACCGATGGGTCGATTCCGCAACCGGTGTCTCGCACACTCAACTTTATATACTTGCCCGGCATGAGGTCCGGATAGTCGCTACGTCCTGTGGAACCCACGTGATTTTCCGTTAAAC
>CAYTTQ010000076.1:0-11006 GCA_964440795.1 uncultured Desulfobacterales bacterium | reverse complement strand
ACGGGCGGAAGCCGAGATGGCAAAATGTGAAGTTATTTTTGCGCGAGCCCTTACTTCTGGTTTTGAAAATCGGCCACCGCAAAGATATATATCGCAATCTCTCCTAAAACACTTCCCGCACCGGCCGAGGCGCTTGAAAAACCGCTCAAACGTCGTGCGCGCGGGACTCTACAGCCGTCAATATGCAGGAAGCTGCGGGAAGGGGGAACCACCTGACGGATTCGTAGGCCCGAGTGAAGACCTGACCTTTAGACGCTTTTTTTCCACTCGAATAGATTATTTTACGTATTGCCTCCATCACCGGTATCCGGTAGAAAAGGGTCATAAAGAAATACCGGGCTAGAAACACTTGATTCAGGGGGTAAAACATATGAGGTATTATTGCGTTTTGATAGCGGACCGAGGCCGCGCACGGTTTTTTACCATGGATGCCACCGAGTCCGGCGATACTTCGGGAGGTCCGGACCTTGTGGAGCAAGCCGACTTGACCAACCCCGAAAAGCGGTTGCCTCAAACCGACCTGTTCGCCGAAAACAAACCGGGTGCCGGCCGGGAAACACAAGGGGGGCCGGTCCATGGCTATGATGACCACCGGGACGGATATGAAGCGGAGACGGACCGAAAATTCGCCCGGGAAGTTGTGGAGCGCACCGCAAAAATGGTCTCGGAGAGAAAATGTTCAACCGTCGTCATCGCATCCCCCAGTCAGATGTTGGGTCTTCTCAGGGAATATGAGGAAATGTTGGCTCGAAGCAATGTAAAGATAGAAGTACTGCCCAAGAACATCACCAAGCTTTCCCCCAAAGAGATCCACGAACACCTGGCCAAGGAAAATCTGATTCCGCCCAGGCAAAAGCCGTCTTTTCGGGCGGTTAAAAACGCATAGCGGAAGTTACGGACCTTTATGGCATTGGACCAACGCCGTGCCGACAAGGTGACCAAACTTTCGGGCGGCACGATGCGGCGCCTGGTACTCGCCCGCTCACTCGTCAACGATCCGGACCTGTTGATCCTGGACCTGTTGATCCTGGACGAACCCACCACCGGTTTAGACTCTTCTACCTCGCCCTGGCAGCCATGCACACCGTCATCTGATTGAATAGGGGAAGAGATGCGAGACAGTGGATGGTAAAACTACAAGGTGCCTTTGCCGATTACGACGTCAGGGACCCCTGAAAATTTGTCTCAGTCCGATCCCCCGTGAGAACCTGCCGCCTTCTCAAAAAACGCCTTCGCTCTATCGAAGAATTTGCCGTGGGCGGCGGGATGGGTATAAAACATGTGGCCACCATCATAGACATCTACCGTCACATTGGCGGCAAGCGATGAATCCAAGGCCATCTGGCCAATAACCAGTACGGACCCGAAATAGGGAGTAATGAGATCGTACACGCCGTGAGTGACCAGCACTTGCAATTTTGGATTCATGCTCATCGTCCGTTTCAAATCCTCTGCCACACCGACAAACCCCTGGTCTTGATTCAACCCGGAACGCCAGTTCCAACCCCGGGCCGTTTTTTCATTCAATATCCGGTATCGGATGTCACTTTCAAACCCGAGCGTTTCCCGAACATAACTGTTCATCAGCGGTGTCAAGACCGCATTCAGGCGCACCAGCAGGGGGTCCTGGCCCCGGGTGGACATACCGCCGGGATCCGGGTCCGTGGCACTTTGGGTACCGTCATAGACACTGACCAACCGCTCTTTATCTTCAAGTAGGTATCTCACAAACATGGATAGAGATATGCGGTATCGGCGCCGGGAAACATCCTCATCGGAAAGACCCACATAGGCGGCAAGCCGGTCACCTACTGTTCCGGCTTTTCCTTCGGCCAAGGTCGGTAGTAACCTTTCTACCGCAAAACGCTCGACTTCCCTCAAGGCTTTGCGAGGATCCTGTTTGCCGGGAACCTCGCCCGACGCCCGGCCATGATATCTGGCCGTAGCCGCGAATGAAGGGACGTTCACGATCCACGGCAAAACATTGTAGCGTCCCCCTTTGAGCAATGCGAACTCAAGGGCCGGCGAAACCAAAACCGCCCCATTGACGGAAATGCCGTATTGAGACTGCAAGCGATCGGCCAGGGCGGCCACCCGCAGCCCGCCATAACTCTCCCCCACTAGAAATTTCGGGGAAAGCCAACGTTCTTGCCGCGTAAGGTACAACCGAATAAACCGGGCCAGCACATCCAGGTCTTCCTCAACGCCCCAGGCCTTCTTCTCGGGAGACACGCGGGATCCCCGTTTGTCCGGCTTTTGGGCGTGATTGACCTTCTCGCTTGCACACCGACTATACCCCGTTCCCACCGGGTCCACAAACACAAGGTCCGTAAACCAAAGCCAGGTATGGGCGTTGTCTTTCAAGGCATACGGGAAGTCCGGCATTACGCCCCCCTCCTTGAACGGAACGACCTTGGGCCCCAGGGCGCCCAGATGCAGATATACCGAGGAGGCCCCGGGCCCGCCGTTAAATACAAATGACACGGGTCGCCCCTTTTGCTTTGACTCAGCGTGATAACTGACAAAAAACAGCGTGCATTGGTCGTCCTGACCCCCCACTGTCACCGGAAGAGAACCGGCCGTTGCCGTATACTTGAGTTTTCCCTCCTCCCCCTTCAACACATGATCCGTCACGGATCGTTGGTCCGCATCGAGCGTCCGGGGAATCGTCGACTTGACACAACTTTCCTCGGATGCCTGTTGGCTTTGAATCCCCTTCGATTCGGCGGCAGCCGAATTGCCGCCCCCCAGCCACACGAAGACCAGCACAACCCAAACAATCCTTTTCGAAAAAGTAATCATAGACGACTCCGTTCTTCCTCTCCGTAATTTTTCACCCTTTAGGGGCCAAGAACACACAGAACCTTATCGATTCGGCTTAAAGCTCCGGCGATGTCTTGCCGTTGGCCGGCGGTCAGCCCTCCCTTTTTCCGATCGGACGCCATTTCCGCCAACCTTTCATGAATCCCGTCAAACGCCTTTTCGATATCCAGATCGTCGTTCATTGCCTCTTCAAAGATATCCAAAAATTCCCGTCCCAGACTACCCGTGGTTTCCCCGTCAGGATCGGCCGCCGCCGGATCGATACCGATTTCCTTGATCATCGCCTTGGACCGATCGAGTCGTCCCCTGGCCCGGTCCAAGCTTCGGTCAGTCAGATTGAGCCGTTCCCGGTAGTATCGATACATGAAAAAGAAACGCACGTGGGCCGGTTTACATCCCTGATCCAGGAGGGTTTGGGGATAGACCGTGTTTCCTTTGCTCTTCGACATCTTCTTCCCGTCAACGAGCACGTGTTCACCATGTAGCCAATAATGGCAAAACTCTTTGCCGCTGACCGCCTCGATGACGGCAATGTTATAATCATGGTGACGGTACAGATTATCAATCCCCCCACACGCAATGTCGGCCTGATATCCCAAATGTTTGGTCACCATCGCCGGATCCTGGATATTCCATGCCGGCCGGCCTGTTCCTAGTTCGGTTTCCCAGCACAACGGATGCGATTCCATTTTCTTACACCCGTGCCACAAGATAAAATCTCCCAAATTCCACCGCCGGCCCGGATAGGTATCTTTGTGAAACCGTCTCTTTTTCTTGGGCCACCGACTCATATCCAGATGAAAAAGTTTACCGAAGTCCCTGAATTTCAATGGGTCAAAGAAGATATCTCCCCGGTGCCAATAGGCAAAACCGGCATCGAGAAGCTTTTGAATCAGATAAACGGCCTGCTCAACGCTTGTGGACGAACGGGGGATCACTTCGGGAACCTTGATTTGCAATAAATCGGCGTCTTCAAAGAACTGCCTTTCCGTCGGTTCCGTAATCTCTTTCCATTCCTTTCCCGTCCGTTTTAGCTCGGCGATGGCCTTGTCTTCCACGTCCGTAAAATTAATGACACGGATGACTTTATAACCCAGGTACTCGAGGTACCGGTGAAGGATGTCTTCGTACAAGAAAGTTCGATAATTGCCCACATGAGGCCGTCGATAGACGGAAGGGCCGCAGGTAACCAATTTGACCGTTCCGGGTTCCAGCAGGTGTAACGCCTCTTTCCGGCGCGTCAGTGTGTTGGTGAGGATCAGCGGGGTAATCCGCTTTGATTCATGCGTCGATGACTTCCCTGACACCATTGCCCTACCTCCTAAACTCGAATTGTTGTACGTCTTTGCATTGAGGAACATGATGACCCGAGACAAACCCCATGGAAAAACGATCTTTACCACCACCCTGGTTTGTGTCACTGTCGCCGTGATCGTGGTTGCGGTCCTGATCACCGCTTTGTCCTAAACCCGGCGGGAACATGACGGCCAACCAAGGGACAATGACGCCCCGTCCTTTGTTTAGCCGGAGATCTGGAACATGATGCCGCCGTATCCGAACAAAAACGGGTGGTCCAAGAGGAGAAGGCTAAGGAAAAGGCGTCGGACTCCCAAGATGAAGAAGATCGATCCCACGATACGGGACCTTGGCGATAAAAACAACCAGAATCAAGATAATCGAGAAAATGGCCCGTCTCATCTTTTTCTCCTTTTCAAAGCGCTGAAAGACATCACTCGGCCAAAATCAGCGCACCCCGTTGCCGGCCAAGAGCCGTTTAAGAGCCCAGTCAAGAGGCATCCTCAAACAGTTTTAGATACGCCTCGTACCCCTCCTTCGCCAAATCCGCCTTGGGAATGAACCGAAGGGACGCCGAATTGATGCAATAGCGCAAACCCGTGGGCGGGGGGCCATCAGGGAAAACGTGTCCCAGATGGGAATCGGCGCGTCTGCTCCTTACCTCGGTACGCGACATGAAGAGTCGCTTGTCTTCCCGCTCCACCACATTGTCGGCTTCCAGCGGTCGGGTAAAACTCGGCCATCCCGTTCCCGAATCAAACTTATCCGTGGAACTGAATAAGGGCTCTCCGGAGACGATGTCTACGTAGATTCCCTGACGTTTGTTATCCCAGTATTCATTCTTAAATGCGGGCTCGGTACCCTCCTTCTGGGTCACTTCATATTGCATCGGAGTCAAGCGTTCCCGCAGGACGTCGTCTTCCGGTTTCTGATAGGATGTCTCGCCGGAGAATTCTGGTTTCTTCCGAGCCGGCTCTTCCCAGACCTTTTCCAGAAACCGGTCCCGGCCGGAGTTCCACCGATAGAGTTTGTAGCGAACGGCATGCCTTTGGTAATAATCCTGATGGTAGTCTTCCGCCGGGTAGAATGCCTTCAACTTATGGATCGGGGTAACGACCGGCTTGTCAAAACGCCCCGAATTTTCCAGTGCCTCCCTCGATTTTTCCGCCAGACGCTTTTGTTCGTCGTCGTGATAGAAAATACCCGTCGCATACTGAGGTCCTCGATCGACAAACTGACCTCCCCCGTCGGTGGGATCCACATGGGACCAAAACACGTCCATCAGTTCCTCATAGCTTATGCGATCCGGGTCATACACTACTTGTACGGCCTCCACATGGCCCGTATCGCCACTGGAGACCTCCTCATAAGTGGGGTTCGGCTCGTCTCCCCCCGTGTAGCCGGAAATCACCTCCACCACACCGTCTACTTTCTCAAAATCGGCTTCCACACACCAAAAACAGCCACCAGCAAACGTGGCCTTGGAAAGATTTTCCCCTTTTGTATTCACTGGGAACCCCTTATCCGATTCACCGGTCGTATCATTTCGCGCACAACAAATGCCGCTTCCTAAAAAGACCAGAAGCAAAATCATCGCCGGATAGAATCTCTTTTTCATGTCTGCCTACTATGCAATTTATTCGTTTGAGCCTAGCGGTTTCGCCTATCACATCGCTTTAAACAGCTCCGTGCTCATATAACGCTCTCCCGTGCTGGGAATAATGGTCACAATCTGTTTGTCCGCGTTTTCAGGCCGTTTCGCGATCTCCAAGGCCGCGGCTACCGCCGCACCGGAGGATATGCCGCACAGGATTCCCTCCTTTTTGGCCAGTGCTCTTGCCACATCGAAGTAAGTATATTACTCCCAGTAAATGCACTCGGAAGGACAGGCCTCCATGGCTTCTTCAATCAAATCTTCCGGCCCACCTTCCGGTTTAATTACTTCCGCTATTTCCGTATCCGGGTTGAGCTTGAAGACTTCCGGACAGATTTCTTCACAGGACCCACATCCAACACATTCTTCCTCTTCGATCGTTACCACCTTTGCCATGATGCTCATCTCCTTTCCAGAATCTTACAATCGAGCCGGAAACAAAACCGTTACAATTCGGTTCTCTTCTCTATAACGTTCACGGAATAGATACACATGTTGTCACCTCACAACATAAGTGTAGCGCCCCCCGTGTCAACCACGTTTCACATTCTTCAAGCTGGCTCTCCTGGAAATCCCTCGACAGGCCCTAGGCATGTCGAACCCCTTCTTCGGTGATGAATACATAGGAAAACGGCGGACCGGTCTCCGGATTTTCTTTTGCTTGTTCCTCCATAGCATATTTCACTTCCGGCAAGATATCCGACAAGGAAACATTGGCGTTGCAACTCCTCTCCAGACGGTACTCCAAGCCCATCAGTCGGGGAACACTGAAGGCCGTGCCGATTTCATCGCCATCCAGCCTGGCCCGTTTCTGTTTGGTCCACATAAGGTACAGGCGATACGGCCGGCGGGGGTCCCGGGCGGTATACCCGCCCAGTATGAAGTGGAGCTGATGCACGGGATCGACGGGGATCACCTCGCATTTTCTTCGCATAACCCGTTCGAATTCCGTTGCCAGAAACGGAAGTGCCGCCCCGTAAATATCTTGCACATCGTCGACGCCTTCCTCTGAAATGAACTCTTTCAGCATTTGACACATCTTGACACCGTCGGCCGCGCCCCCTGCGAGGATGGCGGCCTGAGCACTCAATTGGACCATACGGTTAACCGTCATCCGGTTGACTTCCCCGTTTAACTCGAAAGTCGGCGCCTGACTATCCGTCGCCAACAGCACCCCAAAGGAATTTTGGCAAACGATAAGTTGCGACATGATATTTTCTCCTTACGAGACGGGAAAACGAGTCTCAATCATACTATGGGAGTAAATATAGTACATACACGATATCCTGTATTTTTGAACGCGGTTATCCATGAAGCTTAAGTAGCCGGGAAAGACTGAAACAGCTATAATGATTCAGCGTTTATCCTCGAGACCCGATACCGATTCCGATAGCGACGCCGATGTTGAAGTAGACACCAAGTCCCTTCTAATTCCGACTCTCGGGGTCGGGGTCGGTATCGCTATCGCCGTCGAAAGCCAGCATATACAAACAGCTGCAAAGAGTGTTCACTTGAGTATTGTAGATAACCGCATTTTTGAAAACGGGTTGGATCTTCCTAAATCCACCGCTTGCTGAGTTTGCCGGAGATGCGCGGCGGTGGGCGCGCCGACGTACACGTGTAGTTGATGCCGTTCGGCAAGCCGAACGACCTCCCGGTAAGGAAGAGGCCTTTTCTCCAATAGCTTCCCCGCTGGCCCGACCTTCGTCGGCCCAACGGGAAGCAGGCCGGTCAAGTGCCCACCAACAAAGCAGATCCGGTGAAATCGGCAAGCCCAAAGGGACATAAAAATTGAACGCAGTCCCATCGGCGTAAGGGAGATAACCCGGTGAAGGATTGCACTGATCCATTTATCAATAACTGCTGGATATGTCTTTCACTAATACATTTTTCGGTTTTTTTGACGGTGGATTTTGGATCTACAGGTTTGGGATCTTCGGAATTGCTATGGCCGGGACGAACTGAAATATCCGGGGTGTCTGTTTTCTGAGATATTAGCGTTTTCCGGGCTGCGAGTCGAGTACCTTCCGGATGGTTTGTGCAACATCTTTAAAATCGAACGGCTTCATGACAAACGCCCGTATCCCCATATCCAGTGCCTTTTCTTCATCCATGTGATGACTGAAGCCGGTGCAAAGGATTACGGGAATATCGGGACGAACCCGCATCAGGGCTTCAGCCAGCTTTTCCCCGGTCATGTTGGGCATGGTCATGTCGGTGATTACCAGGTCATACCTGTCCGGCTGCTCCCGAAAAGCCGCCAACGCATCAACAGCCTGGGTCGTTGACTTCACATGCTTCCCCATCCCCATGGCTGAGGAAATCCGACATTCTTTTACCGATCATTTCTTCTAAAGAATAACCAAGCAGTGCCTCAACTTCATGGTTGACATACGTGGTCAGACCCTTTTTGTCAGTAATCCAGATGCCTTCCAGTGCCGTCTCCAAGGTGCCGCCTGTTTCCCACACCGGCCGGTGATTTGTTTCCTGTTTTGGTCTTTTTCCCGGGGGAGCGAAGTCAAAGACGGCCATTGTCGGAAGACGCTCTTTTTCCGTTTGTATGAAATCCAAAAAGGCCCGGTTGGCATCGAGGTATCGACCCTCGGCGTCAATGATTGCAACCGGGTGGAGATTGCGCTCGATCAGCGTTTCATGAAGCTGCTCGCTTTCTTCCAACCGCCGCAAACTGAACCTGAGCTTGCGCTCCAGCTCTTTTACCTTGCATTCAAGTTCTTCATACGTGGGTCTATTTGGCATCCGAATACCCTTAAGGCTGCTTTGCATCCATAAACTGATTTTTGGCGCTTTTAAGCATGGGGAATCGTAAAAAGCCGTTTAAGCCCCACCGCGGCCTCCTGTCGGTAACGAAGTTCTTGCCGGTGGTTTGGAGACGAGCACTTTGCATAAGATCTTCTCACTCCCTGCATGGACCTTTTGACCCATGTATGAACGCGTTCGCTAAATTCTCTTCATCGTATCGGTGTGATCCGCTTTTCGATTTTTGCTTCACCCTTTGGACTTTTCCTGCATCATTTGTCGTCTTAAAACTACGGCGTGTCTATAAAACAGTATGGATCCCGCTGCTCGAACACATTGAGGCCATGGCTGTATGCGACGGCGAGGCAGCCCCGGCAAACCAAATAGATGGGACAAGATCGGCACTCTTGGGGGCCGTACCGATATGCCTGGGCCGTTTGTGAATCATAAATGTCAACAAGTGTTTGTTCAAAGATATTACCAATGGAAGACGGAAATTTCCGGCAGGCATGAACCTCTCCGTCTGAGAGTAGTGAAACGAAGTTAAAGGCGGCACCACACCCGTAGCCGGTGCACCCGCCAAAGGGGGCCGTCTCGTTTTGTCGGCAGAGGATGTTGATGAAATTATCTTTCCACCCCATCACCGGGTTGTGCTTCGACGCCTTTACATAGTCCTTTAAAAATGAGGTGAACCGACTCAGGGAGGGAAGCCGAAGATTGGCGCCTTCCCCCACCATGGAGAGCCGATTAAAGGTGAAATCATCGGTGACCCCCCGGAGCTTCTCTCCCAAAGGCAGTACCTGATCAACGTTACCTTCAGTAAGGGTCAGCATCACTTTGGACGGAATATCCATATCCTTTAACAGTCCCAAGAACTGCATAACCCGATCGAAGTGCCCCTCGCCCCGGATATCGTCATTGTGGGGTTGCAACCCCTCCAGACTGACCTGGTAAAAAGCCGGGCGCTGAATGTCGCACATCCTTTCCAGTTTCTTTCGAGAGGTCGGGTTTCCGAGGAGCGCCACCACCAACCCGCGGTCCACCGCGGCCTGATACAGATCAAAAAAATGGGGATGAAGAAGGGGGTTGCCGCCGGTAAAGGAGACTTGCCCCTTTACATGCCTGTCCTTGCAGAAATTCACAAGTTCATCCATAACATAAAGACCGTGATCGAGACTTACCGGCGATCGATCACTGCGGTCATAGCAGTGCTTACAATGTAGGTCACAGGCCTGGGTAATATGCCACTGAAGGGTGAAAATCCGGGCCGAATGGAAGGCACTCAACGAGGGGTGTGGGACAGGAACGCCTTCGGTTTTGCGCCGGATTCGAGACGATGGCCCCAGAATCAGACCTTTGGACATGGCACGATGCACCGCCGCGTCGACAGCGCCCCCCGGTACCCCGCCCTGCACCGCCGCCTCTTGGGCACCGATCTTTTCAACAACCATCTTGACCACCAGAAGGTCTTCCTCGGAAGCGGCAGTCACTTTCGCCTCTCGGCCTTCCGGGTGTAGCCAAATTAAGACGATTTCCTCCCCGGGCGCCGGATGTTGTCCGTCGTCACGGGGATCATTGATCAAACGAGGCAAGCCTTTCCAGCCGAGTTCGAGCAGTTTTAACGTGGGATTAAGCGTGTATTGGTCAACTTCTGAAGGGATGACCGTTTCTGAATGGGTGGTTTGGTGGATGGCCCACTCCAGGCGGGCAAGTTCGGCAAAGTAATCAGGTAAGCCGAACTCGCCCCGCTGGACTGAGACTTTAGCGGGAAAGGTTTCCAGCCTCGGGTCCTCCGCACAGACCTCAACGATCCTTTCCCACGTGTCGGCCTCCGTAAGGCTATGGCACGTGGGGTAGACCGCGGCCACCCTTTCCCCGAGGGCCGGCCGGGAGGCAGTAACCGCTGCTAGATCCTGGGGCAAGCTCGCGTTCATTCCCGGCCCTTCCAATTGGCTGTTGTCGATTGAATGTCTCTCGATGGCAATCTAATCGGCATCATCGCGTTCGGAAGTACCGGCCCGCCCTTTTGTTTCATGGTAATCACCGGAAGTGCAACCTGCACCGTGGTTTAGCTTCAGCCACTCGACCGGGGTGCCTTTTCGGTGCTGCCAGCACCGGAACTGCCCCCTCAACCACTGGTCCCGGTTTCTTCCTGAGTACGCCCGGTATCACCTGTACCGGTATCACTCCCGCCTCAACCGCTTGAACATCCGGGCACGGCCAGGCCGGCACCCGCGATGAGCCCGGCTATACCGTAACCGGCCAGGATCTTCTTGATCTGCTTCGTGTCCATCCTTCACCTCCATTTGGTTTTACATTCCCAATCGTCTTTTCCCCAGGCAGAAAAGACCCCCATCATTCAGATTTCACGTTATAAGAGGTTCCACCAAAAGTAAACCCTGATGGCTTTATCGACTTTTGGAAAACGTTACAGGTTCGGGACGGTTTCAGATTTCAATGGGGCTAACTGTTTGAA
>CAYTTQ010000075.1:0-11497 GCA_964440795.1 uncultured Desulfobacterales bacterium | reverse complement strand
CCGCTCGCTGGGATCTGTGCGGGGGGTGCGAGGCAACTCGCATTCCTACCGCGACTATAAGAAACATGTCAGAACGACTTCAAAAGCAATACTGATCAGTGTTTCAGCGCGTTTTGAGGGATGTAGTGGAATTCACTATTGGTGACATCCAGAGAACGGAGAAAAACATCCATGTTTCTTACCCTTCAGGAAAGCCGAGTATGCTGCATCTTCCCGTTTACACGGGATCTTGCGAGCCGCGTTGTTAAGGGTGCGGCGTAGCTGACTACAGCCTTACCCTTAACGCCTTGCATCTACAGCATCCTCGACTTTTACAACGTTAGGGTCAAGTTTAAGGCACTTTTTTCCGATAAATCAATCAGGAATCGGTATTTTGTGCCCAAGCGGGTCTTTATCAAGGAGGAATACCAATGGCGTTAAGTACCAATCTTATATCGGGCCTTTCCAGCGGCATTGACTGGCGGACCATGATCGATCAGCTCATGAAAGTCGAGCACCGGCCGGTGGACCTGGTTGAAAACCAGAAAACGGAGTACGAAAATCAGCTTTCGGAGTGGCAGTCCTTCAACAAGCAGCTTTTGTCCCTCAAGAGCGCGGTGGGAAGCCTGAAAGATCCGGAAGATTTTTATGTCTACACATCGAACATGAGTTCGGACAGTGCTACGGTGGATGCCTCGGATCTATTGTCCGTTTCAACGACTTCCACGGCGGCCAAGGGCACGTATGCCATAAAGGTCAATACACTGGCCACCGCTCAAAAGCTCTCGTCGGCATCCTTTTCGGACTATGACGAGGCCCTGGGGAGTTCGTATGCCGGTGACATGCTTATCAACGGCACGGCTGTCAATATCACCGCAGACGACGACTTGGCCGCCGTTCGGGATAAGATCAACAATGCCAACCAGGGAACGGATCCCACCGGGGTGACGGCAAGCATCATCACCTACGGAACAAATGATTACAGGCTGGTTTTAAACAGTGACGACACCGGGGCAGACGGTATCGGTCTTCAAAACGGGTCTTCTTCCGACCTCGTAGAACTGTTTGGCTGGAAGGACAAGGCGGACGCGGTGAAGAACGGTATTACCGGTGGCGCCCAGAGTGACGTCTTTTCCAGCACCACACAAAACATCAAATCACTGCTCGGCTTATCAAGTACCCAGTCCGGTACGGTTACGATAGACGGTACCGGCGTGGCCGTTGACCTTTCAAGCGATTCGCTGGAAGACATTAAAACAGCGATCAATGATGCCTCAATTGCCGGGGTTACCGCTTCCATTATCACCGACACGAGCGGCAGTACAACGACGTACAAACTTCAAATCGACGGCACGCAAACCTTTGCGGACGATCAAAATATTTTGGAGACCCTGGGGGTTCTTGAAAACGGCGTGACCGACGTGCAGGGGACCACCTCCGGCAATACCATGACGGCCGATGGGTCCAACATAACTTCCGCCACGCTCCTTACTTCGATCGACGGCTATAACGGCTGGACTTCAGGGGACGAAATCGCCATTTCAGGGACCGACCACAGTGGTGCTGCTGTCAGCGACACGTTTTCCATAACCAGTTCTTCGACCGTTCAGGATCTAATGGATGCCATAGAAACCGCTTTTGAAACTCCGAGTGGAGACGATGTGTCGGTTTATGTGACATCAGGCGGAAAAATCGAAATCGCCGACCAGGAAACGGGGGCAAGTTCCCTTTCCGCCACATTGACTTCAACGATCGCCGACGGCGATCTGGACTGGGGCGCCTTTACGGCGGTGGATGCGGTTCGATCCCGGCAGCTCGTTGCCGCAGGAGATGCCAGTGTGGAAGTCGACGGTGTCGAGGTGACCAGTTCGGACAACACGGTGGACGACGTACTTCCCGGCGTGACTCTCAATCTGCTGAAGGCGGACTCGGGTACGACGGTGACACTCAACGTCGATCGGGATATCGATGCGTTGATGGAGAAGTTCAATACCTTCGTAGAGGCCTATAACGAGGTGTCGTCCTACATTAACCAGCAGCAGGAGTATGACGAAGACGAAGAAGAAACCGGGGGGATACTCTTTGGGGACGGAACACTTTCTTCCATCAAAACCGATCTCAGCTCTACACTCATCGAATCCGTTTGGGGGGTCTCCTCGGAATATGCCATTCCCGGTCTAGTCGGGATCAATCTGGATAACGAGGGTCAGCTGAGTATCGATTCGGACACGCTGAGGGGGTATCTACAGAGCAATTTCAACGACGTGAGGAACCTCTTCGCGGCCAATGGAACAAGCAGTGCCGGTTCGCTTGAATACCTGACCTCGACAAGAGACACGGAGGCCGGCGAGTATACGGTCAATATCACTCAGGCGGCAACCCAGAGCACGACCACCAGTGACACGGCGGTGAGCGGAACGTTGGGGTCGGACGAGACCCTGACCATTACGGAAGGGGATAAGACGGCCACTATTTCCCTGACCAGCGATATGACCATCTCAGACATCATCAATGCGGCGAACACGGAGCTCGATACGGTCTACACGGAAACCCTGATCGGCGATCAACAGCTATACGAGGGAAGTGGTGGCGGGACCGCACTAAGTGCTGCCACGACCTGGGATCAGGTTTACCTTGATGGCAGCACATCGGCCAATCTTGCCGACGGGGACGTGATATCTTTTACCGGGACGAGCCGATCCGGTGGAGAAGTAAGCGGGTCCTATACCATCGACACGGCGGCGTCGGACACCGTGCAGGGATTGCTCAGTGAGATCGAGTCGGCATACGGGAGCAATGTGGATGCAGCCATTGATAATACGGGCAAACTGGTCATTACCGATGAAAGTGCCGGAGGAAGTAGTCTCGACATATCTCTCAATTACTCCCAGGCTCACGATTTAACCTTCGGCACTTCGGTTTCTACCACGAATACCGGAGGCCAAGAGGGCCGCTATGCCATGGACATTACGGCCTCCAACAGCGGTAGTGACGAACTCGTTTTGACCCACAACAGTTATGGCAGCGGGCACAGCTTCACCATTACGGAGGACACGGACACCGGATTGTGGGTAAACAGCCAGAGCACACCGGTAACCACGACGGACGGTTTGGATGTTGCGGGCACTATCAACGGTGAATCGGCAACCGGTTCCGGGCGGACCCTTACCGGGGATGACGGCGAAACCAACACTGACGGACTCTCTGTTAAGTATACGGGAAGTAGTACAGGGGAGATCGGAACGGTCAAATTGACCTTGGGCACGGCGGAACTGTTTGATCGCGCATTATACAATATTACGGATACGTACGACGGGTATTTGGCGTTCAAACAAGACTCGCTGGAAGACAAAATCAGTGGCTTGGAGACCAAGATTGAGAATATGGAAGCGCGTCTGGACAGAAAAATGGAGCGGATGGTCAACGAGTTCGTGCGCATGGAAGTAGCGATGAGCAAGATCCAGAGTCAAAGCCAATGGTTGAGTGGACAACTGGACGCAGCAGCCGGCGGGTGGGGGTAGATCAGGTGTCAGGGATCAGGTGTCAGGGATCAGGTGTCAGGGATCAGGTGTCAGGGATCAGGTGTCAGGGATCAGTCCATGGTGGGTAGTGAGAGAACAGTCGATAGTGGGTCAGTGAGCATAGATTCGGCAATACTTTTTGCTAAGGTTCAAAGATCGGGACGTCGATAGAAGAGAATAATCGGTAGTTCCGGCTGGAAAGCCTTGATATAGAGTTTGTTCCGGACGGTTTCAAAGAAGATTTGTAATGAATCGACAATATTTTCTAACCAGATAGGGAGGATGGTGCCATGTATGGAAACGGAGCTTGCACGTATCAGCAAACCAGCATTATGACGGCGGAGCCCAAAAGGCTGGTCCTCATGTGTTATGATGGGGCGATTTCCAGCTTGAGAAGGGCCAAGGAAAAATATGAAACCGAAGAATATGAGGCCAAGGCGAGAGCGGTTCAAACATTTCAGGACATCGTAAACGAGCTGTTGTGCGCCCTTGATTTTGAAAAGGGGGGGCAAATCGCCACCAATCTGCAGTCGATCTACGACTATGCCATTCGTCGCGTATTGCAGGCCGACATTGCCAAGGAAACAAAAGGGTTTGATGAAGTCATCGGGATGCTTCAGGAACTCAAGGAAGCCTGGGAAGAGATATCCTACGGCAAACAACAGGATTCAGCCAAAAAAGAAGACACCGAATCGTGGAATAGACCGGCTGAACCCGAAAAGGCTTCCACCGGGACGTATGGTCCTTACGCGAGGGTTTGATGGATTTCGAACAGGCTGCAGATGAATATTGCAAGCACCTCGACAAAAAGCTCGGTCTCTTAGGGGGTTTTAAGGAAGAGACGGACAATGTCAAGCATTTGCTGGATGGGGGGGACACGAGCCGTCTGGGTGTCCATCTCAAAAAGAGGCAAAAATTTATTGATCAAATTAATGGATTGGACAAAAAGGCAGAGACGTTTTGGCCCGGCGGGTTCCAGACTTTGGGAAAGTGTACCGACAAGACCCGAGGGCGAGTAGAAGCGTATCATGAGCGGATCAAAGTAACCCTGGAGGCCATTTCCGCCTTGGACCGGAAATGTCGATCGACGGTCAGTGAACGGCGCGACGGGTTGAAACAGGACATACTTCAACTGAAGCAGGGGGTTGCCGCAACAAAGGGATACGGAGGTGTGCGCCGCGACGATCCAAGATATCTGGATGTAAGGCGGTAAGGTCACATAGGAGGTGAAGATCATGTGGGTCGAATCTGTTGGTTCGGTAAAGCAGGCGGTCGATGCCGGGCAAGAACCAAATGTGCAGGTCAAAGACCGGATGTCGAAAAAGCCGTCTCAGGAGCAGGATGATAAAAAGGCGGATGTCGCTTTTTTGAAAGACGTGCTTGAAGTCGCGCAAAATCATTTTCATATTTCCGGCGTAAATCTGGACTTTTCCGTTCATGACGCGACGGGTACGGTCAAGGTGGACGTGACGGACAAGGAAACAGGGGAGGTCATCCGGGAGATTCCGCCTCAACAGGTCTTGGACCTCATGGCCCGGATCGACGAGATGATGGGCATGCTTTATGACGAAAAGGCGTGATCCGGATCGGAGAAAGAGGAAGGCGGTTGACAGGGTTGGGGGGAGACGCAGAAAACGGGTGTATAGACAAGCCTTGGACCTGTGTACCATAACGGGAGCAGCGTGAGCTTACGTGTGGAAGGCGGAGCCGAAGCAAGGCCCATCCGAAGCGTAATTATAGACGATGACCGATCGATCGGCGAGGTGCTTGAGGAGGTTGTATCAAGGGACGATATTTCTGTTGAGGTCTTCGGTGACGGCCGAGAGGCCGTCGAGTATATAAAGAAACAAACCGTCGATATTGTCATTACCGATTTGATGATGCCCGAGGTGGGCGGTCTTGAGGTCTTGAATCTCACACGCCAAGTCAATCCGGATGCCTTGGTCATTATCATTACGGGCCATGCGTCGCTTGAAACGGCCATCGAGGCGGTGAAAAAAGGGGCTTATGACTACATCAGAAAGCCGTTTAAGCTTGAAGAAGTAGAAATCTCCTTTAATAATGCCGTTGAACGCGTTCGATTGGTTCGCAAAAACAAAGAGTTGATACTGGAGCTCAAGGCGGCCTATGATCGTCTGGTGGCGGCCGAGAAGGACTGCGACCAGGCTTCATCGAAGGCAGCGCCGAAGGACGAACCGACCGCCTACCTCAACTTTTTCTCCAATACCCTCCCCGGTTTTGAACTCCTCCAAAAGCCGGAAAAAAGTCGTCAGGACGTTTTCGAAAGACTGGAAAACCTATCTTACCTACGGAAAGAAGGCTTATTGACCGATGTTGAGTTTAAGAGACTCAAAGGTTATCTGATGGAGCAGGTGGATACGGAGTCACACAAGACATAATATCGCTGATTTGAGTGATCGGCGAGCATTCTATAACCCAAGACATCGATTACAATACGGTTTATGAACGAGCAACTGAATATATTGGTCGTTGACGACGACGAGACCGTTCTGGAGACCTTCGAGGAATACTTCGGCTCAGCCGAGGACCGGTATTCGCTGATAACGGCCCGGAACGGCGCTGATGCCATCGACATCTGTGGTCAAACAAAGGTCGATTTCTGTTTTACCGACCTGTACATGCCGCATGTCGACGGGATTGAATTCGTCAACCGGCTTCGCAAACTGGACAATACCATCCCCGTGGTGGTGATGACCGGATATCCGACGACGGACAACGCCATCGCGACGCTAAAGGGAGGGGTGATCGACTTTCTGAAAAAGCCCTTCGGGGGGAATGAGATCGGAAAGGTATTGGAAACCGCCCTTACCAAACGATCCAGGTTTGTAGACACACTCTTTTCAAAGGAAGAAAAATCAAACCGAGATCGTCTTCTCTACCTGGATGAAAAACTGTCGGAAAAGGCCAGCGATCTAAATACACTTAACCTGATCTTGCAGAAGCTGGAATGGGTAAAGAGCGGCTCCGAGTTTTTTGATCTGGTCGTGGGGTTGTGTGCCCAGGTGACCGGAAGCGATGAAGCTCATTTTCACGTGTTCGATGAGAGTATCGGAAAGACGGCCCTGGTTGCCTCTTTTGAGAAGTGCGAGTCCCGATTCGATCCCGATAAAGAATGGGCCGTCGAAAAGGCGGCCATGAAGGGGATTACGGAAGGCACCGCCTTTTTGATGAAAGACTGTGTCAATTCGGATTGTCTCGGGTTACCGGTCCGCTCGGTGATCGGAATCCCGCTCAGAATCAGAGGAAAGGTGTTCGGCATCATTACCGCCGTCCTGGTTGGAGAAGGAAAGAAGGCGTTTACCGAAAAAGAGGTCTATTATCTCGATTTTGTCGCCAAGCGGGCGGGTTTTTTGATCGAAAATATCGCCTTGTATGAGAACATATACGAAAATCTCTTTGCCACCTTGTATGCCTTTGTGGAAGCCATCGAGGCGAAGGACCCGTATACGAAACAACATTCCAACCGGGTGGCCGAGCTTGGGGTGGTCATCGGAGCTGAAATGGGGGTGTCCGGCGAGTCGTTGGATTTGTTGAATTTTTCCGGCCATCTTCATGATATCGGAAAGATCGGCATCCGGGACAATATCCTGCTCAAGCCGGAGCAATTGACCGAAGACGAATATAGGGCCATCAAGGCCCATCCCATTATCGGGGCCAACATCATCGGCCATCTCGGCTTGATGTCCGAGGAGCAAACCATCGTTCGGCACCACCATGAGCGTTGGGACGGCGGCGGATATCCGGACGGACTTAGCGGGACGGATATTCCGTTCTTGTCGCGGATACTTGCGGTCGCCGACGCCTATGACGCCATGGCATCGGATCGTGCCTATAGAAAACGAATTCCCCTCGATATGATCATCCGGACCATCCGGCAAAACTCGGAAAAGCAATTTGATCCCCAAGTGGTCAGTGCGTTTATGGAGGCCCACAAGAGCGGCAAAATGATCAACGCCGAGGTCGTGGGGACGGTCGCCTCTGCGAAGCGTGGCGTAATCGGTATCAAGTCCGATGCGTTTAACGGCTGCCATCTAAAGAATCCCACCTCGCCCACCGCCAAAATCCACCGCCCGAAAAACTGAAAATTGCCCCATTTTTTACTGCTTGTAGTTTGTGGAATTGGTAGCATCGGTGTGGTATGAGGGTTGCATCCGACCATCGAGGGGCTATTGTCATGAGAACCGATGCTAGGGTAAAATAAGGAATTCGGTGGGAGACCATGGAGACGACAAATGCTGATGAAAAACGGGAATGTGTCCGCGCGCCGCTGGGCGTAGATGTCCACTATCAGGTCTTGAGTGAAGACCAGTATGAAAAGAGACGGGCCCGTGGAGACCCACCGGCTTGTCGGGGGTGTCGCGTCCAACGGGAAAGGTGGGCGCCCGACGGGGCCGAAGACAAAGCCAAGTCCGGTGGCGTGGATCCCTATGTGGTGGATTTCTTGATGCACCTGGAAGAAAAAATGGATCATATGTTGACACTCCTGTCAAAATATGAAGAAGGTGAGGAAAGGATGCTTTTGGGCCACGGGCTGAACATAAGCGGCCGGGGGATGAGAATCCTTTGCGAACAGCCCGTTAAGGAGGGCCTGATACTTGATGTTCGAGCCAGGGTGTTTCGGTTTCCCGTTGTCATTTTAAGACTGTTCGGCAAGGTGCTGCGAGTGAAAGAAGTCAAAGCACAAGGGGAATCGAGCTATGAAATTGCCTTAGAGTTTCTGGATCTGGATAAGGATGCAGAGGAATGGATTATTTCCTATGTGTTCCAGAAACAACGAGAGGCGATTCGCAGTAGCAAGGGGTGATGAAAGAATAATAAATGGAAATCGATCTTAAAGTGTGTTTGCCTTCGCCGGCCGAGCAGAAATTTCTGCGGGCTTACGCGGGCCAGCTCTGTGCCGCCCACCTGGTGCGTCGGTTTGAAGGATTCATCCACAACCTGAACGGTCCCCTTCAAATACTATGGCTGCGGTCGGAACAGCTTGAAAAGGAAATCGGCGGGTTGTGCGACGGCAGGGACGAAGCGGTTAAAGGCGGACAGGCTGCTTTGGGCCGAAAATTGAGGGGTCGCCTGGATTCGTTCTCGAAGGCGTTTAAACAACTGGACGCTTCACTCAAGTTTATTACAAAAGACGGCGTGACTCGTTGCCGCAGGGGGTCGGAAGTATTGTCGGTAAAAGATGTCCTGGCGGAAGTCCTCTTTTTGATGAAAGCGGACATGTTTTTTAAACATCAGGTCGAGATGGACTTCGTTCCCGCGGAGAAAGTCACCCAAGTCTTGGCTCAACACAACCTCCTGTCCGCCCTTTTTTTAAGTCTCATTCAAAACGCCTTGGAGGCCATGGTGAGTTCACCGGTTCGCCGACTCGTCATCGAGGTGGACACGGACGACCGGATGGTCGTTACCCGCGTTCGTGATACCGGATGTGGCTTGGATGGCCGGAATATAGAGCGTCTGTTTGCGCCCTTTTTTACCACCAAGGACGTCGGCCAAGAGTATAACGGCGACGTGGTGAACCATCAAGGACTGGGCCTCTCCCTAACGGCGGTGTTGGTTTCCGACTACCAGGGAAAGATGGCCGTTGACACTAATCCTCACGGCACGACCTTTTCCGTCGCCATTCCCCTTCACGTGTCCCCTGAATAGTCGCCTTCTTTGAGACCTCTCCGAAAAGCTGCCAGGTCGGATTCTAACTTAGTCAAAATTGGTGCGATTAATGCATACTTTACCGCGATGGGCGGATTAATTTGACTTTGGCTCGACTTTTGCTCAAATGGGCGGAAACATTTTCCTAATGGGCACAGCAGCGCTTGCCGATAGATAAGAGCAATTGAGAATTCTAAATCCATAGGAGCGAGTCATGGAGAAGACCCTTTTTTCAACACCGGAATTGGCAGAGTGGCTGGGTGTGTTTCACACCACGGTGCGGCGATGGATCGAACGGGGCCGGATTCGGGGCATTCGGGTGGGAAGAAACTACAAGATTCCCGCCGACGAGGTGGTTCGAATTTTAGACGGATATGGTATCGCCTTGCCCGAGGCGGTGCGAAAATACAAGCAGAAACATAAAAAGGAAGGCCTACGTGTGGCAAGCCCCTCCGATTATCGCGGTTCCGTACTTCGGAAGCTGTTGATTGTCGAGGAGATCGAGGACCCGGCCTTTGTTTACCGCAATGGGGCCATCCTGGGTGCCAATACGGCCTTTGCCGAACTGGTCGGATACAGCCAGTCGGATTTAGTCGGTGCGAACCTTGCGGAGGTCATACCGGAGGGCGCCGGCGACATCACCGCTTTTACCGAGATGTCGACTCAAAACCCCGGCGAAGCGCCCGGCAGCTACGAAGTACCTCTAAAAGGCGGTAAGAACGGGGGACGGCGGATGCGGATCACGGCGGGGTCATTGGCGGAACTCAAGGACGTCTTCCTGCTGGTGGTTAAGGAGGTCAACGAAGCTCATTCCTAGTTTTCCCAAATTCAGTGGCCGGAGGTACTCTTGCGTGCAAAAAGAAACGTGTATGAAGGCAGACCTGCTGAGGCCGTTCGTCGATGCGGCCACCACGGTCTTGGAAACCATGGCCTTTACTCCGGCTCACGCCGGGCAACCTTATGTTAAAGAAAATTCTCTTGCCAAGGGGGATGTGTCCGGGATTGTCGGACTGACGGGAGAAGCCATCGGAACGATCTCCGTGAGTTTTACCGAAGGGTGTATCTTGCCGATCGTATCCAATATGCTGGGAGAGACGATCGAAGAGTTGAACGACGAGATCAGAGATGCCGTCGGGGAGATTGCCAACATGATCTCCGGGCAGAGCAGAAAGATACTGGAAGAAGAAGGTTGTTTGGTGGATGCCGCCATTCCCACGGTCATTATGGGGAAAAGTCACAGCATCGGCCATATGAGGAGACAATCCGTAACCGCCATTCCCTTTGCAACGGACCACGGATCATTCACCATAGAACTTTGTTTTGAAGACGTAATGAAATCTTCAAAGGAGAAATAGGCAATGGATCTCAACATGAAAGTGCTGGTGGTGGATGACTTTGCCACCATGCGCCGAATCGTAAAGAACGTCCTTAAACAAATCGGATTTTCAGATATAGTGGAAGCCGATGATGGTGCTACGGCCCTGGATGTCTTGAAAGAAAACAAGATCGATCTGATCGTGTCGGATTGGAATATGCCAAAGATGACAGGGCTGGATTTGTTGAAGACGGTCCGGGGGGACGAGTCGACTAAGGAGATTCCATTCCTCATGGTTACCGCCGAGGCGCAAAAAGACAATGTGTTGCAGGCGGTCCAAGCGGGGGTGAGCAACTACATCGTTAAGCCCTTCACTGCAGATGGGGTAAAAGAAAAGTTGGCCCAGATATTTAATAACTGAATTTTGCATGGATAAGGAGAAGCGGCCATGGACATTAGCAAAATCGGCGGAACCGTTGGTGTGCCGGGGTCACAACGGCAAACGCCTACGGGAGGAGAAAAGAGTTTCGATAAGATCCTAAACCGGACCATGGGCGAGGCGCAAGGCGCCGACACCAGCCGGCAATCCCCGGTGCCGTGCGTGAATGCCGTTGCGCCGCCACAATTGTCGGAAGTCGGCCCGGTCGACGGGACTACCGTGAGGCAAGCCGACAAGATATTGGATTTGATGGATAACTATGCGAAAGCCCTGGGAGATCCGCAACGGACGCTAAAGTCTGTCGAGCCTATTTTAGAGCAAATCGAGGATGAAGTAAACCAACTCGAGACCGATGCCTCTACAAAAGACGAAGGGTTTCGGAACGTAGTCAACGACATCGCCGTCACGGCACGTGTTGAGGCGATCAAATTTCATCGGGGCGATTACGTGTCTTAGTGTCTTAGGGCTCGCGCAAAAACAACTTCACTCGTAACCAAAAGGTCACGCTTGTCCAAAGGCGAATTCACCGCAGAGTCGCCGAGGACGCAGAGAAAGAAATTTATGACGTGCCAAGGA
>CAYTTQ010000074.1:0-11880 GCA_964440795.1 uncultured Desulfobacterales bacterium | reverse complement strand
AAACCATCGAGGCCGGACTCATTCTTCGTGAGCTGAAGCTGCGCGGGCTGGTCAAACGGGTGCTGGTCATTGCACCCAAGGGACTGTTGACCCAATGGGTAAGCGAAATGCGGACTCACTTTGGTGAGAATTTTCAGATGATTATGCCTGGTGATCTAAAAATCCTTGACCGCATTTCGCCGGTCGCGAGTCACGAGTCGAGAGTCTCGGGTCGGGAAGACTCGCGACCCGTGACCCGGAACTCGTGGACTATCTTTAATCAAGTGGTCTGTCCCATGGATTCGGTCAAGCCATTGGAGAGCCGGCGGGGTTGGTCGGCAAAGCAGGTGGCTGACTACAACCAGGAACGCTTTGAAGACCTGGTTTCCGCGGGATGGGACCTGGTGATCGTGGACGAGGCCCACCGGCTTGGCGGCAGCACCGACCAGGTGGCCCGGTTCAAACTGGGCCAGGGACTGTGCGAAGCCGCACCGTATTTTCTTATGTTGTCGGCGACCCCGCACCAGGGAAAAACAGATGCTTTCCATCGGCTGGTCTCCCTGCTCGACGCCCAAGCCTTTCCCGACATAGGCAGTGCGACACGGGACCGGGTTCAACCCTACGTGATCCGGACAGAAAAGCGCCACGCCATCACCGCCGAAGGGAAACCGCTTTTCAAACCGCGCAAGACGGAGCTTGCGCCTGTCTCCTGGGGAGAGACACATCGGGACCAGCAGCTTCTATACGAGGCGGTCACCGAATACGTTCGGGAGGGATACAACCAGGCCATGCGCGAGAAGCGCAGCTACATCGGGTTTCTGATGATCCTGATGCAGCGTCTGGTGGTGTCGAGCACGACCGCCATCCGCACTACGCTCGAACGTCGCCTGGAGGCGCTCGAAGCGCCGCAGGAGCAGTTGTCCCTGTTTCCGATGTATGCCGAGGACGAATGGGCGGATATAGATGGCCAAGAGCAGATTGAGACGCTTCTGACCACACGCTTAAGGGCGCTTAAAAACGAACGCGAAGAGGTGAAGCTGCTTTTGGAGGCCGCTACTCGGTGTATGCAAACAGGACCGGACGCCAAGGCCGAAGCGCTGCTTGACTGGCTCTACAAGTTACAGGCGGAAGAAGGAGATCCGGAACTGAAAGCCCTGGTGTTCACTGAGTTTGTTCCAACCCAGATGATGTTGCAGGATTTCCTGACCGAGCGCGGATTTCAGGTGGTTTGCTTGAACGGCTCCATGAATATGGATGAGCGGAAAAAGGTACAGGAGATGTTTGCCGAAGAGGTTCGTATTCTCATCTCCACAGACGCCGGTGGTGAAGGTTTGAATCTGCAGTTTTGCCACGTGGTGATCAACTACGATATTCCCTGGAATCCCATGCGACTTGAACAGCGCATCGGCCGGGTGGATCGTATTGGGCAAACACATGTAGTGCGTGCCGTCAACTTCGTTTTCGAGGATTCGGTGGAACACCGTGTCCAAGAAGTGCTTGAGGAGAAACTAGCCGTCATTTTCGAACAGTTCGGCATCAACAAGACCGGCGACGTCCTCGACTCTGCCCAGGCAGGACAGATTTTCGACGACTTGTACGTGGATGCGATTTTAAATCCGGACGAAGTCGACGTGTCTGTTGATAAGGTTGTCACGCGGTTAGAGGATCAGGTTCGGGAAGCCCAAGAGAGTTCATCCTTACTCGGAGCCAGCGAGGACCTGGAACCATCCAAAGCCCAGCGCCTTATGGCGCATCCGTTGCCCCACTGGGTCGAGCGGATGACGGTGAGTTATCTTAGGGTCCACGGCGGCAAGGCCGAGCGAAACCGGCGAACCTGGCATCTGATCTGGCCGGATGGCGAAAAGCTCGACAGAGTCGTTTTCAGCGGGAAGGATGCGGAGCAGATACCCACCGCCCGGCATGTGACCTTGGAAGACTCACGGATTAGGGGCTTGGCCATGAGGCTGCCGCGATTTGCTCCGGGACAGCCGGTTTCAGCCGTTGCGATTCCAGGCATCACGGAAGAAGTTGTAGGGATGTGGTCGCTGTGGCGGATCGGCATTGTGACGACGGAGTGGAACCGTCACCGAATCATGCCTATTTTTCTCGCCGACGGTGGAAAGGTCTTTACGCCCACCGCTCGACATCTTTGGGATCGGTTGTTGAGTGTAAATCCCTCGGTCCAGGGGTATCTTGATATCGACCAGGCCAGAGAAGCCTTTGAGCGACTTTTGAAGATTGCGGAAGATCATGGTCGGCCCATTTACGATGAACTTGTTCAAGAACACCAGTCCCACCTGAAGCGAGAAAGGGAAAAAGGCGAGTATGCCTTCACCGCCCGGCGTAAGATCATCGATCGTATCGGCTTACCACAGGTCCGTGACTACCGGCTGAACCTACTTCAGAAGGAAGAACGTACGTGGAACGAGGAGCTTGAGCGCAAAACCGAGGTTTATCCGGAGTTGACGCCTCTTCTCATTATCCGAGTTGAACCGGAAAAGTGCGAGGTGCGAGGTGCGTAGTGCGAAAGTGGAAAAGTTTGAGGACTTGGTTGCTTGGCAGAAAGCACACGCGCTTGCCACGAATATTTATCAGTTGACAGCGAAAAAATCATTTTCCCGTGACTTTGGACTCAAAGACCAGATTCAAAGAGCTTCTGTGTCTGTGATGTCTAATATTGCCGAAGGGTTTGAGAGATACAGTCGGCCGGAATTTCGACAATTTCTATCGATTGCAAGAGGATCGGTTGCAGAGGTACGAAGCCAATTACATATAGCCAGAAGCCTGAATTACATCTCAGAGAAAGAATTTACAGACTACTTTTCACTGTGTCGTGATGTAGCCAACCTGATCGGCGGTTTGAGGAAGTCTCTTAATAAAGGAGCCGCTTCATGACGCACGACGCACCACGCACTCCGCACTCGGAAGAATCGTGGCGAAGCCAAATTCTTCGGGAGTTTACTCCCAATGTCGCCCGGTTGACCCTCGTGGCGGATCCTGACGGCCTCCTTTTGGAAGAAGGCATTCTTGAAGGCATACGTGAGCGAGGTTTTGAGCTGATCCCCTTTGAGGATCATGTCGCCTTTCGTTATGCTTACGAATCCAAGTTTCGCTCCCGCTGGGACCAGGGCGAGCAGACTGATTTGGTAGTTGTTCTGCAGTCCGCCGTGAGCGACCTGAGCTGTCTGCCGTACGATCTACTCCAAGCCGGTCGCAAACTGTCTTTCAACCTCGGAGAGATTTTCCCAAATTTGAGTTATCCCGTTGTGGCTGCTCTGGACCGCGGGGATCTGGACGCGCTCTATGAGGCCCAAAAGCGACACACTCCCGAAGTATCCGGCGATAATGCAACCAAAGAATTCTTGCTGCGACATGTCTTCGGGATTGCGCCGGAGCTCATTAGAAAACCGTCTGATTTGCTCCGTGTGCTGCTACGCCGTCACTATCGCAGGCAGCGAGTTCCTACTTTGCTTGACGAGCGATTTATTCAGATTCTACGGCAACAAGGTGATTTCAACGATTGGCCCCTGGAAACCATAATTCCCGATCGAGAAGCCTTTTTTACTTTTCTGCAAGAGCGCTGGCCCATCTTTTTGACCCGGACAGCGACACAGGAAAGCGGTGGTTTTGGCGAAGATAAGTCTCGCTATGGCTTTGAATATCCGGGTCCTTCCGATTTGCCCTTTGACCATGACGACGTTCGTGTCTACATCGACAACCTGTTTCTGGAAGGTTTGCTTGAGGCTGTTCCTCATGAGCGAGCCGAGCCCTTCTCGAAGACTTGGCTTGCCATCGGCATCCAAACAGATCCACAAGCAGACCGGGCACGACGTGTGGATGGCCTCCTCAATACTTTAAGTGATGACATTCCAAAAGACGACTCGAGGCACGACGACTGGTTCCACTTTGCCAAAACGTATGCCGAACTGATGGCCTTGGCCTTCGGTTCTGATATGGCGTTGCCGGACCCTGCGCGGCGGAAGATGGCGGCGCTTCAAGCTCAGATAGATACGGCACTCTTGCCGTGGCTGAGGAAGAGATACGCGGGGTTGATAAACCTACCCCCCGTTCCGCCGGTCATGCTTCATCATATTCCGAGGTTTCTATCGAGACAAATGGCTGACCCGGGGGAAAAGAAGCTGGCCTTTGTATTGGTCGATGGACTCTCTCTGGACCAGTGGATCGTCATTCGGAGAGAATGTGCCAAGCAACGTTCCCAATACCGTTTTCGAGAAGATGCAGTCTTTGCATGGATACCGACAATCACCTCTGTTTCCCGACAGGCAGCTTTTGCAGGAAAACCGCCCATCTTTTTTCCTAACAGCATCAATACGACTGCAAAAGAGGAGACATTGTGGACACAGTTCTGGATAGATCAGGGACTGAGACAAGAGCAAGTCCATTACGTCAAAGGCCTTGGTAATGGCTCGCTAAAAAGCATAGAAGAAGTTGTTGATCAACATGGTATACGAGTCATTGGCCTGGTTGTCGACAAAGTGGACAAGATCATGCATGGCATGGAACTCGGCGCTGCGGGCATGCACAACCAGGTTCGCCAGTGGGCAGGTAAACGGTTCATGGTGCAGTTATTCGAGCTACTCCTGGAGAATGGGTTTCGTGTTTACTTATCGTCAGATCATGGCAATGTAGAGGCAGTTGGTTGTGGCCGTCCGGAGGAGGGGGCTGTGGCAGACGTGCGGGGACAGCGTGCACGGATCTATCCCAATTCATTGTTGCGGGGCGATGTTAAAGAGCGCTTTCCCGAGGCACTTGAATGGCGGCCTATTGGTCTTCCAGAGGACTATTTGCCGCTCCTTGCGCATGATCGCTCGGCCTTTGTTCCTGTGAATAAATGCCTGGTCACTCATGGTGGCGCTGCCCTTGAGGAAGTCATCGTCCCCTTTATACAAATCGAACGGAGAAATAGATGAACGGGCGAAAGGAGCAGATCGGCTTCAGCCAACGCATCAGGCTCGAATGGTTCGAGCAGACAGCCAATTTGATATTGGCAGGCAGCGACAAGGCCACCATCAACGACTCACTGCAAGATATGCTTCAGGACAAAGTTTCGATCGGCGGGAAGGCTGTTAGGGGCAACAGAGAAAAGGTCATCACCATCTTGTTGAAGACCTGGCTCACAGTCCCACCTGAACTGAAGGATCTACGAGATGAAGGCCTGAACCTATTACAGCAACTACCACGAAAAGAGCGAATTATTGTTCACTGGGGTATGGCAATGGCGGTTTACCCCTTTTGGGGCTCTGTTGCTGCTCACACTGGTAGACTGCTGCGCCTGCAAGGCTCGGCCGGCGCATTTCATGTTCAACGCCGGGTTAGAGAAGAATATGGCGAGCGGGAAACCGCAGCGAGGGCCGCCCGTCGTATCCTGCGCTCATTCATTGACTGGGGGGTTTTGAGCGAAACCGGAGACAAGGGTGTCTACCGAGCAGGAAATCAATATTCAGTTGAGGACCCCAGGCTTATCGCCTGGGTCATAGAAGCATCTCTTCACGCCCGGGCAAACGGCTCGGCCCCGACAAGGGATCTTCTTGAGAGTCCCCGTATGTTCCCGTTTCAACTATCACACATTCCTGGAGACCAGGTGGCTTCATTTTCCCCCCGGGTGGAAGTCCTTAGGCACGGTCTGGATGAGAATTTGCTGATGCTGCAACCAAAGGCAAAAAGAAAGTAACGGGGTAAGGGATAAATCAACAAGGGATTCGATGAATTTAAGAGATCGGGCGAAGCAGCTGCTTCAACAAGCACTGGATGAGCCAAACGCAGATTTCAGAGACGGGCAGTGGAAATGTATAGAAAGCCTGTTAAATCGGCGACGGATGCTTGTCGTGCAACGTACCGGTTGGGGAAAGAGTATGGTCTATTTTCTGGCCACACGGATGCTGCGGGAGCGGGGTGCTGGGGCCACCGTGTTGATCTCCCCTTTGTTGGCCCTCATGCGCAATCAGATTTTGGCTGCTGAACGGATTGGCGTGAACGCGGCGACTATCAATTCATCCAACCGGGAGGAGTGGGAGGAGGTCCAGGCAAATGTTTTGGCCGGTGAGGCAGATATCTTACTGATTTCCCCAGAGCGCTTGGCAAATGACGATTTCAGGGAGAACATACTTCTACCAGTGGCCGACTCCGTTGGTCTTTTTGTGGTGGATGAGGCCCACTGCATCTCCGATTGGGGGCATGACTTCAGGCCTGACTACCGGAGAATCGTTCGGGTGCTCAATGCCCTGCCATCGAACATTCCGGTGCTGGCCACTACAGCTACCGCAAATAACCGGGTCGTGGACGACGTTGCGGCCCAGCTTGGGGATCTAGCCCGAGTTTAACGCCTTTTTTCGGCAACTATTTGATTTTTCATCAGAACACCACTCATTTTTGTATGACCTACACTGACTTAGAAGAATAGCGTTGAAGGTCAAGCGCTTGGTGAAGGGTGCGTTGCTCATCTGACATTTGCGAGAGAGTCATCTGGCAAGTAGGTGCTTCCTGGCCTGCTTTTGGGGGGTAGAGGATGCCTACTTGACGGATTTTGCCAAGTTCATCGAGTAAATCGGGGATTGAGCGATCAATGCCTTTGCGGTGTAGCTGGCGGCGCAGAAGGCTGCAGAGCATGAGGGCAAGGACACAGCAAAACACATGTACCTCCACTTTCTGGTCTGTCCAATGATACTGGGGGCGCAGGGCAATATGGTGGCAGTCCTTCATGCGACGGAAGGCCGTCTCCACATGGTGCTGGCTGCGATAGCCCCGGACGATCTCCACATCGCTCCAGCGGTCGTTATCTGTAAACAGTCATAGGGGTCAAGTCGTCTCATGGCCCCTTGGAGAATGGACGGGACACTCATGAAATGTTGACACGACCGCTTTCTGAAATACAAAATCGGGCCTGCTTGTCAACATTTCACCAACATCCCCTAATATTCCCGAACGGCCCATTATGCCTGACAAATGATCAATCGGATGACCCCGGCAATTCATCGGGAAGCGCTTGAACATCGCCGATATCCTGCGGCAATTCGTTCGGAAGGGCTTGCCGGTCACCAATGTCAGGGGGTAACTCGTCGGGGATAGCCTGTACATCACCGATATCCGCGGGAGGTACATCAGGAATTGCCTGAACGTTGCCGATATCCTCTTCCGGCAGGTTGTCGGGCAAGGCCTGAATATCGCCGATGTCGCGCTCAGGCAGTTTCCCGGTTCGGCTGTAGATTTCCTTGACTTCGGCTCCCATCATTCTGGTGGTCAGCCACATGGTGCGAACATCCTTGGAGACCTGACACGGGAATGTGTATGCCGGCATCGTAACGGCAGGACAGTCGCTGTGGGTGACCGTCATGGTCATTTCGTTGCCGGCCACATGCAAGTCTCCCTCTGCAGTGCACCCGGCCGTCGAGATATAGCTGTCTTTTTTGAGTGTCAATGTTGCATCCGAGGTGTTCTGCGCTTCGCCGTTCACATAAGTCCCTATGCGAACCCAGGTTCCCGTATATGCGAGTGGATACCTTTTCAAGTCGATCATTCCTTCGCCCGGCTCCGGCAAGTGATCCGGAATGGCCAGTGTGTCGCCGATATCCGGCGAAGGGGGATCAGGCAGTGCCTGTACATCGCCGATATCGCCGTCCCCTTGCAGGTCACCGGCAAGAACAAGGCGAGGTGAATTTGCAAATCCCGATAGAAACGATGACGGTATCCAGTTTCCACCCCAGCAGGCCAGGATAAGACCGGAAAAAACAACCAAAGCCCTTTTCAAAACAGTACTCCCTTCTATTCGTTCTTTTCGCTCAGCCGCGCCCCGGCTTCATCCAACACATGGACTACATGACCCAAGCGTTTCATAAAGGCCACGGCAAGGTATCCAGCATACAAGTGATGGCGTATACTTGCGCTTTCTGTCAACGATTTGCCGGATCCGACTGTCGGTGACATCCAGCGACGCAGAAAAAAGCCGCCATATCTTCTACCCGCGGGAAAGCCGATGACACCCCATAAGGCATATTGCCTGTCCGCTGTACAAGACTTTGGCAGGCGGGTCAAGGGGTCGGCATCGTTTCTTTTCATCACCTACCCTTAGAACCATCCGATTTCGGTAGTTGAAGTTGGAGTATGTCCGGTAGCCATTAGAATGTTTGTCGGAAGTTCCAGGATACTTGGTCTGATTTGGCGTATTTTAGGCGATCACCGTGTGGAATGTAGATAAGAGTGTCTCGCGGAAAAAATTGTCTATACGGGCAAATAACGAATGCGTCATGGGTACATGTCTCGCACCTTTCTTGCCGGTGGTGTCTTTTCGGTGTCTAGGTGAGATCAGGCGGTTTCGTTAGTCAGTTCGGTTACAGTGTTCTGGGCATGATCGAAACTTCGGCGAGGATCAAGATGGATTGCAGGTATCGCCTGTCGGAAAGGGAAGGCCAAGAGTAGAGATGAGGTAAAACATCTTTAAGGAGAATCTCAACCGAGCCGGGGTTATTCGCCCGAATATTTCACACAAGCTTTTCGGCGTCGGCTGAAGTACCTTGTTCGGTGTCGATTTCGGGTACTTTGTATTCGATGCGGCCGTTTTTCCATATCGGGATTTTGTATTTATTTTTCCTCGCATCTTCTGAAACTTTTTCAGCCGCTCTTCGCAATGCTCTTAAACCTATCAAGGCGTATTTATTGTATTGTTTCATTATACTACTCCGATGCATCTATGATAATCGGTAACTCGCCTGATGTATCAAAAATTGTCCATGAATCGGCTAACGGCTTATAGACCGTTTTGAAATTCTCCCAACTCTTATCGAAGCGTCGGCGAATATCTTGCTCCGAGACATCATGACCACCTTTCGAAACTCTCAGTTTCACACGCTCTATGGCAAATTCAACCGTAGGTACTTTGAGGTAATATATGATTATTTCGTATCCTTGGTTTCTCCAGATTCGTATCTTCCGTTGGTATGCTTTCCCGCTGAGAGTAGTCTCAAAAGCAAATGATTCGTTTCTCCGCACGCATTCGTCAATATGCTGCAGCATTAACCGACCTGCCGCTATCGCCATTTTATTCGGTTGAAATGGCGAGAGACCTTGAGCTATTAAGTCCGCATTAACAAAATTGAGACATTCTGCCTCAATAGGCAGAAACTCATTTGCAAAGGTCGTCTTGCCAGCTCCATTAGGACCGGCTAATATATAGCACCTTCTTTTCAAGACTCACTCACCGGACTCTGTTTTATACACTGAACGCCAGCCATCAGCGGTGCCAGGTACGAGCGTCGGCTGCACGGCTTTGCTCGCATTTTACTGCGTCTTTTTCGCGACATACACCCCATAGCTTACATGAGCTTTATATGTCTCGTAGAGGTCAATCTCCTGTTGCTCTGCGGCCACGACTGCGCGTGCTTCTTCACTGTTCCCATTCCTATTCAGGAAGTCTTCGAGTCTCGCCTGCATAGGTCGGTAATACTGGTCCAGCCAGCAATGTTCCGGCAACGCAAAGTACCCAACGGGCGAATAGCCGTGTTTTTCGAGAATTCTGATCTTGGCCGAAGCCACATCGATTTCGGGATACTCGTTATCCCAGTGTTTCTGGAGTGCCGCTGGTCGAGAGCCTGTGACCCATGTGATCTCGGAAGCAACCAACAGACCACCAGCTTTCAGGAAGCGTCGCCACTCAGCTACACCCTTTTCAAAACCGATGTTGTAGATGGCACCCTCGGACCAGATGATGTCCATTTCTTCGTTGGCGAATGGCAGGTTATCCATGGAGCATGCGAGCGTCGAGATCCTGTCTGCAACGCCCGCGCTTTCGGCTCTTTCATTCAGCACGTCCAGGAAGTCCTGAAGGAAGTCCACCGCCGTGATTTGGGCATCCAAGAGTCGAGCAAGCAGGAGGGCTGATGCCCCAGTACCGCACCCGATATCCGCAACCTTCAGCGGTGCAGCTCGATCAAACATGGCCAGATTGAGCGCTTGTTCCGTCTCGGCATCCCCGCCCGGCCCCTGCCGATAGCCTTGCTTGTGTAGGTCGATCAAGAGTTTGTAATCATCATCCATAGCTATCTCTTTCTTTGTGTCAGGCGAGTATCATATGGAACCATACAAGACCCGGTTTGTAGTCTTCTTGTCTATATAACACCTCTTTCGTCTATTAACAAAACTGCGAATAATTCATAGAAATACAAGGGTTGGGCCTTCTTGCAACTTTTGTCATGGCGTCCTATGCGGATCCGCATGAGAACCTTTGTAAAGACCTTTAAAAAGCCACCGTCGGTACACGAATGATAACACAAAATATCGCAAATCATATTTGAAGGAAGCAGAGTAAATATAGGAAGCCAGTATCACATAAGAATGCCATGGTCAAATAGTGGTGATCGTCGATAACACAGGAAAATTGGGCAGGCCTGTCGTGTTCTGGGCAAGATCGACACTTGATCCGGAATGAAGATGAATTGCAAAAATCTATAATTTTATCATAGGTTCCTGAGCCACTCACTGACTATATCGATCGACTTTGTTGGTGTATTCCTGTGAGAAGCATCTATTTGAACGTATTTGTTTCTTGCGTTTTTAGGGGCTAGGTCAAATATGGATGTTCCTCTCATCATAGCATAACGGTCACTTGTACCGGTTACCCATAATAACGCAGTCCCTTTTTTTATATGTTCTGCATTATTCCGATAAACAGCTGGCCCATTTGGATCAAACCAACTCAAGAAGATGTTTGCCGTGGTGTATACATTGGATCCTCTCCTTTGATTAATATCAGTAAAGCTTCCTCTTTGTTCTCCTTGTTTCTCCTCTTTGGTGATCTAATGTATTCATCCCTGAAGGCGACTGTTCGCTCTCCAGTGCATCTCCAGCACGCCATTTAATATTTCCAACTCACAATTGCCCACTTATCATTCTCTCGCACCAGATTGAACTTTACAGGAATAACATGCTTACGAGAGTCCATTTTTAGCTTTACCACTGCTTTGTTTCCGCTCGGGATTATATGAGGGTCCTTGAACTCTATAGAGGGTGTGTTGTTCATTCTTTCCGGAAGAATGTCAACGTATTCTTTTTTTGAAGCCATCTTGCGGTCACTTCCGTACATGATTTCCGCTTTTTCGTGCCATAGAGCAAGTACACCGTCAACATCGTGTTGGTTCCAAGCATCTTCAAAAGACACTAATACAGATTTGATATCGTTTTCCACAGACGATGTGGGCTCATATTGTTTGAGAGTTGATACACACCCATAGGAAGCAAATATCAAGACTAGCAAGGCCAAAACAGGTCCTATTCTCTTTGGCATAATACAAATCTCCTTTCCATTTTTAGGGCCCTTCCAACAAAGCGAAATGCCCAACTTTAGTTTATAGGCTTTTGTGGTTATGTGTTAGGTTGGGAAGCTTAGAATCAGAAACGACGAAGCTCTATCAGATGTCTGTACTAGTGTCAAAAGAGAGTGTCTTGTCCAAAAATTGTCGATATTCGATATAGGCTCTGACTGACAAGGATCTACCATTGCTTGCCAGAATCACAAGAATGACCGGGGATCAAATAGTGTAGATCGTCGACAAGCATTTGAGATTAGGTGGGAATTGAGGTTTCTGGACAAGATATCTACCGCTAGCTGAACGACTAAGCTTTCCCTAGGAGTTTATTACTCGTTATTTGTTCAGTCTACCTACCATGGCGCTTGTTCAAGGTTCAACTTTTGAAGGCAATCATTTATCGGAACAAATAGATTGACGTTCGTTGGAACAGAACAGGGTCGCATCTTAATTATTAACTATTGACAATCTCGTCTTGTTCAGAAGGGCCGAAAAAAGAATACGGCCCGTGATGTAGCCATCTATCTTTGCAGGGAGTTGACCCCAGCAACTGGAACCCAACTGGAAAAATACTTCGCGGACATAT
>CAYTTQ010000073.1:0-11945 GCA_964440795.1 uncultured Desulfobacterales bacterium | reverse complement strand
TTTTTGCGCGAACCCTTAGTCAAACCGGGCCCAAAAGCGCTTGCAATTTACCCCCCGCTTCGCTAGTCTTCCCTGAAGTATTTGTTTTCTAAGGATTGTGGGCAGTCTCAATTACACTGCTCGCCCCGGGCGTATTGCATGACGAGACGATTCGCAATGATTGTTCTGTATCTATTGGTCTCCTTACCCCGGGTCGCCTGGGCGGAAGATCCCAGAATAACGGATGTTATCGTCACCAATACGCGAGACGATCTGATACTTTACTTCAGAGTGGAGGGATGTTTCACTGAAGAACTTGAACAGGCGATCATGAACGGGGTCCCCACGACATTTACCTTCTTGGTCGCCCTCAATCAGGTCCGCAACTTCTGGATGGACAAAAATTTGGCTGGAATGGAAATCCAACATACCGTGAAGTTTAATAACCTCAAGGACGAATTTGTCATCACCCGAAACGAGAACGGTAAACAGCCTATCGTGGTCAATTCTTTGTCAGAGGCCAAACGGATTATGGCCGAAGTGGAGAATCTCTCTGTCATTCAGCTGGACAAACTGGAACGTGACCACCTTTATCAAATCAGAATAAAGGCCGAACTCAAAAAGATCACCCTCCCTTTGTATCTTCATTATGCCTTTCGATTCTTTTTGTTCCTTTGGGATTTCGAAACAGACTGGTATGCCACTGACTTCATATACTAGAGTTTGACGTTCATGCCACCTATTTCTAGAGAAGAATCCAATCGCCGAAAACGCGAACGGTTGATCATCTTGGTCCTGGCCGCCGCGGTTGCCATCCTTACCTATGTGGAAACCAAGGTGATTCGCTTCGGTGCCGGCCTGCCGGTTTCCAATACGATTATTACCTTCATATTGATCAACCTGAACATGCTGTTGCTGTTGCTGTTGATCTTCCTGGTGCTCAGAAACATCGTAAAACTCCTCTACGATCGAAAACGGAAGGTCATCGGTGCCAAGCTTCGGACTAAACTCGTACTCGCCTTCGCCGGTTTGTCACTTGTCCCGACGGTACTTCTGTTCTTCTTCTCGGTCCAGTTTATCAGTTCCAGTGTGGCTTTTTGGTTTAATCTGCCGGTGGAACAGACTTTGAACAAATCCCTGGGAGTGGGCAGACAGCTCTATCAGCACGTACAAGACAACAACCAGTTTTTTCTCGAGCGTATCTCCTATCAGGTCATCCATCGAAACCTACTTGAAGATAGAAACAGAAAGGCCTTGAGAAACTATGTGCAGGTAGTACAGCGGGCATTCAACCTTCAGGCGGTGGAAGTCTATTCGGGCCGCTCAAAACGGTTGGCGGTAGGGTTGGACGCCAGCCTGGAAGGAACGCCCTTTGAGCCGGTCTCGGTGGATGATATTCAAAACCATATTCACACGGCCGGCTTCTCCACCCTCACCGGCCTTATCCCCGCCGGCGAAATGGTCCGTACCTTGGGCTGCATTCCGGCAAACGCAGCACCCGACGAGGCCATTGGTGTGATCGCGGCCACCACTATTATCTCCCCGGAACTGTCGGAAAACATGTCCGCCATCTCCCGGGGATTCGAACAATACCAACAGATGAAAATGGTGAAAAAGCCGATACAGGGAAGCCATTTGGTCACCCTGTCCATTGTCGCTTTGCTGATCATTTTCTGTGCCACCTGGTTCGGTTTTTATTTGGCAAAGACACTGACGATCCCGATTCAAGAAGTTGCCGAGGGAACCCGACGTGTAGCCGAAGGAGACCTCGACTTCACCATCGACACCGTCGCCGATGACGAAATGGGGATTTTGGTGAACGCCTTCAACAAAATGACCCGGGACCTCAAGGCAGGCAAACAACAGCTGGAGCTGTCCGCTCAGGAACTGAAAAAGACCAATATAGAGATCGAACAGCGGCGCATATACATGGAAACGGTATTGAGAGATATGTCAACGGGCGTGATCTCCTTGGATACCCGGGGGTTCTTTACCACTATTAACAAGTCCGCGGAAAAAATGCTCGGGGTGCGAGGCAACCAACTCGTCAATACAAGTTATAGAAAGGCCCTTAACCCGAAGTATCTGGAGATGGCGGAAGAACTTTTCCAAGAACTGGACAAGAGTGCCAACAAATCGATTGAACGAACGATAAGAGTGAACATTGAAGACACGGACCGCACGTTCATAGTCCATATCACCGAGCTACAAGATGAAGTGGAACAACCCATGGGAACGGTGGTCGTCTTCGACGATCTTACGGAGGCGGAAAAGGCCCAGAGGATGGCGGCTTGGAGAGAGGTCGCCAGACGTATCGCCCACGAGGTAAAAAATCCGCTCACCCCCATCAAACTCTCCGCTCAGCGGCTTCAACGAAAATATGGTCAAAATGTCCAAGGCGATAACGGGGTGTTTAGTGAGTGCACCCAAACCATTGTCGATCAGGTGGACCAAATTAGAAACCTGGTCAACGAGTTCTCGTCCTTTGCTCGGTTACCGGCAATCAGTCTGGAGAACTGTTATCTGCAAGAGGTGATTAGAGACGCGGTCGCTTTGTTTCGGGAAGCTCATCCCCGGGTATCATTCAACGTGGATACAAACGGGGATCTGCCCGTTATCAACGCAGATCACGCACAGATCAAGCGGGCCCTTATTAACTTGATCGACAATGCCATTTCCGCCATGAACGGAGAGGGAACGATCACCATCCGTCTGGAAATTCTTTCGTCGGAAAAGATACTGCGAATCAAACTCGCCGACACCGGCGCTGGCATATCGTCGAGCGACAAGGACCGATTGTTTGAGCCCCATTTCTCGACCAAAAAAGGAGGCATGGGGTTAGGCCTGTCTATTGTCAATACCGTCATAGAAGGCCATAACGGCACGATCACCGTGGAAGACAATATACCCAAAGGAACTCAGTTCATCATAGATCTTCCTTTTTGAGAAGGGCGAGCGGCGTGTGCCGCCCATGGGCCTTGTTGTGGCGAGACCTTGAGTATTCCGGATAACCGCATTACTTTTTAATGAGGAGATCGCATCATGTTTCCTGTCATATTGATCGTGGACGATGAGACCACTATACTGCAATCCCTTAGCGGAATCCTTTCCGATGAAGGCTACGAAGTCCTCACCGCGTCAAATGGGTACGAGGGCCTCAAAATTATTGAAGAGGAATCCCCGGACTTGGTCCTTTTGGACATTTGGATGCCTGGAATGGACGGCATCGAAACGCTTCGGGAGATCAAACGGACCACGCCTTTCCTGCAAGTCGTCATTATTTCCGGACACGGGACCATTGAGACGGCCGTCAAGGCCACAAAGCTGGGCGGATACGACTTCATCGAAAAACCGCTTTCCATAGAAAAAGTCATCGTGACCATAAACAACGCTTTGAATTTCAAGCGACTGGAAGAAGAAAACCGTTACCTGAGGAAAAAAACGCTCGAAAAATACTCTATAACGGGAAACAGCCCCCCTATCGAAGCGCTTAAGAAGGAAATCGCCGTAGCGTCTCCCACAAACGCATGGATACTCATCTCCGGAGAAAACGGTACAGGCAAGGAACTGGTCGCCCGCACCATTCATCAAATGAGTAATCGGGCACGGAAGGCACTTATTGAAGTCAATTGTGCCGCCATCCCCGATGAATTAATTGAAAGCGAGCTTTTCGGCCATGAAAAAGGGGCCTTCACAGGTGCCACCAACCGAAAACGCGGTAAGTTCGAAGAAGCGGATGGGGGAACAATTTTTTTGGATGAAATCGGCGACATGAGCCTAAAGACACAGGCCAAGATTCTGCGAATTCTGCAGGAGCAAAAATTTGAGCGGGTAGGCGGATCCCGAACCTTAAATGTGAATGTTCGGGTCATTGCGGCAACGAACAAGGATTTGCAAAAGGAGATGGAAAAGGGAAACTTCAGAGAAGACCTCTACTATCGGGTCAACGTGATTCCCATAAAAGTCCCCCCCTTACGGGAACGGACGGAAGATTTGGCCTTGTTGGCGGACACCTTTTTGAAGGACTTTGCTCAACAGGGAGATTGTAGTGAAAAGCGGATCACCAAAAGGACCATTGAAACCCTGAAAAAATACCCATGGCCGGGCAACGTAAGAGAGCTCAAGAATCTCGTGGAACGTCTGGCCATTATGACCGATTCCGATGTCATTGACGAATCAGACCTACCGGCATCCTATCTGACGAACAAGCCGACGGCCACGGAAGCGGATTTCCTTACCGAGAACTCTTTTAAAGAAGCCAAGAAACAATTCGAAAAGAAGTACTTGATGCAAAAACTCTCAGAAAACAGCTTTAACGTCTCGCAAACGGCGGATCGCATCGGGTTGGAAAGAAGTCACCTGCATAAGAAGATCAAGGCTTATGAGATCAGGCTCTCATGAGCGCCTTGCAGAATAGCCACACCCGTGCCCTGCAAGAAGGTATACAGCAATGAGAGTTATCGCCGGACTGTGCAAAGGCAGGAAACTCCATCCCCCAAAGGGATTTCCCATTCGTCCGACCGCCGACAACTTGCGTGAATCTGTATTCAATATTCTTGTCGGTCAAATAGAAGGCGCCCGCATTCTTGATCTATTTGCCGGTACCGGCAGCCTGGGCATCGAAGCCCTCAGTCGGGGCGCCCGTTCTTGCGTCTTTATCGACAAAAGCCGCCAGGCGGTCGATTTGGTCCGCCGAAATTTGGCCGCCTGTCGCCTTACCGACCGAGGCACGGTACTACAAAAAGACATCCTTCGGGGTCTGGAATTCTTGACACCCCGAGGACTGGAATTTGATCTGGTATTTGCCGATCCGCCGTATGAGAGGGGCTATGTAAAGCCGGTGTTGGAAAGCTTAAATGCCTGCGACTCTATTCTTGACGACGGTGCCATCGTCGTGGAGCACAGCCGTTCGGAGGTCGTACCCGAGGAAATGACCCACCTGTGGCGAACCAGCCAGCGTCGGTATGGCAAGACCCTTGTCTCCTTTTATGAATTTGTGCTATGAACGAACGGCTCGGTCGATGTGTCCCGATGTCTATTTGCATCGAAAGGCAGGATCTGGAACCCTTACTCACATGGAAAAGGAATGCGGGAATTCGGAAGATACACCGCTAAAGAATGACCGATTGAGCGCCTCCCCGAAAATGGGCAGACAGGGAGAAGAACATGGATGGAGAACGAATCGCCATATATCCGGGAACATTTGATCCGGTTACCAACGGCCATTGTGATATCATCAACCGTGGACTCAAAATCTTTGATCGGCTGATCGTGGCTGTCGCGGTCAACGGAAGCAAAGCGCCCCTGTTTTCCGTTGAAGAGCGCCTCTACATGTTGACCGAGAGCTTGAAAGACATGCCCAGTGTGCAGGTGGATAGTTTCAACACCCTTCTGGTCGATTACGCGGCGGACCAGGGTGCGGAAACAATACTTCGAGGATTGCGGGCCGTCTCGGATTTTGAATATGAATTTCAAATGGCGTTAATGAACAGAAAACTCAATAAAAACATTCAAACCGTCTTTTTGATGACGGGAATGCGCTGGATCTTTATAAGTTCTTCGATCATTAAAGAGGCCGGTCAATTTGGCGGCGATATTCACAAACTGGTGCCACCGGTGGTTTCCGAGAAACTGAAAGAGAGATTTGGCAATCATGGATCTGTGGCGTCTTAAGGTTTTCTGCATGGTCGTGCAGGAAAAGAGCTTTTCCAAGGCCGGGAGTATGATCTATCTATCTCAACCCACGGTAAGCAGTCACGTCAAGGACTTGGAAAACCATTTCGAATGTAAATTGATCGATCGGCTCGGCCGTCAGGTGGCACCGACCAAGGCGGGGGAACTCCTCTATCGATACGGCACCCGACTTCTCCACCTGGCCGAAGAGACAGAGAGGGCATTGGCGGAATTTCATGGAAAAATGAAGGGTCACTTGACCATCGGAGGAAGCACCATACCGGGCGGTTATATATTGCCACCCGTATTGGGTCTTTTCAAACAGACCTATCCTGACATCACGGTAACCCTGACAGAAAACGATACCGCCGGAATCATCGAAGATACCATCAACGGACGTATCGAACTGGGTATCGTGGGTGCGGAACCCAGCGAGCCTCAGCTGCTTTGTGAAAAGCTCATGACTGATGAAATGTTTCTCATCGTTCCCCACGGACATGAGCTTTGCAAACGGCGGAAGACGACGGTCAAACAATTGGCCCACATACCCTTTATCATGAGAGAACCGGGTTCTGGAACCCGCAAGTCGATCGAACGGGTCTTAGAAAAAAAAGGGGTCAAGCTCAGTGATCTGAGTGTGGTGGCTGAAATGGGAAGTACCGAAGCGGTGCGCCAGGCGATAAAGGCCGGTGTCGGCGTGTCCATTCTCTCCGAACGGGCCATATCCGACGAACTCAACGGGGGACGCTTAGTCAAATTAAGGCTCAGCGGCACGTCCTTTAAGCGGGCGTTCTACATGATTCTGCACAAACACCGGACCCGTTCCCCCCTCTGCGGCGTCTTTGTCGATTTCCTGAAAAGCCAGTGTGCAGTGGAAACGCAAAAACAAAAAGGAGGCGATGATTCGGCGACCACCTGATTGAGCTATGAACACACGCTTTTCAGAAAACGCCTTGTTGGTCCTCGAAAGGCGTTATCTAAAAAAAGAACCGACGGGAAATCCCGCCGAAACACCGGAGGATCTGTTCCGGCGGGTTGCCGACACGGTGGCGTCGGCGGATCGTCACTTTGACCCCCGTGCGAACGTGAAGCTCACCGCCGACACCTTTTATCAACTCCTGTCTGAATTGGAGTTCATGCCCAACTCACCCACCCTAATGAATGCCGGTCGGCGTTTGGGACAATTATCCGCCTGTTTTGTACTGCCGGTCAGGGATTCCATAGACAGCATTTTCGAGACCCTCAGACACGCCGCCATTATTCATAAAAGCGGAGGCGGGACAGGATTTTCTTTTTCCAGGGTGCGACCGGAAAACGATACGGTGCTATCCACCCGGGGCATCTCCAGCGGCCCGATTTCTTTTATGAGCGTCTTTGATGTAGCCACGGAAACGGTAAAACAAGGCGGCACCCGACGGGGGGCGAATATGGGCATTCTCCGGGTGGATCACCCGGATATCGAGGCATTCATCGCCAGCAAAACGGACTTGATGGGCTTAAACAATTTCAATATATCCGTGGCACTCACTGCCGAATTCATGACCGCACTGGAAACCGGGGAGAACTATGATTTGATCAACCCCAGAAACCGAAAGCGGGTCAGACAGGTACCGGCTCGAACCGTCTTCGATCAAATTGTACAGGCCGCCTGGGAAAGTGGAGAGCCCGGCATCGTCTTCTTGGACCACATCAATGCCGCCAATCCCACGCCACATTTGGGAGCCATCGAGGCCACCAACCCCTGTGGCGAACAACCCTTGCTGCCCTACGAATCCTGCAACCTAGGATCCATCAATCTGGCCAAAATGGTAACCGGCGGCAAGCTGAGCCGAACCAAGATCAAAGAAACGGTCCACACAGCCGTTCATTTCCTGGATAATGTCATCGAAGTCAACCGTTATCCGCTTCGCAAGATTGAGAAAATGACCAAGAAGACCCGCAAGGTCGGCTTGGGCGTCATGGGGTTTGCCGACATGCTCATCGCCTTGGGAACCCCATATGATTCCAAAGCCGCCGTAAAGCGGGCAGAACAAGTGATGGCACTGATATGTCGTGAATCGAAAAAGGCATCCATCGATTTGGCCAAGAAGCGGGGTAATTTCCCCGCCTACAAGGGAAGCCTTTTCGACGACCCAAAGACGCCTTTTATGCGCAATGCCACCACAACGACGATTGCTCCCACGGGATCCATTAGTATTATTTCCGGGTGTTCAAGCGGCGTAGAACCCCTGTTCGCCGTGGCCTATCGGCGTTCGGTACTCGACGGGGAGACCCTCTTTGAAATGCATCCTCTGTTCGAAAAATGGGCCAAGAAACGGGGAGTCCACTCCCCGGACCTGGCCGAACAAATCGCCCAAACCGGATCGATCCGGCAGATGGATCAGATTCCCAAGGATATGAAACGGCTCTTCGTTACCGCCCACGACATGGCCCCCAAATGGCACATTGCCATCCAGGCCGCCTTTCAGAAATATACGGACAACGCGGTGTCCAAAACGGTCAATTTCTTCCAGGAGGCAACCCCGGAAGACGTCGAAAATGTTTTTCGTCTCGCCTACCACCAGGGATGTAAGGGCGTAACGATCTATCGCTATGGCAGTCGCGGACACCAGGTCCTCAATATAGGAAAGGGGGGGGATCGCCCAGCGGCGATCCTGCCGCGAACCCGGCCCGTTTGCACAACGGGAGCGACCGAACGCATCAATACGGGGTGTGGAAAGCTGTATGTTACTATCAACGAGGACGACGAAGGGGTGTGCGAGGTTTTTGCACAAATGGGAAAAACGGGGGGCTGCGCCTCTTCTCAAATCGAGGCGGCCGGACGGTTGATATCCCTAGCCCTACGCAGCGGGGTGAAGGTGGAAGCCATCGTAAAGCAGCTCACCGGAATTCGCTGTCCATCGCCGATCTGGCAAAACGGAAGTATGGTACTCTCCTGCCCCGATGCCATAGCTCAGGTCATTCGACACTATACCCGGATGGACGGTTCAAACCCGGCAACCATGACCGGCACATGCCCCGATTGCGGAAATGCCCTAAAACACGAAGGCGGATGTCTCGATTGTCCGGTTTGCGGGTTTTCCAAGTGCGCCTAGCGTACTGTCTCCGGCATGGATGATTTGATCACGATCGTGAGATCCCGAAATTAGGATCGTTTCTCCATGGGAATGTAGTCCATTTTCTTATTGCCCACATAAATCTGCCTGGGCCGCTCCAGCTTCCATTTGGGATTGTCCCGATTCTCTTTCCACTGGCTGATCCATCCGGGCAAACGGCCGATGGCAAACATGACCGTGAACATGTTGAGCGGTATGCCCACGGCTCGCAGCAGAATCCCGCTGTAAAAGTCAATATTCGGGTATAGATTATGCTCAACAAAATACTCGTCCTTGGTCGCCACCTCTTCCAACTGTTGTGCGATATCCAAAAGGGGGTCTTGCCGGGACAGTTTCTTCAAAACCTTATCGCAAACCTTCTTCATGACCCGTCCTCTGGGATCGAAGGTCTTGTATATCCGGTGGCCGAACCCCATAAGCCGAAACGGGTCGCGTTTGTCCTTTGCCCGGGCGATGAACTTATCCAAATTTCCGCCCTCTTCGTGTATATCGCTCAACATCTGCACCACCGCTTGATTGGCCCCTCCATGCAGGGGGCCCCACAAGGCGCAAACCCCCGCCGATATGGCCGCATACAAATTGACCCGAGCGCTTCCCACCAGGCGGACCGCCGCAGTCGAACAGTTCTGTTCATGGTCGGCATGCAAAATCCAAAAGACGTTCAAGGCATCGACCACATCCGGGTCGATGGTGTAAGGCTTTACCGGCGACTCAAACAACATATTCAAGAAATTGGCCGGATAGGACAGGTCGGCCCGCGGGTATACCAGACAGTGCCCGCGAAAGATCCGGTGAGACATGGCAGCCATGGTCCGCACCTTGGAAAGAAGCCGGGTCATGGTAATATTGACTTCCTCTTCCTCACTCCTTTCGTGAAGTTCCGGATAAAAGGCCCTCAGGGCGTTTACCATGGAAGAGAGTATCCCCATGGGATGGGAAGCCCGCGGAAAGTTCTCAAAGAATGCTCGCATGTCCTCATGAACCAGCGAGTGATCGTTGAGCAGCACCGAAAAGCGAGTCAATTCCCGCTGTGTCGGCAACCGTCCGTTGATCAACAAATACGCCGTCTCCACGAAACTGGACTGTTCAGCCAGTTGTTCCACGGGAATCCCCCGGTACCGTAAAACCCCCTTTTCGCCGTCCACAAAGGAAATACTGCTCAAGCAGTTGGCGGTGTTCACATAACCCGGATCCAACGTAACCATCCCGGTCTGCTTGCGAAGCGTGGATATATCGATGGCCCGTTCCCCTTCCGAGCCGATAACCACCGGGAGTTCGAATTCCTTTCCACCCACTACGAGTTTCGCCGTCTTTTCCATCCTATCACCTCGCTGTTTGTTGAATTACCTTCGTAGTCTCTTATATATCAAACTCACCGATACATGCAAGGTTGCGACATCATGTCGCTGGCATATCCAAGAAAAAAAGCGGAGGAAATCGCGTCCAAAAAGAAAAGCAAGAGAGGCTTTTTGGGCCCGCTCTTGCTTTTCGAATTGTAGCTCTGAGTACCCGATCCGTCAATCAACGATTTCCGGACGGTGTCTGGTAAACATTCTAAGATTACATAATGGGTAAATACCGATCAATCTCGTACTGGCTGACATGGGTCCGGTAACCGTCCCATTCGATGACTTTATTCTCGACGAATTTGTTGAATATGTGGTCGCCCAGGGTTTCCCGCACCAATTGGCTTCCCATGACTTCTTGAATGGCTTCATTGAGACTTCCCGGCAGTGACTCGATACCGACACGGGCCCTGGAGGCCTCATCCATCTCGTAGATGTCTTCCTCCACCGGATCCGCCAGGGCATAATTTTCTTCCATGCCCTTCAAGCCCGCCGCCAGCATGACGGCAAAAGCCAGGTAGGGGTTGCAGGCCGGGTCCGGTGAACGGAACTCCATCCGCGTCGCTTGTTCCTTGCCCGGTTTGTACATGGGTACCCGCACCATGGCCGATCGGTTCCGCCTGGCCCAGGAGACATAGACCGGAGCCTCATAACCGGGCACCAACCGCTTGTACGAATTCACCCACTGATTGGTAACCGCCGCCATTTCACGAGCATGTTTCAGAATGCCTGCAATATAACTCTTGCCTTCCTCGGAAATACCGTATTGGTCTTGAGCATCAAAAAAGGCGTTCTTTTCACCTTGGAACAGGGACTGATGGGTGTGCATGCCGCTTCCGTTTTCTCCGAATATGGGCTTGGGCATAAAGGTGGCGTAATATCCGTGCTGCCGGGCAATCTCTTTAACCACAATCCTAAGGGTCATGCACTTATCGGCCATCATTAGTCCTTCGTCATAGCGCATATCGATTTCATGTTGGCTGGGAGCCACTTCGTGATGGCTATATTCGATCTGGATGCCCATGTCTTGAAGCGCGAATATCGTGTCTCGCCTCAGATCTCCGCCCATGTCCAAGGGACGGGTATCGAAATATCCCCCTTTATCAATTATGTTTGGGGCGTCATTGCCCTCAAAGTAGAAGTATTCTAGCTCAGGCCCCACATAAAATGTGTAGCCCTTATCCGCCGCCCGGGTCAACACGCGCTTGAGTACGTACCGGGGGTCCGCTTCATAGGGGGTGCCGTCAGGCTGCAATATGTCGCAAAACATGCGCACCACCGGCCTTTCCGCAGGTCTCCAGGGCAAAAACTGGAATGTTTTGGGATCGGGCTTGGCAATCATGTCGCTTTCCTCTATGCGAGCAAACCCAGAAATAGACGAACCGTCAAACCCCATGCCTTCCGTCATTCCCTCTTCCAGCTCAGACGGAGTGACCGCAAAGCTTTTGAGAACCCCGAGTACATCGGTGAACCAGAATTGGATGAAACTAACATTTTTGTCCTTGACGATCTTAAAGACATCTTCTTCGTTCCGACAAATCATTTTCCTTCCTCCTTTTCTTTCTCCTAATTTGCAAATCACGACTTTTAGCGTATCTTAGCAACTAACGGGCCACAGCACATTAATCCATAATATCAAAATGTTATGACAACCCCCGCAGACAGCCTAGCAACAGTTTTGTCGTTATTTTTCTAAAAACCCACAATCAGGTATGCCTCACACCCATGGGCACCTTACTTTTCCAAGGGATCGTTGGCAACAAAGGCCCAAACACCGCAGGGACAGGCCCCGACACAAAAGCCACAGCCGATACACCGGTCCGGATCGACC
>CAYTTQ010000072.1:0-12992 GCA_964440795.1 uncultured Desulfobacterales bacterium | reverse complement strand
TCAAAGAATCTCCACCATGCCCGTGTCCAGTCGGTAAAAGGCGGCAACGACCGCGACCTTACCCGTACCGACAGGTAGGGCCAGGACGGGTTCCGATGCTTTGAGTCGATCGGCCATCCGCCGGGCGTTTGCCCTGGCCGTATTGTCGACATGATCGCCCGGTTCGCCTCGACTATTGTCCACGGACGGCTGGATGGCCGCTGCAATGCTTACCGCATGCCCTTCGACCGGGGTATCGGCAAGCGTGGCCTTCACCGCCCCGCATCCCGAATGTCCCAACACCATGACCAGGGGTGTGCCCAGGTGACCGACGGCGTACTCTATGCTCCCCAGGATCATGTCGTCGATGACATTACCGGCCACACGTAAGACGAAAAGGTCTCCCAGACCCTTGTCGAATATGATCTCCGGGACCACCCGCGAATCGGAACAGGTCAGGATGGTTGCCGAGGGATTCTGCCCGGCGATCAGCCGGCGCCGCCTTTCGCTACTATGGTTGGGATAAACCATTTCGGCGCCGGCAAATCGCCGGTTACCGTCCAACAGATCTTCCAATACTTCCTGCGCCCTCCCTAGGGGGGCCGTGTCAGCGTTTGTTTGCATCAAGGGTTTCCCTCCTCAGCCAATGACACGCTTCGGGTTCGGCCTTTGGCTTCTTCTTCAGTGGTCAGACAGATCCGGCAAGACCGGTACGTGTGGAATTCCCACCGGACCTGGGATATGTAAATTTACACCTACCCTTGTCTCAAAACGGACTGGGGCGAACTAATAAACTCTTTGACCTTGGCCTCACGAATGCGCTCCTCGTGTTCCGTTTTTCTTTCGTACCCTTTTTGGATCTTTTCAAACAGGTCCGGGGTTGAACACGGCTTCATCACATAGTCCATGGCACCGAGTTGCATCCCTTCTACCGCGGTCTCCACCGTACCCTGGCCGGTCAGCATGATCACCTCCGTCAACGGTTTGATGCCTTTTATCTGTCTCAATGTTTCAACGCCGTCCATGTTCGGCATCGCCACGTCAAGAATGACCACGTCAAAGTTGGTCTGCTTTATCTTCTCGATTGCATCCGCACCGTTCAGAGATGTTTGAACGTCACATTCTCGAAGGGCCAGACGTTCCGACAAAGATTCAACAAATTCTTTTTCATCGTCTACGATCAACACTCTTGGTTTCATTTTTGTCCTCCTTGATTGCTTTTGTTGCCGCTCCGTTTGACCGGTTTTCCAAAGCGGTTCAAACGGACTTTCCCTCACGGCATTGGTTAGTGATTAATCCTTTCGGGAATTTTTAACACCAGATCACCGGGTGGCCCGGTTTCAATTCCCGCCTGCAAAACATTCAAAAGATCACGTTCACAAAACTCCGGACAAAATTCGGTAATGGCGGCCGACAGATCCCCTGGGGTTGAAAACGTCAACCGCCCGCCTTCCGGAGTAAGCTCGGCCTTAAGCTTCAGAACGCTGCCGCTTTCCATCTTATCCATGGCAAAATCGATACAAAGCCACACCAGATTTTGCAGGAGAAAGGGACTGGAGGTTACCACGGCCTTGTGCGCTCCGGGTTGGACCTCAACGGAAATCCCTTTTACGGAAGCGAATCGTTCCGATAACTTGGCAACGAACAGTAACAGCTCTTTGAGATCTACCTGGGTTACGAATTCATCCACGCCATGGGAAAATCGATTCATGACTTGAAGCAAACCATTGGCCCGGTCGATCTGCTCAACCATCCTTTGTGAAAGCACACTGAAGCGTTCCGGAGTCAACGGTGTGCCGCGCTGGGCCATGAGGTTATAGTCTTCCAAAAGTCCGACATTCTCGTTGATTATCGCCAAGGCATTTTTCATTTCATGAGTCAAGGCCGCACACATTTTTCCGTAGAACTTCAATCCTGACTCACCGACCCCATTAAGTGCCAACCCCATAGAATCACCTCTTTACGTTTCTGTAATTTCTTCTATTCTTTGTATAAGAATATCTATATTCAGCGGTTTCACCAGGTAGTAGGCCTCACCCCCTTCGGCCAGGCCCTTTCGGTAGTCGTCTTCGGAGCCATGGCCGGTAACAAAGATGAATTTCATTTTCGGACATTTCTCCTCTAATACCTTTTTTAGCTCGATGCCGCACATCTTGGGCATCTTGACATCCAGTACGGCAACATCAAAGTCCTTTTGATCCGCCATTCGCAAGGCATCCTCACACGTGGACGCCCACTGGGCATTCATCCCGCGAAGCGAAAGCCTTTCCGCCAAAGCCGAGATCAACTGCTCCTCATCATCCACCAATAGAACCTTCATTCGAAAACCTCTCTTTTTCTACGGTAATGGGAAGAATGATGGTAAACGTCGTCCCCTCACCGACTTTGCTCTGAACGTAGATCATTCCGCCGAGTTCCCGGACTAACCCGTAAGTGATGGAGAGCCCAAGCCCCGTACCTCCTTCACTCTTTTTTGTGGAAAAAAAGGGCTCGAAGATGCGCTCCAACGCCATCTTTGGAATACCACAGCCGGAATCAGACACTTGGACCTTTATCGAATCATTGCCATAAGGATAAACGTAAATATCGAGATTTCCTGAACCCTTTATCGCTGCAAGCGCGTTGTTTACCAGGTTGAGAAATACTTGCTGAAGTTTTCCACGGTCCGTTTGAAGTAGGGGAACCCGATCGTCTACTTTCACTTCTATCTGTATGCCTCGATACTCCGCTTCCTTACCGAGAAACGCCAAAACCTCATCGATGACTTTTCCGATGTGGACCTCCTCAACACTCATGTCCATATGTCGAGCGAAATTTAGCAACCTCCGAGTGATAGCCCCACATCGCTGGACCGAGTTGAGAATCCAGTCTACCAGATCAATTAGCTTTTTATTCTCGGCATCGTGTTTCTTGTAGGTAAACAGGTCCTTGATGAGCCCCGCTTTCTGATTAATAATCTCCAGAGGATTATTGATCTCGTGGGCCACACCAGCGGCGAGCCGCCCGATAGAGGCCATCCGGTTCGAATATTCCGCCTGGTGCATGACCACCAGGCGCTTTTCATCCGCCAAATGTATTTTATTAACCAGGTGGGTGGCCACGGCGACAATAACCAGGAGTATTGTAGCAATGCTGGCCGCCATGAACCCCACAAGGGTCATCCGCGTTTCATACCAGGGCCGCATCAATTCGTCCTTTTGCTTTACAATCATCAGGATAAAAGGCGTCTCTTTGATATAGGCATATCCGATAACCAGCGGCTCGGCTTCGAGGTTGGATCTTTCGTATACTTGGGTTCTTTCAGAAAACTCCGGAACCGGCAGGGGGTAGTCCTCCAAAACAGCGCCATGGTACCTGGGCGGGGTTTGAAGAACACCCTTGTGGTTGATTATAAAGGCCACTCCTCCGGCACACACCTCCAGTTGCGAAAGCAGGCTGTTAAACCGTTCGGTGTCGATACTGGCCCTCAGCACAAAAAAACCGGCGCCCGGCAGAAAGTGTTTGATGGCAACGACCAAGTGGGGGACATTGCGAAATCCCAGAAAGACATCACTGACATAACTGCCGCCGTGAGACACCTCCTGGAACCAGCTTTCCTCACTGTAATCGGTTCCCGCTAATTGATACGGACCCACATAGGTCTTTTGTTTGCCCTGAGCATCGATGATTCCAAGATCCGTAAACCCGCCGTAGGTTTTTTGCAAAATGTCCAGGACGTGTTTGAGGAAAACGACATCGGTCAATTCCTCATAACTATGAAGATGAGATACAAAGTCGAGAGCGGCCTTTCGTTCTGACAGAAAAAACGAGACCGTCCGCCTCGTATTGGATACCAGGCGAGCCGTCCGCAAATGGATTTCCGCATCCATGGCTTCTTTAGTCACCCGGTAGTCAAAAATCCCCGTGGAAACCACCGGAAGAAGGGCGATGACGGCGGATAAAACCACTGCCAACCACCAGATTTTCCGGAAGTCAAAGAGGTGCTCGAAAGGACTTCCCCCGACGTCCTCGTGTTTCCAGAAGGTGGGTCTTATGTATCGAAGTATTGACATATGCAGTCTGTCTCTATGTGGGCGCTTTCCAACCGTATGACGGTGGAGACGATCATTTCTTTATTGAATAGTCTTTTTTCTCTTGTCTCTCGTTTTTTGTACGACGGATCTTGTCGTTTGCCTTCTTTATGGTTTTGGAAAGGCGGTCGATATCAACAGGCTTGGTCAGGTAAGCGAAGGCCCCGAGCTTCATACATGTCTCCTTATCCGCCTCAGAGCCGTGGCCGGTTAAAATAATGACCTCGATATCCGGGCGTGTCGCCTTTACCCGTTTTAGTACTTCGATACCGTTAATACCCGGCATCTTTAGATCGAGAATCATGACCTCGGGTTCATCCTGGTCGATCAACTCCAAGGCCGATTCGCCGTCATAGGCGACGGCGGAGCCCATTTCTCTCATGGTAAGTCTCTCTGACAGCGTTTCAACAAACTGGCGTTCGTCATCGACAAGCAGGACCTTGGAGGGCATTTCGAAATCGTATTTGCGATAAATATCCGTTTTATAAAATCCAGTGCCCACGCGGGTTTCCACTGACTTCACCCCTTCGACTGTATTCGCAATTTCGGCAAGTTCCTCTTCCAATCGGTGGAGCATCAATACGTGCTTGTTGATGGTCAGGGTCACCTTTCCATTTTTGGCCTTCGCGGCAACGTTGTGTCCTTCTTTTGCCAAAGCCAAGGCAACCTTCGCCGCCATGACAAAGTCGTCCATTGCCCGCATCGATTCCGAGGTGGGTTTGATTGCCTCCGTATCTATACTTTCCACAATGAGCGAAGCAGCGTGGTCGACATCTCGCTTGTCCATAGGAATCACCAAGTCATACAAAGACGCATCCCACGGATCCTTTTTGTCAAAAATCGTTTCGACCCACTTGGCCCGATCGGCGTCGTCCGCATGAATAATCTTGGCGGCCTCCTTTTCAGACACATTACGCCCATTGGCGGCCAAATCCTTCCTGAACGGCAGGGCGGCGATTAAACATGTCCGGAGCACATGGGTGACTTCCCCAGGAATGAGCAAGCCGGAAAAACCGTGGATCAGCAGGTTGCCCTTCGACATCCTATGGGCTACCGCCAGGCGCAAAGAGGCTATGGAACGCTCTTTCTCGTGCGTAAACGGATTAAACACCGAGGGCTTGGCCGAAAAGGCCCGTTCGATCTTTTCACGGCTCAACCCTGAAAGCTCGCCGGCGTCAGCGACAAGATCCTGATCCGTGACCAGACCAAATCCTGTCTTCTCGACGACTTTCGCCACGACCGAATCCGCATTACAAAATATGCCGTTGAATACAGTAATGTGAGACATGTGAATACCTTTTCCTCCTGCCCGCATCATGCGAGGCGACATACTGATGTCAGGGGGCACTCCCCTTCGCCACTTTCCTGGTGCGTGTGTTCGTGAATGGAATAAATTGCCTTCTCCCGCGTCGAATAGATATGATCTTTGCCGATCTTTTCCAGCAGGTGTGTACGCCGTAATACCGCCATGACGGATTCGTTGACACCGCTCAAGGATATATCCAGTCCCGCGGCTCTCACACGATCGACCAGTAAGGACAGGACTTCTTCTCCGGATGCGTCCAGCTCGCTAATGCCGTCTGCAACGATAACAATGTGCCTGAGTCCTTTTTTTCTGGCCATTCGATCGGCGATTTGGTCCTCGAAATAACTTGCATTCGCAAAAAAGAGCGGACCGTCAAATCGAACGAGGTCAATGTGAGCGCATTCTTGCAGTTGATAAATGCTGGAATCCCGTAGCGCTTTATCTTTGTGTTTGGACAGAGACGCTACAGTGGGACGCATACTTTTATAGAGAAAGACGAGTAGTGACAGGACGACACCCACCATAATCCCCTTATCCAAATGGGGGGCGAAAGCAAGTGTGAAAACAAAAGAGATGATGGAAATGGCACCGTCGTGCCACTGGGCTCTCCATGCGTGGATAAACCCCGAGACATTGACCAGTCCAATGACGGCCATCATGATAACCGCCGCCAGAACCGCCTGTGGCAAATGATAAAGAAGGGGCGTAAAGAACAAAAGAACAATCACCACGGCAATGCTGGTAAAGACGCTGGAAAGGCCTGACAATGCCCCTGCCTGAAGGTTTACGGCGGACCGGGAAAAAGAGCCCGAAGTGGGATAGCTCTTGCCCATCGCACCTAAAATGTTGCCCAGCCCTTGTCCGATGAGTTCTTGATTCGGGTCCAATCGCTGGCCGGTTTTTGCCGCCATGGCCTTGGCGATGGAGATGGCTTCCATGAAACCGAGCAACGAAATGATGGCGGCGAAAGGCAACAGGTGGAGCATAACGCCAACATCGATCTTGGGTACGGAAATCGCCGGCAAACCTTCAGGAATAACCCCCACGACAGCCCCGCCGCCCATCATGAGAAGATTGGCTTCATCTAGCGGTTTGTTGCCCACCTTGATTCGCCATGTCCGTCCGTCCCCTTGTTCACCCATGGGAATACCATCCTTGGAAAAGAACATCAAAGCGCCGTTTTCGGCCGATACGCCTTCAAAAAGGGCTCCTCGGATCTCTTCTCGATATTGATGCGCCCGGTATTTGGCACGATCCATACGGATATTGACGACATTCAGGTCGTGCTCCTCGTCAAGCCGCCGAATCTTATCCCCTTGCCGTTTTGCCTCGTCGAGGGCTTGGTTAATCCGGGTTCTTTCCTCCGCCAGTCGGGGAAGGGTCGCCGCCGTCTCATTGAAGCCTTTGACGAGTTCATGGACCTTCGGAACCTTGATCACCGACAACGGCACCACCCGGTTGTGTTGAAACCCGGTTGCCCATGAAATGACGGTTGTCACGGCCACGGCGACAAGTACATTGGGGATCTTCGGGTTGACTTTTCTGAGGCCGTACATGATTAAAAAAGCCAAGGCACCGAGAGCAAGTGTCGGCCAGTGGGTATAATGAAAGGCCGCTTCTACGACTCGAATAATGGTTTCATAGTGATGGGCGGCTTTATCCACGTAAACGCCAAACAATTTAGACAACTGCGATGAAGCAATGATAATGGCGGCTGCGTTGGTAAAGCCGTTTACCACCGGGTGGGACAGAAAATTGACCACCAGCCCCAGCCTTAACACACCCAGTGAAAGCTGGAAAATTCCCACCATGAGCGCCAGAAGCACGGCATACATAATGTAGCCTTCCGACCCCGCGGAAGCCAGGGGTTCCAGGGAGGCCGAGGTCATCAGGGAGACCACAGCCACCGGACCGGTGGCAAGTTGCCGGCTGGAACCGAAAAGTGCAGCCACCATAGGCGGCAGAAAGGAAGCGTAGAGGCCGTAGTAGGCCGGAAGCCCGGCCAGTTGGGCATACGCCATGGACTGGGGGATAAGGACCAGGGCTACGGTAAGCCCGGAAATCCCATCGGCTTTCAGCTTTTCCAGGTTGTATCCCTTAAACCAAACCAAAAAAGGCAATACCTTTTCGAACATAACGATTCCTCACTGTCATTTATTCGGCTTTTTTAACATTCCTCGGACCATAGCCATCAACTCACCGCAAAGTGCACTCCCATGGTACAACCCATAGGTATTTAAACGAACGAGGCCATCGGCCATGGCCAGGACGATAAGAGCGGCATTTTTCGCCGACACTTCGCCGATCGAACCGTCCTTTTGGCCGGCCCGAATGGCGCGTTCGAAAATGTCGATAAAGCAGTTGTAAATCGCCTCCAGGTGTTCCCTGCAGGCGGTGTTCTCTTTGGCCAATTCATATGCATCGTGCCGGTGAATGATCAGAAACCGATCTTCCATGGATGCGGCCAATCCCATGTAGCAGGCGATGGCGCCTTCCATCATTTCCAGTCCCGTATCGTATTCGTGTTCTTGAAAGTACCGATCGAATTCACCGAGTATTTCTTCCTTTAGGCCGGCCAGGACGGAATTAAACAAGTCCGCTTTGTTCTTGAAGTGATAAAAAATCGTGCCTTCAGCCACGCCCGTCGCTTTTGAGAGTTCCGACATAGACGTGTCCTTAAAGCCCTTTTCAGCAAAAAAAAGAGTCGCGGCATTTAGTATGGCGTCCTTTCGAGTCACTTGTCCTCCTTAAAAAAACTGACTGAGCGCTCACTCAGTGTGTAAAGATTAAACCGATTCCCCATCAGAGTCAAGTAAAAAATGGCCCCGCTCCTTATTTTTAATTGTTATATGGTAAATTCAATTAGTTGCGGGCTTGAAGGCATTTCCGCGAGGCCTTAGTGTTACTACCTTTATTTTCAAATAGCCGATCCGGAAATATCGTTTGACAGGACCGAGGCCATGGGATAGAAATGAATTTATGTCAGCTTTGACATAAATTCACTTGTGCCAGTACACAACAACGAACCGTTCAAAACCTTTTAAAAGTGGTATCTTAGAGTGGAAATGAGACGAACCCATGAAGAAGACCGTTCGAATCCTCTGGCCGTTGTGTTTCATCTCAGCCCTCACCCTTATTCTGTCTGTTCGCTCGTCGCAATCAGAAATTGCCGGGAACATAGCCGTTTTCCACGCAGGCAGTTTAACGGTTCCTTTCGCTAAAATGGAACAGATCTTTGAGGCCCGGCATCCGAAGGTTGATATCCTTCGCGAGGCAGGCGGAAGTACAAAAATGGCGCGGATGATCTCTGAACTGGGCAGACCGGCCGACATTATGGCCTCCGCGGATTTTGCTGTTATCGATAAGACACTTACCCCCCGGCACGCCACCTGGAATATCCGTTTTACCACCAATCAACTGGTGTTATGTTACACAGAGAAAAGCCGCTTTGCCGAAGAAATCAAGGCACAAAACTGGTTTGACATTTTATCCCGGCAGGGAGTCGTGTGGGGCCACGCGGATCCGAATCTGGATCCCTGCGGGTACCGCAGCCTCATGGTACTCCAACTGGCTGAGAAGCATTACAACAAGCCGGGGCTGTATGATCGACTCATCGCCAACCGGCCTGAAGAAAACATCCGACCCAAATCGGTAGAGCTGGTATCTTTGTTAAAGACGGGAAACATGGATTATGCCTGGGAATATCTTTCCGTGGCCGTCCAACACGATCTCAAATATATTACTCTGCCCGACGAGATCAATCTCGGCGACTATGGCCACGACGAATATTATCGCCAGGCCACAGTCAAGGTGACCGGCAAAAAGCCGGGGACGTGGATTACTCGGACCGGCAAATCGTGCACTTACGGAATCACCATGATCAAGGACGCCCCAAACAGGGAAGCGGCCATCGCATTTCTAGGGTATGTCTTGGACCCGGAGGGAGGACTGAAAGTACTTCAGGAAATGGGGCAACCGCCTTTCATCCCTTGCCGCGTGCCGACTGAAGAGATGCGTTCCAGCATCCCGGCCACCCTACAAAAGCTGGTCGAAGTCAAAAAATAACGGTTTTCACGGATCTTTCTTTTTCTTTCGGTTATATCCCATGCACAAAAAGCCCGACCCCTTTTTACTGCTTGCCGTTTCTTGCAGCCTCTTGGTCTTAACCTTTATCCTTCTCCCTTTAGCGGAGATGGTCCTGCAACCGTCTATTCAAGGTCTCCGCGAAACCATCACCGACACCGATGTACTACACGCCATCTGGCTGAGTGTATACGCTTCTGCCTGTGCGTCACTGATCTCACTACTCGTGGGAACCCCGTTCGCATTCCTCCTTGCTCGAAAAGAATTTTCGGGAAAGCGGTTCATCGAAAGCATGGTCGATCTGCCGATCATGATTCCCCATCCGATTGTGGGAATCGCTCTCTTAAGCCTGGCGGGGAAAGGACATTGGCTTGGCGACATCCTTCAATCCCTCGGCGTGCGGATCATGGGAAGTGTTACCGGTATTATTACCGTGCTCACCTTCGTTGGACTTCCGTTTTACATCAACACGGCCAAAGCCGGCTTTGAGTCGATCCCTGTGCGGCTGGAAAACGTATCTCGAAGTTTGGGTGCGTCTATGACGAGCACCTTCTTGCGAGTAACCTTCCCCCTTGCCTGGCGATCCATGCTTGCGGGCATGATCATGTGTACCGCCCGGGCGATCAGTGAGTTCGGGGCCATCGTAGTGGTGGCATATCACCCCATGATCGCGCCGGTGTTAATCTATGAACGTTTCACTGCATACGGTCTAAAGTATTCTCAACCTGTTGCGGTATGGCTCATTGTTGTTTGTCTTGTTCTGTTTCTCTTGTTACGGATTATCTCCCTTCCCAAGCGAACCGCGTCATGATCAGAATCGAACACCTCCACATTCATCTGCCGGGCTTTTCTGTTCAGGATGTCGATCTCTTCGTGGAGGACGGCGAGTTTTTTGCCATTCTTGGGCCTACCGGTGCCGGCAAGACGCTGATCCTTGAGGCGATCGCCGGCTTGGTCCCTATATCAGGAGGACAAATTTTCTTCGGCCAAACGGAGGTTACCCGTCTGCCCCCGGAAGCGCGCCGTGTGGGAATTGTTTACCAGGATTACGCTTTATTCCCCCATCTAACGGTGGCCGAAAACATCCACTTCGGCCTGCGCTATTGCAAAGATCGTAAACCGATCCAGCCGGAGGACATCGACAACATCATCGAACGACTGGGACTGGCCCATCTGGCATCTCGGAAAATCGACCATCTCAGCGGCGGAGAAAGGCAGCGCGTGGCACTTGCCCGCGCCCTGGTCGTGCGTCCGTCCGTGTTGTTACTTGACGAGCCTTTGTCATCCCTCGACCCCAGCTTCCGTGAAGACATTCGCATGGCGTTGAAAGAACTTCATACCGAAACCGGCGTAACTTTCCTCATGGTGACACATGATTTTGCAGAAGCCCTTTTTTTAGCGGACCGAGCCGCGCTGATTAACCGGGGGCGTATCGAACAGATCGGCCACACCATCGAACTCTTCCAGAAACCCGCGTCCCCGTTCGCAGCCGGATTCGTGGGCATGAAAAATGTATTCCCGGCCGAGTTTTCCCGCCACAGAGCCGTTCTCGGTTCTCTCACATTGGAGCTGCCCGGGCCGGTTCCATCATCGAGACAATATGTGGCTGTAAGGCCCGAAGACATTCAGGTCGGTGTAGACCGGCCACCGGCAGGAAAAAACGTTTTCCCGGGCAGACTGGTGGGCCTGTCCAATAATGGTCTCCATTACAATCTCTTCATTCAAGTTGATCATCTCGTCTTTCAGGTGCTGGTCATGAAGGGTTTCCTTTTGGAAACGCCCCTAGCGGAGGGCCGTGATGCGTGGATTGCAATCAGGTCCTCGGACATCCACACCCTGTGAGTCTTTAAAAAGAATCTCCCTGTCCCACCGACATCCCCGGGCTTCCCCCAGACAATCCGTTTCCAGTGGAGAGAATCGCAGACCCCTCCCACAGTCGGGATGCTTTTTGAATCATCAATGAAAGCTCCCTGTACTTGCCCTCTAAAGTAGATGGAACCGTAAAAAGTCAGCCTCCCTTCCTTTTCGTCATTCCGGCGAAGGCTGGAATCCAGTGTTTTCAGGTAATTCCGGACTCCCACCTTCGCGGGAGTGGCGGCATATGAACCTTTCTACGGTTCCATCAATTTCATGGATGTCCCAGAAACAAACGGTTTCTGCAATTCTATGTTATTGCGTCAATATCTATTTTTTCATTGACATCTCCATATTTTGCTGAAAAATGGAGTTATGTACTCCAGAATTCTAAACGTTCCTGAGTATAAGAGTTTTTTTCTCTTTGGCCCCAGGGGGACCGGCAAGTCCACCTGGGTAAAGGCTGCTTATCCTGATGCCATTTATATCGACCTTCTTGATTCGCGAATCTACGCTTCTCTGCTGGCTGCACCTCATCGACTTGAGCAAATGATCCCCCCCGATTTCAATGACCGGGTCATCATTGATGAAATTCAAAGAGTTCCCGAACTTCTTAATGCAGTCCACAGGCTCATTGAAAACAGAGGAATCAGGTTTGCCCTGACAGGCTCCAGTGCGCGAAAGCTCAGGGCAAAAGGGGTGAACCTCCTTGCCGGCAGGGCTGCCGGCAGATCCATGCATCCTTTGACAGCATCAGAGCTTGGCCCTGATTTTTCTCTTGAGCATTCCCTGGCATACGGCAATCTGCCGTCTGCACATACAGAACCTGATCCAGCAGACTATCTGGCCGGGTATGTACATACTTACATACGCGAAGAAGTACTGCAGGAGGGGCTGGTTAGAAATCTTGAGGTATTTGCCAGATTTCTTGAGGCAGCCAGTTTTTCACAGTCTTCAGTACTGAATATTTCAGAGGTGGCAAGGGAATGTGAAGTCAACAGAAAGGTTGTAGAAAGCTATTTTCATATCCTTGATGATCTTCTGATTGGACTTCGGGTCCCTGTTTTTTCCAGGAAAAGCAAAAGGCGCCTGGCTGCACATTCCAAGTTTTTTTATTTTGATGCCGGCGTTTTTCGCACTGTTCGTCCGTCCGGTCCCCTGGACCGTCCTGAGGAGATTGATGGCGCAGCTCTTGAGACCCTCGTTTTTCAGGAGATCAGGGCTGTAAATGACAACCTTGGCTTGAAGTACGGGCTTTATTATTGGCGTACTGCCGAAAAGCTGGAAGTAGATTTTGTTCTCTATGGTGAAAGCGGGCTGATAGCGATTGAAGTTAAGCGTGCAGGCAAAGTCAGATCAAAGGAGTTGGCGGGCCTGCGGGCCTTTCTGAAAGACTATCCAATGGCCAGGGCATATGTCTTTTATGGAGGCAGAGATCATCTTTACATAGAAAATATTGAACTGATTCCCTTAAACCAGGCCATTATCAGTTTACCCGGAATCATGCTAAAGGATAAAACCCCAATCGCAGGCGCATAAGGTAGGGAAATGTCCCCATCTAATTCTCAAGCTCCGTTTTTCGAGCCTCAAGTTCGTTAAGTCTCTTTTTCAAACTGTTGATTTCGCTCTTTATCTTGAAGGGAATCGGGGACGTAGGTTAAATTATAAAATCTGGTCCTTCAATCAATTTCAAATTCAGA
>CAYTTQ010000071.1:0-13333 GCA_964440795.1 uncultured Desulfobacterales bacterium | reverse complement strand
CGCGTGAGACGTTTCTCATGCCCTTAGATATATTTCGGGGTTCGTCAGTCGGTGGCGGGCGGTCACGATCGCGGAGGAAGGAGAAGAGCACGGATTGAAGAGACACGGGGTTACAGAGACATACCTGAAGGTCAGATCATACGAATGCGATTCCTTCGGGCATGTGAATAACGCCGTCTATCTGAACTACCTGGAATGTGGCCGCATGGACGTTTTGGAATCGGGTGGCTTTACGCTGGGGGCATTAAAGGCGCGAGGCGTCCTTATCGTAGTGCGCCGAATCGAGATCGACTATAAAGCCCCGGCCAAAGAAGCACAACACCTGCTGGTCCGGACCTACCTGAAGACCCATACGCGGATGAAAGGGGTGTTCGGTCAAGAGATTATCAAGCAACCGGATGATATTCTGGCCGTGAAGGCCGATGTCACCTGGGTTTTTGTAGACGACAACGGACGGTTGATTCCCATACCGGACTTTTTCAAAGAGGCCCTCCATTTCTAGTCCTCCGTCATCACCCATCTGCTTATGACCGACACCGATACCGACACAGGCAATAGATATCCCGATTCACTCAAGTCGGTTCTGGAAGCCAATCCCTATGAAAATATCCTCGATTCAAATATCTTCTCCGCCTACATTCGTCCGGACTTGCCGGTCCCTCAAATTGACGATCCACGGAAAACGCAAGCACATCACGGCGGTATCCGAAGACATCCGGGATACCTAAGATCCAGTCAAATCAACCAGGTGTTTACCTACATCGGGTTTATCAAACGAACCGACAATAAGGCCTACCGGCCCTACTTGCCCGTTCTCTTTCGAGAACTCAACCGGTTTCTAAGAGTCTTGGAGAAGATCATCTTTGAAATGGATGTAACCGTTTCCAAGGAAATTTACGATGAACAAAAAGACGGGCTGGAGAACTTCCTGGCGTCTTACGAGGCCCAACCCCACAACGAGATCGAGTGGATCGAGAAGATATGGAAACAGCAAAAGATCTATCTCGAAAACATCGATATGCTTTTGGACACCCTCATGCTTCGCGGTCGCACGTTCGATTTTAGTGAAGAGCCCTTACACGATCGGCTGGTGACGTTCTTAAAAAGGTACTTTTCCGGCTCGCCGGTCGAGCGACCGAGTGTCACCGATTATGCGTTTGTTGCCAATTGTTGTGTCAAAGCGATCAAAGATCAGGCGCCCAAGACCATATGGTCGGGGGACATTCACATCATCCGGATACTGGAGGCCCTTTACAGGGACGAATCGGGCTTTTCAAAAACCCTTCCCCCAATCTATCTGCGCGCCAGTTATACGCCCCGCCATTACGAACAACTCTTTCCCCTTTGAAACTCAATCTCTTTTCCGACAGGCTCCTAGGTAGGATGGGAGTTCTTGACCGAGACGTGGGAATGGAGGGGATCCCGCCGCGTCTTTTTTTGGACGTAATCGCCCAGTGCTTTTTCAAGGGTATCTGCAGCCAAAACGGCGCAGTGCATGTGATCTCGGGGCAGTCCCCCGATAGCCGCTTGAATTTGATGGGCGCCCACCCCCGCCAAGGCCTCGTCGGGGGTCTTGCCCTTGGCCATCTGTGCCGCGGCGGCCACACAGTTTAGGCTGTAGACACACCCGCTGGTCCAGTAGGACGAATCCACCACGCGGTTGTCCTGAAACCGCAGGCTGATTTCCATGGTGTCCTGACATGCCCCGGTCACCCGGGCGTGGCCGTCCGGTTCCTTCACGTGAGGGGAAAGCCAATAATAGGACAGAAACCAGGTAAGGACCACCACCAAAAGGATTCCTGCCCCGATGAGAATATTTACCCACATGACGTCCCGTCCCTGTCGGTGATCTCGCTTAAGGCCGATTCCACTTCCGTGCGGATTTGGTCCAGTGCCTTTTTAGAGTAAGCCTCAAACCGCAAAACCAAAACCGGCTGGGTGTTGGACGCCCGCACCAGGCCCCAGCCCTCGTCAAATAGTACCCGAACGCCGTCCACGTCGATGATTTTTCGCCGTTGGCGGAAATAAGCGGTTATCGCTTCCACCACCTCGAATTTCCGGTCGTCCGGGCATGGGACCCGGATTTCCGGGGTGTTGACCACGGTCGGTACGTCCGCCAAGAGCTCGGAGAGGGTCCGTCCCGTGGCCGTCATGATTTCGAGGAGGCGACAGGACGCATAAACGGCATCGTCGAAACCGAAATAGCGATCCGCGAAAAAGATGTGGCCGCTCATCTCTCCCGCCAAGGCCGCGTCAACCGCCTTCATCTTTTGTTTGATCAACGAGTGCCCGGTCTTCCACATCAGGGCATGCCCGCCATGTTTCTCGATGTCGTCATACAGCGTTTGAGACGATTTGACCTCCGAGATAATGGTGGCCCCGGGCCTGCGGGAAAGGATCTCCCGGGCGTAGATAATCATCAACTGGTCTCCACGGATGACGTTTCCTCGATCATCGATAACCCCGATGCGATCGCCGTCTCCGTCATAGCCGATGCCTACGTCGAGGTTCTTTTCTCGAACCAGGGCGATGAGGTCCGCCATGTTTTTATCTACGGTGGGGTCCGCCTCGTGATTGGGAAAATGGCCGTCCATGTCGCAATAAATATCATGTACCTCACATCCGAGTGCCGACAGTATCGGAACCGCCACCACACCGGCCGTCCCGTTGCCGGCGTCGATCCCCACTCGCAACGGACGGGAAATCCGGATGTTCTTTTTCATGAAATCGATGTAGGCCGGCATGGGGTCTGTTGAAGCCACACCGCCGTCGCCCGATAAGAAATCTCCCGATTCCATGATGCGGCGCACGGCCTGAATCCGTTCGCCGAAGAGGGTGTCATACCCGCTACAAAGCTTAAATCCATTATACTCAGGGGGGTTATGGCTGGCGGTAATCATGACCCCGCCTTCCATGTCGATCTGTCTAATGGCAAAATAAAAAACCGGTGTGGGACAGATGCCGATGTCCACGACGTCACATCCCGTGGCGACCAGTCCCTCGATAAGGAGGCGTCTGTACCGATCCGAACTGAGGCGACAGTCTCGAGCCACGATGAGGCGGGATTGGTCTTCTTTCCGCAGATAGGTCCCCACACTTTTTCCGATACGGCGGACGTCTTCGTCTCCCATGTCTTCGTCAACGACTCCGCGAATGTCATATTCTCTGAAGATATTCGGATTCATTGGTCTCCGCTTCCCAATTTCGGTTTTGCACGTGAGGTGCCCCGACAGCTCAATGTCGCTCACAAAAGACCTTGCACGCTGTTGGAATACCGCAATCTATTCCCGAAACACCACACCGTCTAAGGGGTCATAAATGAATAGACCAGACAGAGCGTACCCAATAGCCAGCAATACGGGGCGAATATGAAAAACCGTCCCTTTTGAATCATATAAACCAGGATCCGCAAGGCCAGATAGCCGACCACAAAGGCCACCAAGGCCCCACCCACCATAATCCCCGTCGCCTGGCGGTGCGCAGTCGCTCCGGAGATGTCCAAACAGCCCAGGACCAGGGCCCCGAGAATCGCGGGGATCGACAACAAAAAAGAATAACGGGCTGCGGTTTTCCGGTCGATGCCCCGAAGCAGACCAATGGCGATAGTGGCCCCCGATCTGGATATTCCCGGCAGGATGGCCAGCCCCTGAACGACCCCGATGTAGAGGGCGTCTCGCAGTGTAAGCTCTCCGGTTCTCCGGCCGGTTGCTTGGGTCCGTCGGGTCAACCAAAGGGCCAATCCGGTAATCAGCAGCATAGAGCCGACAATACGAATCGAGGAAAAGAGGGTATGCGCGATCGGTCGGAAGGCCAGGCCCAGGCATACGGTGGGGACGGTCCCCACGATAATCAAGAAAAAAAGCCTGATTTCGGGTGTCTCTTTTATCTGTTTGCCGACCCCGCCGTTGTTGTTGGACCACACGGACTTGGAAAAAACCGTGCGCACGATCTCTTTGATGTCCCGAAAGTAGAACAGACAGACGGCCACCAAGGTGCCCACATGCACGGCGATGTCGAAAAGCAATTCCGGTTCCTCGAGGCCGAGGAGGGTTTGAAACAGCACCAAGTGTCCCGAACTGCTAATGGGGAGAAACTCGGTGAGTCCCTGCACGATGCCGAGGGTTACGGCATGATAAAAATCCATCAAGCTCTATCCGCGGGGATGTATCCTTCCAAAGCCTTCTTTACCTTTTGCTTCAATTCGCTCAAATCCGCACTCTTGACCACATAGTAGTCGGCGGCAATGGATTTAAGATCTCCCTTGAAGGAGGAGTACGCCGAGCAGAGTATGACCGGGATATTGTAAAAATCTTTCCGGATATCTTGAAGCAGGTCCAGCCCGTCATGCTCGGCCATTTTGATATCCAAGATGATGAGATCGGGCTTTTCTCGTCCGACCATTTCGGTGAGTCCATGCCCACTGTCCGCAGTGATTACCTCGTAACCGTCCTCTTCCAGCTCTTCGCTATAGAGCATGCGGATGACTTCTTCATCGTCGACGATTAGAATTTTACTCATAACGACCTCCAGATTTCCGTCCCGTGACTAGGACCCTGTCGGGGAACACGCTTTTTCGCTCAAAGGCTTTCTCCTGCAAGTTTTCCCACAGGCAGCCTAGTCCTCTTTAAACCATGATTCGAGTAAATAGGGTTTGGTAAATTCAAACACGCCACACTGTTCTTCTATCAATTCTTCGGCCTGCTGAATGGTCATCGATTCCGACTCGATGACAAAAGAACAGGTTCGGCCGAAATAGAGAGGGATCAAACTATCCAAAAGGGCCACTCTATCCCGAGGTGAATTCTTATAACCGACGGCAAAATCGATAAGTATTTCCGCCCACAAGTTCGCAGGAAATTCAAAGCCTGCCAACGGGAGTGCTATGACCTCCTCGAGCTTTCGAAACACACTGTCGGAGAGAACCTGTTGCCAAGACGCCTTATATTCGGCCGCACCGGCGTGACACTTGTCGTAGAGCCGTTCAATGTTGACATCCACTGCCGGGGGCATTTCGATTTCTCCCAGGCCGAACCCGTAAATGGCCGTCGGTTTGCTCCAGCGGACTTCTTTCCAAAACGGGCTGTTGTTCATCATCATGTCAAACAATGTTCCCACAACCTGGGTGAACATGGGCCCCAACGATTCACCCGGGTCTTTCGGTTTATGGACCTTTGGGCGTCCCATATAAGATTGGCATATGGCCATATTCTGACACATCGCCGTCGTGGTCATCCAAATATCGATACCGAATTCTGCCACTGCATCCGTCCACCCCTCCTGCTTTAAATAGATCTCGGCCAGTTCTCCGGAGAAACCGAAATCCCCGCCGATGGGCTGGCGAACCCGTCGTCCGTACAGCGCCCGGGTCATGGGATAGGCAATATTGTTGGTAATGGTACCGTCATGTTGATGTCGGACATATAAGGGGGCGACATAGGAAAAATCGTCAAACAGAGGTTCCCCAAGATTCTTGATCCAGCGGGGTGTGATACTTTTTAAGTCCGCATCCACCACCACGACGGCTTCGGCACCCAAGTCGCAACACTTGCGAAACAGATTCTCGAAATTGTTTCCTTTGCCTTTTACCCCCGGCGGCGTGGACAGATACATCTTGGGCACTTCCGTTGTGGTATTCATAAACGCATCGCGGGTGCCGTCCGAGGAGTTGTTGTCGCAATTGATAATCACCCCGTTCTTGTCGCCGAAGTATGTCACCAGGCCTTCGCCGGCCTGTTGCGTCGGCCATGCAATCAGGTCTGCTTCATTATAGGACGGGATGCCCACCACGATGTCCGCCGATTGAATATCATGCGGATTTTCGACGATATCCATTGCCTTCTCCTTTGATACTTGGATTGTTGCGACTTTGCTTTTATAGTACATTAATATATGGACGCGTTTTGGTCAACTTCTGATTATGATCGGTTATTACTACCGATGAGGCGTGGGAACCGGACGGTTTTGGGGGGAATTCGTCGACGATGACATGTACGATAGTCTACACGGACCTGGACGGCACGCTTCTGGACCATGACACATATCGATTCGACCCTGCCAAGGAGATGTTGGCGCGGCTGAAACAACAGGGGGTGCCGGTTATTCTGTGCAGTTCCAAGACCCGGGCGGAAATGGAAGTGCTACGTACGGAAATGAAGCTCGAAGATCCGTTCATTTGTGAAAACGGCGGGGCCGTGTTTATCCCTGGAGGCACACCCGGCTTTGAGCAGGCACCGCCGGGATTGAAAAAGAAAGATCGGTTTTCGGTGAAGGAACTGGGAACCCCCTATGGTGTTTTGACCGAAGCGTTTCAGCGCACCAAGGCCGTGGGGACTTTCGACATCGTCGGATTTTGTGAAATGACGACCGCCGAAATCGCCCGGTGCACCGGGCTTTCCGAGGAGGCGGCTCGATTGGCTGCCCGGCGGGAATATTCGGAACCGTTCATATGTCGCGAAACCCGGGAAGGTCGGCGGCGACTTGAGGCGATGTTTCGCCGACAGGGGCTTCAAGTCACCCGGGGGGGACGCTTTTTCCATTTGACGGGAAACAATGACAAAGGCCGGGCCGTGGCATACCTGAACCGGGTCTATGCCCGGGGCGCCCGCGCTGGTGAGATGGTGACGATCGGCCTGGGGGACAGCGCCAACGATTTTCCCATGCTCCGTGAGGTGGATAAACCGGTGATTATTCGAAAGAAGTCCGGCCAATGGGAACCCTTCGACTACAGTGGAGAGGTCTATTTCAGCCGCGAGTCCGGTCCCAAAGGCTGGGCGGAAGCCGTCGCCGCCCTTTGTTTTGCTCTGTAAGGCGCTCCCGGTGTTCTTTGTAGCCATGGATGTGTGAGGGAGAGGGGGCCAAAAAATGCATGACACCACGGTACTTTCATGCTAGACAGGCAACCGGGATTCAGGGTGTAAAGGCACTGCAAAGACCTTTTCGGCTCTATTAACCGCGCCTCCGGTAAGAAATAGGGATCCCAATCGGAGGGGCTATCAGAAGGATACATGCGCATTATGGTAAAGGGACAAATTGCGGGTACCGGCTCTGCAGTGCCGGAAATGGTGCTCACCAATCAAGATTTGGAAAACCTCGTCGACACAAGTGACGATTGGATTGTCCGTCGGACGGGAATCCGCGAGCGGAGAGTTGCATCCAAGGCGCGGCAGGAAAGTGCGTCGGAATTGGCCGCACTGGCGGCTTCCAGAGCCCTGGAAATGGCGGAAATGTCCGCGGAAGCGCTCGATTTGATTGTCGTCGGGACCGCCACGCCGGATCACCAGTTTCCGTCCGTGGCGTGTCTGGTGCAAAAGCATTTAGAGGCGGGCAATATACCGGCATTCGACGTGGCAGCCGGATGTTCCGGTTTTGTCTATGCCATGCATGTGGCCAACAACATGATTGCCACAGGCAGTTGTCGCAACGTTCTCGTGATCGGGGCGGAACGGCTATCAACCGTTGCCGATTGGACGGACCGGAGTACCTGCGTTTTGTTGGGAGACGGGGCGGGTGCCGTGGTGTTGACGGCCGGCGAAGACGAAACGGGAATTCTTTCTTCCCACCTGAATTCAGACGGAAATTCCTGGGATCTTCTCTATTCACGGGATCGTCAACTAGACGAATCCCGGCTACCGGAAGTGCTTTCCAATGTGGCCCAGCGGCCGTCGTATCTGATCATGAACGGCAACAAGCTTTTCAAAAAGGCGGTTTCGTGCCTGGCAGGGGCGGCAAACGCGGCTCTGGCGTACAACGGCCTTGCCGCGGAAGAGATCGCCTGGCTGATTCCCCACCAAGCCAACATGCGGATCATCCGGGCCACGGCGGACCGCTTGTCCATCCCCATGGAAAAGGTATATACAAATATCGAAAAATACGGCAATACCTCAGCGGCTTCCATCCCGATTGCCCTCGACGAGGCCAACCGAAAAGGGGTGTTCAAACGGGGCGATTATGTCCTCTTGGTTGCCTTTGGTGCGGGGTTGACGTGGGGGGCATCCATTCTGAAATGGTCGTAACGGGGCAAGGGAATCACCGCTGATCCCATTAAAGCGAATTAGAAAAACCTAAGAAAAGCGTGACTTTCCGGGCGGGGCTAATCCACACCTTCCACACGTTCGACTTCGGGAAGCTCTTTTTTCAGAATCTTCTCGATGCCGTTTTTCAGGGTCATCTGAGACATGGGGCAGCCCTTACAGGCCCCTTGCAGACGCACCTTTACGGTGCCGTCTTCGACACTTACCAGTTCTACATCTCCGCCGTCCGCCTGCAGCGACGGACGTATTTTATTGATTACGGCTTGGACTTTATCGTGCATATCGACATCTCCTCTCCGGCACGTTGCCTCGCGCACTTTCCTTCCAGCATAGTCGCAATGACCTCATTTTGCAAGCCTTGCAAGTATACCTAAATATCTAAATCCACCGCTTGCCGAGTTTGCCGGAGGTTTTAGGCGGTGGATTTGGGGGATTTCGGTTTCCCCACCGGCGGGTCCTCCGGCCATCAGCCGGTATTCCGCAGGGCATAGAATGACGTTCGGAAATCCAAAAGCCTACCCTGAGAAGTGGCTTCCCGAAGTCCGCGCATCAGGGTCATGAAATAATGGATATTATGAATGGTATTGAGCCGGTGGGCTAAGATTTCTTTGGCCATGTAGAGATGGCGCAGATAGGCTCTGGAATAGTGGGTGCAGGTGTAGCAGTTGCATCCCGGGTCTATGGGCCGGCCGTCGTCGTGGTATCGGGCATTGGCGATATTCAGGGTTCCGCTCGGGACAAAAAGCTGGCCGTTGCGGGCATTCCGGGTGGGAATGACACAATCGAACATATCGGCTCCCAGGCAAACCAATTCCACGAGATCCTCGGGGGCCCCGATTCCCATGACGTACCGTGCCGATTCGCCGGGGAGCAACGGCAGGGTGAACCGTGCAATATTCAGCATGGTTTCTTTGGGTTCGCCGACACTCAAACCGCCCAGGGCATACCCGTCAAAACCGGTCCGTGTCAGGACATCAACGCTGTGTTGCCTCAGGTCTTCGAACATACCGCCCTGGACGATGCCGAACAATCCCCCGGGGTAAGACCCCCTGTGTGCCTTGCAGCGGGAGGCCCAGTCCATACTCAGGCGCATGGAGGACTCGGCTTCCTCCTTCGTGGCCGGAAAAGGGGTACATTCGTCGAGGCACATCATGATGTCCGTTCCCAGAGCCCGCTGTATGTCAATAGCCTTTTCCGGTGTTAACAGGTGTTTCGAGCCGTCCAAATGGGACTGAAAAGTCACGCCTTCGGCGGATATCCGTCGGAGTTTGGCCAGGCTGAACACCTGGTAACCACCGCTGTCCGTCAGGATGGGTCTTTCCCAATTCATGAATCGATGGAGACCGCCCAGGCGTTGAATTACCTGATGGCCCGGGCGCAGGTAGAGGTGATAGGTATTCCCCAGCACCACTTGAACGCCTAAAACCCGTAATTCCTCCGGAGTCAGCGACTTGACCGTGGCCTGTGTGCCCACGGGCATGAAGACCGGGGTGTCGACCGTTCCGTGAGGGGTGTGGAGCTTCCCCGTCCGGGCGGCACACTCGGCGGATTGGTGAACAACCTGAAAGGAATAGGGGGCCATCAGTATATGAACATCCCGTCTCCGTAACTGTAGAATCGGTAGCGCCGGTCCACCGCTTCTTGGTAAGCCTTGAGAACGAATCGGCGGCTTGCGAAAGCGGATACCAGCATGAGCAATGTGCTTTTGGGCAGGTGAAAGTTCGTAATCATGGCATCGACCACCTTGAAACGATATCCGGGATATATAAACAGGTCACATTGGCCGCTTCCTGCGGAAATACGACCCTGGGCGTCCGCACCATATTCCAGGGATCGTACGGACGTCGTGCCCACGGCTACCACCCGCCGCCCCCGGGTCTTGGCTTCGGTAACGGCTGCCGCCGTACGTTCCGGGATTTCATACCACTCGGCGTGCATGGCGTGATCCCGAATATCGGTAACCCTTACCGGAAGAAAGGTCCCATACCCGACGTGCAACGTGAGAGAAACGGTCTGGATTCCCTTCTTCCGAAGCGCGTCCATCACTTCTTCTGAGAAGTGTAACCCCGCTGTGGGTGCCGCCACGGCGCCGTCCCGTTGGGCGTAAATGGTCTGATAAGCCTCCCGGTCCTTCACGGCACCCGATTCGCAAGGCCGCCGTTTGATGTAGGGGGGCAGGGGGACCTCACCCGCATTTTCCAGCACCTCGGCAAAATTTCCGGTGAAATGAAAGGCCAACCGGTATATCCCGTCGGATCCCCCCAAAACGGTCGCACTGAAGCCCGCCGTGAAATCGATCCGAGAACCGGGGCGGGGCGGCTTGGAAGACCGGGTCATGCACTTACAGACGAGACCGTCCGCCGCCGGAGGAGCCGGCGGTTTTTCGGGGAGCTCGGCGGAAGGATAATTCAACAAGAAGACCTCTATTTTCCCGCCCGTTTCCTTTGTGCCTCTCAGTCGAGCCCGGATCACCCGCGTATCGTTGACCACCAGGACGTCATCGGCGCGTAATAACCGGACAATGTCCCCAAACTGATAATGATGTATGGTTTGTCGGCCCCTGTCCAGGACCATCAGGCGAGAGCTATCTCTGGAGAGAAGGGGGGTTTGAGCGATTAAGTGCTCAGGAAGCACATATGCATAATCCTCTAGTGAATACATCCGGTAGAATCGGTCGCCTGTCGCCAAGTGTGAGACGGAAGTTTCCTAGGTCCTCCCTAGGTATATCAATACCAGTCCCAGTACCATCAGGACGAACCCCGTCGTTCGTAAGGTCCCGTCCGGCATTTCCGCCAGCTTGGCGATCCAACTTTTCATTTTTGCAGGAGAAGCGAAATATGGGAGTCCTTCCACCAGCATGACCATCCCGATGACACAGAGAAAATATTCCATCGCCTCCTCTTAAAGGTTCAATAAACCTCATGATATAGTATTGTTGCAAAGCCCTTGTCAAAAGAAAAGCGTCTTGCCCGCCGCCCATCTCCGGCAAACTCGGCAAGCGGTGGATTTAGGATCGTCCGGCGAGTTGCCTTTTTGACCCATATTTGTTAAGTCAAAATCAAAAATCCGTTAGTGTTTGCCTGATCCGGATTCATACGAGTTTACTGCGTTTGCCCGGTAATTATCCGATGGCGGGTTGAAACGGGTCTGCGGTTTCGATTTCCGAGATGGAAGAGATGGACGAGATGGAGGCTATGGCCATGGGAGACAGCGACATTATTTGGAAGCCCACCAAGGAGTATGTCGACGGATCCAATGTGCAGGGCTTCATGGACGCGTGGGGGATCAAAAGTTACAAGGCCTTGTATCGGAAGTCGATACGGGATCACAAGTGGTTCTGGCCTTCCGCAATGGATTATCTGGGCGTCCAATGGCACCGCCGGTACGACAATGTCCTGGATTTGGACGGTTCCCGGTCCTTTGAGCGGGCCCGGTGGTTTGTCGGGGGAAAACTCAGCATTGCCTACAACTGTGTGGACCGCCATGCCCTCGATCCCCGGTCGGCGAACCGGGTGGCCTTTATTTGGGAGTCCGAAGACGGGCAGGTGGAAAAGTGGACCTATCTGGCGCTTTACGAGGGGGCGAACCAGGCGGCCAACGCCCTGAAGGCCTTGGGGATTAAAAAGGGTATGACCGTGGGCCTCTACATGCCCATGATACCGGAGTTGATCGTCGTTTTTTGGGCCTGCATGAAGCTGGGGGCGCCGCTGATTCCGATTTTTTCCGGTTTCGGCGCCAAGCCCCTGGGCGTGAGATTGGCGGACGCCAAAGCCACGGTGCTTGTCACGGCGGATGTGGGCTTCTACAAAAACAAACCGATACCCCTCAAGGAAACCTGTGACCGAGCCGTGCGGGATTTGCCGCGATTACGGCACATCTTGGTGGTGAGGCGTCAAGAAAGGGCCAAGATCCCTTGGCGGCAAGGGCGGGATATATGGTGGCACCGCCTCGTCCCTTCTCAGCCGACCGCATTTCCCACGGCGGCGCTCGATGCGGAAGACCTGGCCATGATCCTCTATTCCTCCGGGACAACGGGCAAACCGAAGGGGACGCTTCATCGAGTGGCCGGCGTGTACGCCCAAGTGGTAAAAGAACTGGGGTTCAATTTCGATGTAAAGCCGGATACCCGGTTTTATTGGATTACCAATATCGGCTGGATGATGGGCCCGTGGCAGGTCATGGGAGTTCAACACTTCGGCGGGTGTTATCTGATCTATGACGGCAATCCCTCTTATCCCACCTACGAGCGGGTCATGGACATGGCGGCCCGGCACCGGATCACCCATCTGGGTATATCTCCCACCTACAGTCGGAGCTTGAAATCGAAAGGGGATGCCTGGATAGGCAAATATGACCTGTCCAGCCTGCGGTTTATCGGATCTACAGGGGAACCTTTCGATCCGGAAAGCTATCGGTGGGTATTTGAGCATATCGGCGGCGGGCGGGTACCCATTATCAATATCAGCGGGGGCACGGAAATGTGCGGCTGTCTGGTTTCTCCCTCCCCGCTCACGGAACTCAAAGCCTGTAGCGTGGGAATGCCCGGTCTGGGAATGGCCATCGGCATCGCCGACGACGAGGGACGTCTTCTGGATGTGGGCAAAGGGCATCTGGTCCTCCTGAAACCGGCGCCGTCCCTCACGCGGGGCTTCCTGGGAGATTGGCAACGCTATATTGACACCTATTTTTCGTGGGAAAAAAACCGGGACGTCTGGTATCATGGCGATTACATCAAGCGAGACGAGGGTGGACAGCTGACCCTGCACGGCAGATCCGACGACACCATCAATGTGGGCGGGGTTCGTACCGGGGCGGGTGAAATCGAATCCGCCCTGATGGACCACGAGGCCGTTCGGGAATCGGCCGTCATCGGTGTGCCGGACCCCATGAAGGGGTCCGACATCGTCTGTTTTGTTCTCCTGAAGGAAGGCTACGACCCCTCGGAAGACCTCCGCGGCGCCCTTGCCGCTCACGTGGCCGATATCATGGGAAAGAACCTTCGCCCCAGGGCGGTGGTCTTTGTTCCCGATCTGCCCCGAACGCGGTCGATGAAGATCGTCAGAAAGGCCATACGAAAGAAATACTGCGGTGAAGATCCCGGGGATTTGGCTTCCATAGAAAATCCCGAGGCGTTGGAGGGGATTGGGGGATTGAGGGATTATTGAATTGGGGGATTGAGGAATTGAGAATTGAGGGATTGAAGGATTGGCAGGATAGACGGAGAAGGAAGCGCAGCCCAGATGTTGGTCTTCCAACGAAGTCCGTGTCCGGATGTTTACCGGAAAGTGTCACGAGCGCTTTGT
>CAYTTQ010000070.1:0-13336 GCA_964440795.1 uncultured Desulfobacterales bacterium | reverse complement strand
CGGGCGGAAGCCGAGATGGCAAAATGTGAAGTTATTTTTGCGCGAGCCCTAAGGCCGGCGATATCCCGCATGGCCCACACAGACGCGACGGCGTGGAAATAGCCACCGTTTTGATGGTAAGGCCGGCGGGCTGGCAATGTTGGACATGCTCGAGACGATGGTTGACGGGTTTTTGTGCAGACTTTGACATAGTGAACGCTTTGGGTAAAGGAGAGGTGATTATGGCATTAGACCCTACGAAGTACAAAGATTGGCAGATTTCAGAGGATGCGGAAAAAGAGATGCCCATGCCCGAGGAGTGGCAAGAAAAACTGGGCCTAAAAAGAGACGAAATTCTTCCCATGGGGCGGTTGGCCAAACTCGACTTCCTGAAAATCATGGATCGTTTGAGGGGTGAGCCGGACGGCAAATACATTGAAGTGACCGCCGTCACCCCGACGCCTTTAGGGGAAGGAAAGAGTACGACCTCGTGTGGTTTAATGGAAGGCCTGGGCAAGCGAGGAGTAAATGTGGGCGGTGCCCTAAGGCAGCCTTCAGGAGGGCCGACCATGAATATCAAAGGGACGGCGGCGGGAGGTGGTCGGTCACTGCTTATTCCCATGACCGAGTTTTCTCTGGGGCTTACCGGAGATATCAACGACATCATGAATGCCCACAACCTGGCCATGGTGGCCTTGACCGCCCGGATGCAACATGAGCGAAACTACAATGATGAGCAGTTGGAACGGCTGACGGGCATGGATCGTATCAACGTGGATCCGACACGCGTCGAGTTCGGCTGGATCATCGACTATTGTGCTCAAGCGTTAAGAAATATTGTTATCGGGTTGGGTGGACGTTACGACGGCTTTACCATGGAGTCAAAATTCGGAATTGCCGTGGGCTCGGAATGTATGGCGATACTGTCTATCGTTCGCAACCTGGCGGACCTTCGGCAGCGGCTGGGTGACATCACGCTTGCCTTTGATAAAAGCGGTAAACCGGTTACCACCGGCGATCTGGAAGTGGGGGGTGCGATGACGGCGTGGATGCGAAACACCGTCAATCCGACGCTGATGTGTACGGCCGAATATCAGCCCTGCATGGTCCACGCGGGACCGTTTGCCAACATCGCGGTGGGACAGTCCTCGATCATCGCAGATCGGATCGGTCTCAAGATGTTTGACTACCACGTTACGGAGAGTGGTTTCGGTGCCGACATCGGGTTTGAGAAATTCTGGAACGTCAAATGTAGAAACAGCGGGCTGAAACCCCACGTGTCGGTCTTAACCACCACGATCCGGGCTTTGAAGATGCACGGCGGCGGGCCGAAGGTCGTAGCGGGTCTGGCGATGCCTGAGGAATATACAAAGGAAAATGTCGGGCTGGTTGAAAAGGGAATGGAAAACATGGTGCATCACATCCAAACCGTTCGCAAGTCGGGCATCAATCCGGTGGTTTGCATCAACTGTTTTCATACGGATACGGAAGCTGAAATTGAAGCCGTTAGAAAAGCGGCCGAGGCAGCCGGTGCCCGGTGTGCCAAATCGACGCACTGGGAGGATGGCGGCGACGGTGCCTTGGAATTCGCCGATGCGGTGATTGATGCATGTAATGAAGAAAATGACTTTGATTTCCTCTATCCCCTGGAGACAAAACTTCGTGATCGAGTGGAAGTGATTGCCAAAGAGGTTTACGGGGCCGACGGAGTGGCATGGTCGCCGGAAGCTGAAAAGAAGGCCAAGATGCTGGAGGAGGACCCAAAATACGACGATTATTCGACCATGATGGTTAAAACCCACTTAAGTCTCAGCCATGATCCAACCCTGAAAGGGGTTCCCAAAGGATGGATATTGCCGATTCGGGATGTGTTGATTTACTCGGGAGCCAAGTTTCTCTGCCCTTGTGCGGGGACCATCAGTCTCATGCCCGGCACCTGCTCCAACCCGGCATTCCGTCGCGTGGATGTGGACGTGGATACGGGAAAAGTCACGGGGTTGTTTTAGGGAGAAGAGGTTCAGAGGTTCCGGGTTCAAAGGTTCAAGGTCAAAAGATTCAGAGGTTCAAGGGTTCCGGGTTCAAGGTTTAAAGGTGCAGAGGTTCAGAGGTTCAAGGGTTCAAGGTTCAAAGGTTTAAAGGTTCAGAGGTTCCGGGTTCAAGGTTTAAACGTTTAGGGCGCAAGGTTTGAAAGATCCGTATTGACGGGTTCAGGGTTAAGGTTCATATGGTTGAAGAGCTGAAAAGGCCGGCCGCGAAACTGACACCTGATCCCTGGCCCCTGATACCTGAAGAAGGAGGAGGACGACATGGCGGCGCAATTGATCAAAGGTAGCGAAGTATCCAAACAGATTCGCGAGGAGATCGGACGGGAGATTGGCGAGCTAAAGGACAAACACGGTATCGTGCCCGGGCTGGCGACGATCCTGGTGGGAGAGGATCCCGGATCCAAGGTGTATGTGGGCCAAAAGGAAAAGGCCTGCAGCAAGCTGGAGATTTACTCGGAGCGAAGCGACCTGTCGGAAGACGTTGCCGAATCCGATGTCTTGGCCCTTGTGGGCCAGCTCAATGACAACCCGAAGATTAACGGAATATTGGTACAACTTCCCTTGCCGAAGCAGATTGACGAAAACCGGATTATCAATGCCATCGATCCAAACAAGGATGTGGATTGTTTTCATCCCGTCAACGTAGGGAAATTGATGATCGGGACGGGCCGTTTTTTGCCGTGTACGCCCCACGGGATCATGGAATTATTGAAACGATCGGATATTTCGACCGAAGGCAAGCACGTGGTGGTGATCGGCCGAAGTAATATCGTCGGCAAGCCGATAACCAACCTGATGCTTCAGCCGCCTCCCGGTGGAAACGCCACGGTAACTTTGTGCCACTCAAAAACGAAAGACCTGGCCGGCTTTACCAAAATGGCGGACATCCTTATCGTCGCTATCGGAAAACCCAAGGCGATCGGGGCCGACATGGTAAAAGAGGGAGTGGTGGTTATCGATGTGGGCGTCAACCGGATTGGTAAAACAGATGAAGGCAAAGCCATACTGGCGGGAGACGTGGATTTCGAGTCGGTGGAGAAAAAGGCCTCCGCCATTACCCCGGTTCCCGGCGGCGTGGGGCCGATGACCATTACCATGCTTCTCAAGAATACCGTGGAATCCGCAAAAATGGCGAGCGGGTTATAGAGGAGGAAGGAATCGTGTCTAAGGTCATTGCATCAGCGGCTATCCGAGGGGCGCACAAGATTGTAGAAAAAGCGGAAACCGAATACGCAACGGCGGTTGACAAGTGGGGAGAGAACCAGGAGGTGGGCTTTCCCAATACGGCCTACTATCTTCCCGTTACCTACGGTATGCTCGGAGTCGCCGTGGAGCGGGTCGGCGATATGAAGGCGGTCCTTGACCGCTGCCGAAGTTTGTTGCCGCCACCGGTTCGGGAAAGCATGCATCTTCCCTATCTGGGACCGACCCTGGACGCTGGCATGGCGACATTGTTCGCCGATGAGATAATCGAAGCAATCCGTTATCTGAAGTCGCCTGATTTCTATATGCAAGGCGAGGATATAACAGAGGGACAACTCTGGCTGGGAGCGGCGGATGACGTCATCCTGAGAAAACGTGGCGTGGAATTCGTGGACGGGACCGCTCCCGGGTTTGCCGCCATCCTGGGTGCCGCCCCGGATGCCCAAAAAGCAAAGGAACTGGCCGAAGAGCTTCAGCGAAAGAATCTTTACGTCTTTATGCATGCCGGGGACAATGGGGTGGAGTTTTCGAAGCAATTGTTAGAAGCGGGAGTGCAGGTCGGGTGGCCCACCCGCTTGGTTCCCTTTGGGCCCGACGCCACATCGGTTTGCTTTGCTGCGGGATTTGCCGTTCGGGCGGCGATGTCTTTCGGAGGGTTAAAGGCCGGTGAGTATAAAAAGATTCTCCTCTATAACAAAGATCGCATTTTTGCCTTCGCCTTGGCATTAGGTACGGTAACGGATGAATGGTATGCGCAAGCGGCGGGGGCGATTAATTTCGGTTTTCCTACCATTGCGGATACGGATATTCCGGAGATCTTGCCGACCGGCGTGTGTACGTATGAACACGTGGTGTCCAACGTGGCCTATGGGGAGTTGGTTTCCAAGGCCATCGAAGTCCGGGGGCTGAAGGTAACGGTTTCCGAGGTGCCGGTACCGGTGGCTTATGGGCCCGCCTTTGAGGGCGAGCGTGTCCGCAAGGACGATCTCTATTTGGAATGTGGGGGCGGTAAGAGTCAGGCGGTTGAATGGGCAACGACAAAAGAAATGAATGAGGTTGAGGACGGAAAAATAGAGCTGTTTGGTCCGGATCTGACCGAGGTTGAAGCGGGATCAAGGCTGCCGTTGGCCATTGTAGCCGAGTTTGCGGGACGCAAGATGCAAGAAGATTTCGAGCCGATATTGGAAAGACAGATTCACCATTTTATCAACTACGCTCAAGGAATGATGCATATCGGGCAAAGAGATATTGCATGGATTCGGATCGCCAAGGATGCCGTTGAAAAAGGGCTGACTTTAAAGGACATCGGATCCATTCTTCATGCCAAGTTTCACGAAGACTTCGGTGCTATTTTCGACAAGGTCCAGGTCAAGCTCTACACGGAGGAAGACAAGGTAAATGAACTCGTCGTCCAGGCCCGGGACGTCTATGCCGTCCGTGACTCCCGCATTGAAGGGATGACGGATGAAACAACGGAGACATTTTACTCGTGTACGCTGTGTCAGTCTTTTGCGCCCAACCATGTGTGTATTATCAGTCCCGAACGAACCGGACTGTGCGGTGCATACAACTGGATGGACTGCAAGGCCTCCTTTGAGATCAACCCAACGGGACCCAACCAACCCGTGGAAAAAGGGGAGTGCCTGGATGAAACACTCGGCCAATGGAAGGGGTGTAACGAGTTTCTTTTTAAGGCCTCTCGAGGGGCTTTGGACCATTACAATTTTTACAGTATTGTCCATGATCCCATGACCACCTGCGGATGTTGTGAGTGTATCGCCGCCGTGCTTCCCGTGTGTAACGGCGTGATGACGGTGGACCGGGATTACGCAGGTATGACCCCTTGCGGCATGAAGTTTACCACGTTGGCGGGGACCATCGGCGGGGGGACGAGTGCGCCGGGATTTGTGGGCCACGGCAAATACAATATCACCCAGCGCAAGTGGTTGAGTGGAGACGGCGGCATCAAACGTCTGGTCTGGATGCCCAAACAATTAAAGGAAGAAATCGGACCGCGCCTGAAACAGCGGGCGGAGGAGGTCGGGGTTCCCGATCTCTTGGATATGATTGCCGACGAAACGGTGGGGACCTCCGAAGAAGAGATCCTGTCCTTCCTTCAGGAAAAAGGACATCCGGCTTTATCCATGGATCCGTTATTGTAGAACAGTACGCGATTCAAGTCGGGTGCTTGGGCCAAAGTGCTCGAATTCGGATAAGGGCCATTTTTACAAACTTTTAACAGAGAAGAATCTTATGCCAAAGAATAAAGAACGTTTTGTCCATTACGCTCCCTGTAAAGTTGCCTGTCCTATTCTTACCGACGCCCGTGAGTACATTCAATTGATTGCAGAACGAAAGTTTCCGGAGGCCTTTGCCTCCATTCGCGGGTTGAACCCACTGCCCCGGGTGGTGGGGCGCATATGTACGCATCCTTGTGAAACCAATTGCAAGCGGGGTCAACTGGAAGCGCCGATCGCCATTGCGGCCTTGAAGCGCTTCGCTTCGGACGGTGCATGGGCGGATCAGGTCTGGAAGCCGAGAATTGCGGATCCCACCGGCCACAAGGTGGCCGTTGTCGGGTCGGGGCCCGCAGGCCTTTCCGCGGCTCACGATTTGGCCCTGCGAGGGCACCAGGTGACCATCTTTGAGGCCTTGCCCGTGTTGGGAGGGATGTTAAGGGTGGGGGTGCCTGAATATCGCCTGCCCAAAGCGGTTGTCGATGGCGAGATCAAGGCTGTCTTGGATTTAGGCGTGATGGTGAAGACGGAAGTCAAGATCGGAAAAGATTTGAAACCCTCCGACCTCATCGACCGGGGATTTGAAGCCGTCTTTGTGGCCATCGGTGCCCATGAGGATCGCAAGCTGGGTATTCCCGGTGAAGACGACTTGGAAGGGGTCTTTTCGGCCGTTTCTTTCTTACGGGCCGTCAATATGGATGACCGGCCGCCGGTTGGGGGCAAGGTCGCCGTGATCGGTGGGGGCAACACGGCCATTGACTCGGCGCGTAGTGCCTTACGTATCGGTGCCGAGTCCGTAAGCCTCTTATATCGACGATCTCGGGAAGAGATGCCGGCGTCACCGGAAGAACTGGAAGAGGCAAGCGAGGAAGGCATAGATATTTCCTATTTGACCGCGCCTATTGAGATCCGTGGTGAGAACGGCCGAGTGGCGGGCTTAACGTGTATCCGAAATGAACTGGGTGAGCCCGATGCCGGCGGCAGGCGGCGCCCCGTGCCTGTAGCGGGTTCGGAGTATACTCTGAATGTGCAAACGGTGATTTGTGCTATCGGTCAGATTCCGCAATCGGGCCTTTTTGCTGAAGACTTTGAAATAGCCGAGCGGGGAAAGCGGATTCATGTGGAAGAGGACGGCAGTTTGATCACCAGCAAATCCCCATTTTTTGCAGGGGGGGACGCGGTTACCGGTCCGGCGACGGTGATCCGGGCCATCGGGGCGGGCAAGCAGGCGGCCGTGTCGATCGATGCCTTTTTGCAGGGCGAACCGATTCCGAAAGTCAACACGGGAGAATCGGGCGAGACCCCCCGGCTGCCCGAAGCGATTATCGAAAAGAGCAAAAAAATTGATCGATGTGGCCGGCCGACCTTAGACGTGGCTGAGCGGCTTGAGGGGTTTGACGAGGTGGAGGCATGCCTGTCCGAGCACGCCGCCACACGGGAGGCACTCAGGTGTCTTCACTGTTATCTCGGTGCGCGGATCGATCCGGACAAATGTATTTCCTGCCTTACCTGTGTACGGGTGTGTCCCCTGGGTATACCGGTAGCCAATCAGATGGGAGAGGTCGTCATCGATCCTGTTGAATGCCAAGCCTGTGGTATGTGCGTGGTCGAATGTCCGGTGCGGGCGATTGACATCGGGTTCAATCGCCGGTCCCAAGTGTTTAAGGAGATGGAAACGGCGGCGGCAAAAGCAGAAGATGGTGCTGCAATGCTGGTCGGGTTCGTTGATCTGTATGGAAATTTCAGTGCCGCCGACATGACACAGCTCAAACAGGATTATCCAAACATCCTGCCGGTGCCGGTTTTTGGTTTAAGAAGACTCGATACGGTGGATATCTTCAAGGCCTTTGGGTTAGGCGCCGCCGGGGTGTTTCTCGCCAGAGCTCCGGGGGAGACGGATCCGTTCCCGGAAACGGCGGACAGGGTCGACCGGGTCGTGAACTACACCCATGAATTGTTAGAGTCATTGGGGAAGAAGCGCGAACAACTGGCCTTGTGTGATATGCCGAACGAGGGCATCATAGATCACGCCTGGCTCGAAGACTGGATGAAACAAATAGGATAAAAGAACGCAGATGAGGCATGGGAGGATCCACATAACCCCTTTAGGATTTAGAGGAAATAGGGTATGATCACAGTAGAGCAGAAAAAGATCGAAGAAATCACCGAGATGACGAAAGATGTCGGGCGGCTTCTGGTGCTGGGTTGTGAAACCTGTGCGGCCATATCCTTTGCCGGTGGGCGACGTCAGGTGGAGGAATTGTGTGCTGCCCTGCGATTGGCGAGAGAGGATCAGTCAATTCAAGGCGAGATTACAGGTGACAGTGTGGCCAGGCAGTGTGAGCCGGAGTTTATCGATATGGCCTCCGATAAGATTAATGATTCGGATGCCGTACTTTCTCTGGCTTGCGGGGCCGGCGTTCAACTCATTGCAGAGCGGTTCCCGGATAAAATTGTTCTTCCCGGGACCAACACCACTTTTTTGGGGGTAACGGAAAAACTAGGGTTGTGGACGGAACGTTGTGCCGGTTGCGGCAACTGCCTGCTGGATAAAACGGCGGGGTTATGCCCCATTGCAAGATGTTCCAAACAGTTGCTGAATGGTCCCTGCGGCGGATCGATGAATGGTAAATGTGAGATAAGCAAAGACGTTGATTGTGTGTGGCAACAAATCATTGACCGATTGAGCCGATTGGATCAACTGGATAAGCTGTCAGAAATTTTTCCGGTTAAGGATTGGACGCCTGCCGGTCATGGAGGACCCAGAAAGCTCGTCAGAGAGGATCTCAAGTCATGAAGTCAGGTAGCAATCTTGAAAAGATTTTGGAAAGTGGCCAGTTTGCCGTTACCGCTGAAGCGGGGCCTCCCAAGGGCACGTCGGCTAAGATTGTGCAAAGAAAGGGAGAGCTGTTAAAATTTTGTAGTGATGCGATAAATGTGACGGACAATCAGACAGCCATCGTCCGGATGTCGAGTTTGAGCGGGTGTGTGTTGTTAAAGGAGTTGGGCGTAGAACCGATCCTGCAGATGGTGGTGAGAGATCGGAACCGACTGGCGTTACAGGCGGATGTGTTGGGTGCGGCGGCGCTGGGAATTAACAACATGTTATGTCTTTCCGGGGATCATCAAAAGTTCGGAAATCATCCAACGGCAAAAGGCGTGTATGACATCGACTCCATCCAGTTTCTGCAGATGGTCCAGCGGATGCGGGACAAAAAGCGTTTTTTAAACGACGAGGAGATTTCCGGTGAGGTGCCCATGTTTATCGGGGCGGCGGCCAATCCGTTTGCCGATCCGTTTGAATACCGGGTGAGCCGCTTAGCCAAGAAGGTGGCGGCCGGTGCCGACTTTATTCAAACACAGGGTATTTTTGATATGGCCAAGTTCGGCCGATGGATGGATGGGGTGAGAGAAAAAGGCCTTCACAAAGAGACCTATATCCTGGCCGGGCTGATTCCCATCAAGTCTGTCGGTATGGCCCGATATATGAGAAACAATGTTTCCGGCCTGAGCGTTCCGCAAGAACTCGTGGACCGGATGGCCAACTCGGAAGATCCCAAGGAGGAAGGTGTCCGGATATGTCTGGAGACCATAGAACAACTAAAGGAAATTGAGGGCATTCACGGCATACACATTATGGCGGTGGCTTGGGAAGATATCGTCCCCCGCCTGGTGGAAGAAGCCGGACTGATGCCGAGACCGATTGTTTAGCAGAGATCAGGTGTCAGTCTTCAGAGTTTCATCGTCAGTTGGTCGGTTAAGTCGAACGGGAATCGAAGACTGGCAGGAAAAGCAAGGCGATCGGCAATCGAAGCGAATGAGCGACAGCTAAAACCTGACCCCTGAGCCCTGAAACCTGATCCCTCAAGAAGGAGTAAGACGATGGAAGAACATGCCAAAATCCTGGTGGTAGATGACGATCCCGATATGCGGGAAACCTTGCAGATGATCCTCGAATCAGGAGGCTACACGGTGGTGTTGGCGGAAGATGGAGAACAATGTCTGGCCAGACTAAAGGAAGAACATCCCGATCTGCTGATTCTCGACCTCCTGATGCCGAACATGGACGGGTTTGAGGTTTGTAAGGCCCTTAAGGATCCCAGATTGGCCAAATACGCCCAGATACCGATTATCATTCTCAGCTCGGTACAAGAAGACGTCAGCCAACGGCGCTATGAGCTGGAGATGGGTATTCAGCTTGACGTGGACGACTACGTAGAAAAGCCGGTGGAAGGCAGTGTCCTCCTCAGGCGGGTAGACCGGATCATTAAGCGAATTACCAAAGAATCATAGGAGATATTATGAAGAAAATAGCACTGGTGGATGATGATGTAGACTTCTGTGAAGCAACCAAGTTGTTGCTCGAGTCGAAGGGCTACGCGGTGGTTCTTGCCCATGACGGTAAGGAAGGCCTGGACATGATCCGGTTGGAACATCCGGATCTCATCATCCTGGATGTCATGATGCCGGAGATGAACGGCTATGACGTCTGCGTTGTACTGAAAGAAGACGAGACCCTGAGTAAGATCCCGGTTATCCTACTGACGGCGGTGGACCAGGCCTTTTTCCGTACCACCTATTCTAAGCACATGGGCCTCATGACGGAAGCCGACGAATATATTCCCAAGCCTGTTGCCTCCGAAGATCTTGTCGCCTGCGTGGAATCCTTTATGCCTGGAGCCTAGATTCCATGTTGATAAAGCCCAGTATAAATGTCTTGGTGGTGGAAAATGACATCGCCGTGATGCAGAAATGCCGGGAGCTGCTTTTAAACGAAGGCCACTGGGTACGTACGGCGGAATCGGTGGAAGAGGCTCTGGATATTATCCAACGCCAACCCTCGGAAGCCGATATCATTATCCTGTCCCTGGAATTACCCATGGGTGGAAGCATGACCTTGATCGAAACGCTTCAAAAGGCCCGCCGGGAACCCTTGATCATGGGGATTTCCGATGACTGCGGGAAGGAGGCGCTGGAAGCCATCGAGGCGGGAGCCTATGACTGCATTCGGCGAAACTTCACCGACGCCGGGTTCTGGGTAAAGATGAATCGGGCCTTGGAAACCCATCGGTTGCGGCGCCAATTGGGTGTTCTGAAAAAGGAACGACAAGATGCGTTAACGAAGGATAAGGTACATCACGATGAAAATATTCTTACCATACTCAACAGCCTCACAGACGGGCTCATTGTCACAGACTGGCAAACGAATCTCGTGTTGTTCAATAAGGTGGCGGGACGCTTGTTTAATTTGGATGAAGAAGTCCTCGGAAAACCGGTTTCCGAGTGTATTCCGTCCGATGAATTGTTGTCTTTTTTGATTCGGGCCGTAAAGACCGATAGCTCGCTGGCCACGCTCATGGCTGGAGAAGAACCCATGGTGACGGTTTCGGACAGGACGTTGCAAGTGCACGTCGATCCCGTGGTGAGCGATGCGGGAACCGTTATCGGTGCCGTTGCGCTGTGTCACGATGTTACCACCGTTGCGGCCATGGACAAGTTACGGTCCGATTTTCTGTCGATGGTTTCCCACGAGTTGAAGGCCCCTTTGAGCTCGTTATTGATGCAGATATCGGTGGTGAATGATGGAATGGCCGGGGAATTGACGGAGAAGCAATCCGAGCTGCTGTCAAAGGCCAAGGATAAGGCCAAGGGCATGATCACCCTGGTTAATGATCTGTTGGACTATCGGCGGATACAGGAAGGAAAATCAATTCAGAAGATTGAAAGTCTCGATCTTTGCGAAATCTTGGAGCGGACCATCGAATTGATGCGGCTGTCCGCAGAGGACAAGCGGATCAAGCTGACAACCGAAATTATGGAGGACCTTCCGCTGTTCAGCGGTGACCGCGGGGGTATTCAGGCAATCTTTGTGAACCTGATCAGCAACGCCATTAAATATACGCCGACCGGCGGGTCGGTGCATGTGACCCTCACCATGGGCGGCAAAGACATACGCTTCAAGGTTGTAGACGACGGCATGGGTATCGAGCCGGAAGACCTGGACCGGATTTTTGAAAAATTTTATCGGATCAAGACCGAACAGACCAGGAGTATCGCCGGTTCCGGCCTGGGCCTGTCCATCGTCAAGGGCATTGTGGATGCCCACAACGGAACGGTTCACGTGGAAAGCGAACCAGGGGAAGGGACGACGTTTATTGTGTCGTTGCCGACGCAGGAATAGAGAGGGTAAAGGCTAAAGGATGAAGACTGAAGACTGGGGGAAAGTCTACCAGGAGGAGATCGGATGATTGTCGCTGACAAGAAGGACCCGGACGAAATCATGGAGATGATTGCGCCCTATGAAAAAATTTTAATCGCCGGATGCAACACGTGTGTTACTTATTGCTCCGCCGGGGGACCGGAAGAAGTGGATCAACTCGCGGAAGCCGTCGTTTCCGAAAACAATGCCCTGACCGTTGAGACGACGTCGGTGCCCAGACAGTGCTCCTCTCGGTTTATAGAGCGGTTGTCGGTAGCAGTGGGGGAGGTGGATGCCGTTTTGTCCATGGCGTGCGGCAACGGGGTACAGGCGGTGGCGGAGAGATTTCCGAATACGGCGATTCTTCCTGCTCTGAACACGCAGTTTATCGGTGTCAGAAAAGAACCCGGTCTGTGGACGGAAAATTGTACCGCATGCGGAGATTGCATTCTTTGGCGGACGGGTGGCATCTGTCCGGTGACCCGGTGTGCGAAAGGTCTGCTGAACGGTGCGTGCGGCGGTGCTTCGAACGGGATGTGCGAGATATCCAAAAACCGGCCTTGTGCCTGGCAGGAGATTTACGATGCCTTGAAACGGCTGGGCCAGCTACATTTCCTCGACATGGATGTTCAGGTCAAGGATTGGCCGCTTAAACCGGGGCGGATGACGAGAGAGGATTTGCGCGAAGATCGTGTTGAATAAGAGAGGTTGGTTATGAATTTTAGAGAGGCCCTGGAATCCGGAAAATTTTTGGTGACCACGGAGGTGGCCCCACCTAAAGGAACGGATGTGGGCCACGTACTAGCCGATGCCGAGATCGTTCAAGATCGAGTGGACGCCATAAATGTCACCGATTTGCAAAGCTCGGTTATGCGTATGGGGTCCCTGGCGGTGTGTCACATGTTGGCGGACAAAGGGACCGACCCCATATATCAAGTAACGTGCAGGGACAGGAATCGACTCGGCTTGCAATCGGATTTGCTGAGCGCATGGGCACTGGGCATTCACAACGTACTCGCCCTAACTGGGGACCACCCGACTATGGGAGATCATCCCCGTTCGAAACCGGTCTTTGACCTCGATTCCGCCACCCTCTTAAAGACCATCGATATACTGAATTCCGGTCACGACCTGGCGGGGAATGAATTGCAGGGCAGGCCCGATTTTTTCCCGGGTGCCGTCGTTAATCCCGGGGCCGATAATGAGGCGGCCCTAGACCTGCAGATTAGAAAACTGGCCAAGAAGGTGGAAGCGGGGGCGAAGTTTATTCAAACCCAGGGGGTCTATGACCTGGATCTCTTTGAGAAATTCATGCGGCGGATCGAGGGATTCAATGTAAAGGTGTTGGGTGGGATCATCCTGCTCAAGTCCGTGGGTATGGCCCGGTATATGAACAAGAACGTAGCCGGTGTCTTTGTTCCCGAGTCACTAATCGGAGAGTTGAAAGCAGCGGAAAAGAAGTCGGAAGCCAGTGTAAAGATTGCCGTACGCTTGGTAGAAGGCATGAAAGACTTGTGTGACGGCGTTCATATCATGGCGCTGGGTTGGGAGAAAAAAATCCCCCAGATCCTGGACGCCGTGAACTTATAATACTTTGATGCCACACTGTTTAAGAAACGACACAGTAAAAGATTCTAGATACAAGGCGTGCAAGACTTGAAGAGCGAGGCGTA
>CAYTTQ010000069.1:0-13376 GCA_964440795.1 uncultured Desulfobacterales bacterium | reverse complement strand
ATTAAGAGAGGAATGATGGCTGCGATTTGGAACCCGGTCTTATATTTACCCAGGTCTTCGGCCCCCATAACGATACCTTTTTCCGACAATATGGCCCGCAGGCCGGTCACCGCGATTTCCCTCCCGATGATGACAAATGTCACCCATGCTGGCACGCGGTCCAGGGGAACAAGCATGATCAATGCCGCCGAAATCAACAATTTGTCCGCCAATGGATCCAAAAACTTGCCCAACGCCGACTCGAGGCCGTAGCGACGGGCCAGGTAGCCGTCGAGTAAGTCGGTTATGGAGGCAGCCGAGAAGACGACCGCCGCCATGAAAGCGCAGACCTTGCCCGGTGAAAAAAGGAGTAAAATGAGTAAGGGAATACTGGCGATCCGCAAAAGGGTCAGGTTGTTGGGAGAACTCAGGAACCGCCTCAGCGTGTCCCCCGTTTTTCGTAAAGTCACCGTGATTTGCATAGCTGACTGGCGCCCAAAATAGCTAGAATAGCTAGGGCTAGAATCGGTTCATATAGTCCAAAACCTTACGGACGTAACCTTTTGTCTCTTTGATGCCCGGGATCTCTCTTCGGGGGCCGATACGTCCGGGGCCGGCGTTATAGGCGGCAACGGCCAGCGGAATGCTCCCGTTGAACCGGCTTAACATCTCTTTCAAATACCGAACCCCTCCCATGACATTGGCCTGGGGATCGAAGGGATTCTCGATGCCCAGCGCTTTAGCCGTCCCCGGCATAAGCTGCATCAAACCGCAAGCACCCGCGGTCGAAACAGCCGAAGGATCAAAGTCGGATTCCGCCTTGATCACCGCCTTGATCAGATGAAACGGAACATCGTATAGTTTCGCGGCCTCTGCAATATGCAGGTCAAACTGTGACGACCGATCAATCCAAGTGGGGATGGTCTCTCGAATATATACCTCAAATTTTCCACTGGTGGGTACATTCGAAAAGTGAACCGTACCATTTTCATCCACATATCGGTAGATATCTCCCCATGCCGGCAAGGATGCCAACATCACCGCCCCTTGGACGATGACATATCCGAGTCTCATCATCCTGCTCACGATGTCCCGCCCATACGGTTAAGATACTCGTCTCGACATGTCTCACTGCAAAAATAGAGGGTCTCACCCTTTACGACGGCCTTCACACCATCTTTCTTGGGAAAATAGGTTTCGCATAACGGGTCTTTTACCATGACGTCATCAACCGGCAACGTTTCTGTCTCTGCCCTTTCTCGTTTTGAGCCCCCGGAACTGACCAGGCTCTTAAGCACGCGATAGCCAAAATAGACCAAGAGGATTAGAATCAGAATTCTCATGTCAGCGACATAACCCTTTTTTTATCTCCCAGGCCCGACAACAACTGCCGTGCCGTTCTTTTTATAACCGGATGCACCAGGCCGGGGGCAATATCACACAGGGGCTGAAGAACAAATCGCCGCTCATGCAACCGGGGGTGCGGCACTTCCAAATTGGCCGTTTTGATCACCAGATCGTCAAAAAAAAGGAGGTCCAGATCCAGGATACGGGGACCAAACCGGGGTCCCTCGGTCCTTCGGCCGAATTGACGTTCGACGGCTTGAAGCTTTTTGTGCAAAGCCTGTGCCTCAAGTCCCGTGCGAATAGAGATCACCGCGTTGATGAACCAGGCCTGATCTTCCCAACCGACAGGCTCTGTTTCATAGAATCGGGATTGACGCTGCAGGCGACTCCCGCCGCCGTTCGACAACGCATCGATTGCTTTTCGGCAAACGTCGAAACGATCCCCTTGATTGGATCCGATACCGATATATGCCGTATGAGTGCCCTGCATACCGTATTCGAACCACTATAGATAAAGAGCTCAAAAAACAGCCCGCAAATCAGATCAAGTCGTAAAAGTCCGAACCTCGCCTAGAGCGCAACTCCCCGAATTCGCTCCACCACCTCTTTCATTCGCTCCTTGGATACGGTCAGCGCCATACGGACGTACCCCTCCCCGGCACCGCCGAATCCGTTACCGGGCGTGGTGACAATACCGGCTTCCGATAAAAGCCGGGTGGAAAATGCCGCTGAACTATATCCGGAGGGCACCGGCATCCAGACGTAAAAGGTGGCCTTGGGCTTTTCCACATTCATTCCCAGAGAACGGAGCCCGTCCACCAACACGTCCCGCCGCTCCTGATACGTCTGTTGCATGTCCCGCACACAGGTCTGATCTCCCTGCAAGGCGGTAATTCCCGCCATTTGAATGGCCTGAAACGCCCCGGAATCAATGTTGCTCTTGACCTGACCCAACGCCGCGATGACCTGGGAAGACCCCACGGCAAACCCGATACGCCAGCCGGTCATGTTGTACGTTTTGGAAAGGGAGTGAAATTCAATACCGACCGATTTGGCTCCCGCCACTTCCAGAAAACTCATCGGTTTATACCCGTCGTAAGCCATTTCCGAATAGGCCGCATCATGACACACGATGATGTCATGTTCTTCGGCAAACGCCACCACCGACTCAAAAAAAGCCTTTGTCGCCACCGCTGCCGTCGGGTTATTGGGATAATTGATGAACATGATCTTTGCCTTCCGGCAGACATCGCCGGGGACAGCCGCCAAGTCCGGCAAAAAGTCATTTTCTTTGACCAGGTCCATAAAATAAGGTTCCCCGCCGGCAAACTGTGTGCCGATCTGGTAGACGGGATATCCCGGGCCGGCCACAAGCGTCATGTCCCCCGGATTTACATAGGCCAAAGGAATGTGGGCAATGCCCTCCTTGGAACCGATCAGCGTGACCACCTCGTCATGGACATCCAACGCCACACCAAAACGGCCTTTGTACCACTGTGCTACGGCGGCGTTAAAATCGACCATGCCCGAGTAAGACGGGTATCGATGGTTTGCCGGATCCTCCGCTGCTTCTTTCAATGCCGCGATGATGTGGGGCGGCGTCGGCAAGTCCGGATCCCCCACCCCCAAGTCGATGATGTCCACACCTTTCCGGCGGACCTCGTCCTTCTGGCGATCCAGTTCCTTAAACAGGTAAGGGGGAAGTCGCCTCAGTCGCTCCGCTCGTTCAACTTTCACTTTTTTTCCTCCTTGTCGCTGTATTCCACCGCCTCGTCCCAAAGCGCGCCTTCGTAAACCATGGTCGTATCGCCTTCCAAAAAGACCTCGAAAAAGTCATCTTCCCGCCTCTGGAAGTGGACGTCGAGCACTTCCCCTCCCCGGGTCAATACCGTCGCCGGTGAAACGGTCTTATTCTTTAGAGAAGCCATGAGAGCCGAGGCCACGGACCCTGTACCGCAAGCCAGGGTTTCGTCTTCTACGCCACGCTCATAGGTACGAATCAGCAGACTGCCGTCATCACCGATCTCAACGAAGTTTACATTCGTCCCCGCCGGCGCATATCGGTGATGGTACCGAATCTCCCGGCCCATAGGAAGAACCGGCGCCTGCTCGATATCCGCCACCCGGATGACGACATGGGGAACCCCCACCACGATGCTGTCTACCAGGACTTCCTTTCCACCCACATCGATCATGTAATCCGTCATGGCTCCGGAGGGTCGGGGCATCTCCAACTTCACCCGTTTTCCTTTCACCTCCGCCCGAATCACGCCCGCCACGGTCTCAAAACTCAGATCGGCACCTGCGATTCCCAGAAAGTGAGCCAGCCGGGCCACACATCGCCCACCATTTCCACACATTTCCACCTGGCCCCCGTCCGAGTTAAAGAAGCGCCACTTAAAATCCGCCTCCAGCGAGGGTTCGATCAGAATCAGCCCGTCCGAGCCGACCGCCTGACGACGCCGGCACACGCGGGAGACCCACTTGCTTAGGTCTTTTTCGTCGACAATCCTCTCACGGTTATCCACCAGGATAAAGTCATTGCCGCTTCCGCTCATCTTATAGAACGGAATCTTTGGTGTCGTCATGATCAATGCCTATCGTTCCGGAAGTTTTCCCACCGAGTCCTAGATACCGATGAACTGCGGAACAGACTCACCGCGAATCAAATCCGCATACGTTTCCCGTTCTCTGACGACCTGAAACGCATTCTCCTTCACCATGACCTCCGCCACCCGGGGACGGGAATTATAATTGGAGGACATGGTAAATCCATACGCACCGGCACTCATCACCGCCAGCAGGTCGCCCGACTCGCACCGCGGCACCTGTCGGTTCTTCGCCAAAAAGTCCCCGGTCTCACAAATGGGACCGACCACATCGGCTTGAATCATTTCTCTATCAGATTTTATCACCGGCTCTATCCCGTGATAGGCACCATACAATGAAGGCCGGACCAGGTCATTCATCGCAGAATCCACAACCACAAAGTCTCGATCTTCTCCCCCCTTCGTGTAAAGAACCCGAGTTACCAAAATACCGGCATTGCCCACGATAACCCGACCCGGCTCAAAAATAGGCGTCACCGATAAATCACCCAACGCCTCGACCACCGCCTGACCGTATTCCGTGGGATGAGGAGGCAATTCTTGATCGTAGGTAATGCCAAGCCCTCCACCCATGTCCAGATAGGACACCTGGATTCCCATGTCCCCCAATGTCGCCAAGAGGGCCTTTAGGCGCTCCAGGGCATCCACAAACGGCCCCACCTGAGTGATCTGAGACCCGATGTGGCAGCTCACCCCGGTGATGTTGATGTGGTCACAGACCTGGGCCGTTTTGTATGCATCGATTACCGCCTCTTGGTTTATACCGAACTTGTTCTTTTTCAGACCGGTGGAAATGTAGGGATGGGTCTGGGGGTCCACATCCGGGTTGACCCGAAGCGCTATGGGGGCCTTTTTGTTTAAGCCGGCGGCACATCGATCGATTTGTCGCAGCTCTTGTAAGGACTCGACGTTAAACATCAGGATATCCGATTCAAGGGCGTAACGGATTTCATCTTCACGTTTTCCGACGCCGGAGAATACGATCTTTTCCGGCGGGACCCCCGCTTTCAATCCCCGAAACAGCTCGCCGCCGGAAACAATATCCAGCCCCCCGCCCAAGCTTGCAAAAAGCCTCAACACCGCTTGGTTCGAATTCGATTTGGCAGAAAAGCATATCAGGTGGTCACTTCCTTTGAAGGCGTTCTGAAATGCCCGGAAATGTTGGGTCAATGTGGCGTGACTATAGAGGTAAAACGGCGTACCGACGGCTTCCGCGATGTCTTGAATCGCCATGTCCTCACAATACATGGCATCGCCCTTATATTGAAAATGATGCATGCCTATTCCTCAATTGGTAATACCTTGGCAATGTTCGAGTCCTTACTCACGCCGCCGCTTTCATGCAATACCACAACTTTATACACATATCCGTATCCCGGTTCCACCGTATCATAGAACGTCACTCGATCCTTTTCCCCGGACACGTCTCTATCCATTTCGATTTCTTCGAACTTGCGAAAGTCCATGGGACAGCCGACACACAACTTTTCCGGATCAGGGGTTTTGAAGCGAAACAGACTGAAACCTTGGATGCCCTCAACGACTTCACCGCCCCGTCTGGGAACGGACCAGGTCAATACTATCCGACGCCCTTCAACGTCAGCCGTTAGGTCGGAAACAGCCGGCGGGGTTATCGTTCGAGGCGGTTTGGGCGGCCCTTTTCGCCCGCACCCCACATGGAAGCATAGCATGGTCGCCAAGATGCCGAAGATCGCCCTCATAAGCTTGCGGCTTCGCATCATCTGCACGGCACCCATATCACTCCCCCATCTCTTCAGCGATCACGCGCTTGGCCGCCCCTATCGCCCCCCGCACATTCTCCGTGGCTGTTCCGCCCGGGGAAACCCGTCTATCAATCATTTGTCGGGGCTCTAAAAGCGGGAAGAGATCTTCAGAGAAACGTCTCGAAAATCGCTTCAACTCTTCCATCGACAGTTCATGTATTTCCTTGCCCTGTTCTATGGCATATCGAACCACCTCACCGGTACATCGATGGGCCTGTCGAAAGGGCATCCCTTTTGTTACCAGAAAGTCCGCCACGTCGGTGGCATTCAAATACCCTACATTCACCCAGCGCTCGATCGACGCCTTCTTGACGATCAGTCGCGGGATTAATCGTTCATAAACGGCCAGACACTGCTTGACCGTGTCGACGGTATCAAACAGGGGTTCCTTGTCTTCCTGCATGTCTCGGTTGTAGCTTAAGACGAGACCCTTCATCAGCGTCAGGACGCTCATCAAGGAACCGAATACCCGACCGGATTTTCCCCGAGCCAGTTCAGCCACATCGGGATTCTTCTTCTGAGGCATGATACTGCTGCCCGTCGTAAAGGCATCCGGCATATCGATAAAGTCAAACTCACTGGAAGACCAAAGAATCAGTTCTTCCGAAAGGCGACTGATGTTGACCATAAAGATACTCGCCGCCGAGAGAAACTCGAGAATAAAATCACGACTGCTCACTGCATCCAAGCTGTTCGTCGACACCCTTTGAAAGTTGAGAAGTTCCGCCGTATACTGCATGTCGATGGGATAGGTGGTTCCCGCTAAGGCGGCACTGCCCAGCGGCAAGACGTTAACCCGCTCCAGGACTCCTTTAAACCGCTCCCTGTCTCGCGAAAACATCTCATAATAGGCCATGACATGATGAGAAAACAAAATCGGTTGGGCCCGGCGCAAATGGGTGTACCCCGGCATCATGACACCGATGTGTTTCTCCGCCAGATCCAGACATGCACCACGCAACCGGGTCAAGGCGTTTAGAATATGCCCCAGTTCATCCCGTAAGTACATGCGAACATCTAAGACCACCTGATCGTTTCGACTTCTCCCGGTATGAAGCTTTTGTGCCACCTCACCGATCTCATTGGTCAGAACCGACTCAATGTTCATGTGAATATCTTCCAGAGCCTCATCAAATCGGAAGTCACCCCGCTCGATGTCCCGGCCGATTCTGCCCAAACCTTCTATGATGATCGAGGCGTCTTCTTGCGAAATGATCGACTGCTTGGCCAACATGCGGCAATGGGCGATACTGCCGGCGATGTCATAGGCGGACAGTCGTTTATCGTAGTTAATCGACGACGTAAAGGCCTCCACGGCCTCGTCGGTCATCTCCGTAAATCTTCCATCCCACAATTTCTTTGGCAAAACCGCGCTCCTTACAGCAGGGAGAAACCCTATTTTTGGTCCATCAATGCTTGAATGCGAAGGCGTAACGCATTCAAGCGAATAAACCCTTCCGCATCCTTTTGACGATATACCTCGTCATCTTCGAAGGTGGCAAAATCGTCTCTATACATAGACCGGTCGGATTTTCGGCCGATCACTTGACAGTTTCCTTTGTAGAGCATCAGGCGCACCGTACCGGAAACGGACTTTTGCGTTTCATCGATCATGGTCTGCAACAACCGCATTTCAGGTGAAAACCAGAACCCGTTGTATATCAGTTGCGCATACTTGGGAATCATGGCGTCTCTCAGGTGCATGACCTCTCTATCCATAGTGATCGACTCCATCGCCATGTGGGCCGCCCTCAAAATCGTACCGCCGGGGGTCTCGTAAACACCTCGGGATTTCATCCCCACAAACCGGTTTTCCACCAAGTCCACCCGCCCGATGCCGTTTCTACCCCCCAGTTCATTGAGTCGGGCAAGGAGGGCCGCCGGAGATAGTCTCTCGCCGTCGATGGCCACGGGGTTGCCCTGATCAAAAGAAATCTCGATCTCTTCAGACCGGTCCGGTGCGTCTTGCGGAGATTTCGTGAGTCTGAACATCTCCTCCGGCGGACGATGCCAGGGATCTTCCAAAACGCCCCCCTCATAACTCACGTGGAGGAGGTTCCGATCCGTACTATAGGGTTTTTTCGGCGTCGTGGGAACGGGAATGCCCCGGGAATCGGCGTAGGCCATCAACGCCTGCCTGGAATTGAGATCCCATTCCCGCCACGGCGCGATAATCCGGATATTCGGAGAAAGCGCCAAATAGGAAAGTTCAAACCGGACCTGGTCGTTTCCCTTGCCGGTAGCCCCATGGCTGACGGCATTACATCCCTCGGCCCGGGCGATTTCCACCTGTCGTTTCGCAATCAATGGCCTGGCCAGAGAGGTTCCCAACAGATAATGGCCTTCATACAGCGCATTGGCCCGAAAGGCGGGAAAGACATAATCCCGGACGAACGCTTCCGAAAGGTCTTCGATCACCACCTTCTCCGCCCCCGTTTCTCGGGCCTTTTCTTCAATTTGATCCAGTTCTTCTCCCTGGCCGATGTCTGCAGCAAAGGCCACAACCGGGCATTGATAGGTCTCCGTCAGCCACTTCAAAATAACGGACGTATCGAGTCCCCCCGAGTAGGCCAACACAATCTTTTCTATTGTCTCCGACAAATCGAACCTCCGGCACGAAAAAAATTATGACAGATAGGTTTCCAAAACGGCCTTATGCATATGTAATTTATTCTCCGCCTGATCCCAGACCACCGAGTGTTCGCCTTCCAAGACCTCCTCGCTGATCTCTTCGCCCCTGTGGGCAGGCAGGCAATGCATCACGATAACATCCGGCTTGGCCAGAGCCACCAGTTCTTCATTCACCTGATAGGGCCTGAATACCCCTTTGCGCCGAGCGGATTCATTTTCCTGACCCATACTGGCCCACACATCGGTATAGATGACATCGGCCTCTCGAACCGCCTCTTTGGGGTCGGAAACCACGGTGATCGCATCCCCCACATCGGACACGGCATCCTGCAAAATCGATTTTCGTGGCAGATATCCTTGCGGGGAGCAGATAACCAGATTAAATCCCATTATCGCCGCGGCATTAATCCAGGAATGAGCAACATTGTTGCCGTCTCCCACCCACACGATCTTTTGGTCGTTGATATCTCCCTTTTTCTCCAAAACGGTCATCAAATCGCTCAACACCTGACATGGATGGTAAACGTCCGTCAATCCGTTGATCACGGGAACGGAGGATGTCGCGGCGAGTTCGTTGAGCAAATCCTGAGAGTATGTCCGAATCACCAGCGCATCCAAATACCGAGAGAGAACCCGCGCGGTATCCGCAACCGGTTCGTTTCGAATCAGCTGAGTGTCCCGCGTGCTCAGAAAGAGTGAGGCGCCGCCCAATTGGATGGCGGCCACTTCAAAAGATACCCGGGTTCGAGTGGAGGCCTTGTCGAAAATCAGCCCGATCGTCTTTCCCATAAGCGGTCGATCCAAGATACCGGCACAAAGCCGTTTCTTCAATTCGAAAGCACGGGCGAAGAAATTCTCGAAATCATTACGGTCCAAATCTCTGAGTGTCAGAAGGTGTCTTTTCATATTTTACCTACACATTCACCAGGACTGGTGATTGAAACGGATCTCCGGTATAAACGGGATAAACCTGTTCAAACCGTCTCCAAAACAGCATCCAAACACGCAACCAGGCGGTCTATGTCCGCCTCTGTGACGATCAGCGGCGGGATGAACCGCAAGATGTGCCCTTGCGCGCAGTTAACCAGAAACCCCCGCTTCATGCAGGCATTGACAATCTCCCCACCGTCGATCGTCAAATCCATCCCGACCAGAAGTCCCTTGCCTCTCACTTCCTGAATAACATCATACTTGGACTTCAAGGTCAGAAGCTTTTCCTTAAAATAGGCGCCCACTCGGCGACAATTCTCCAGTACGACACCGTCTTCCAGAACTTTGGCCACCGCCATGGCCGCAGCGGCCACCAGCGGCGTGCCGCCGAAGGTGGACGCATGGGCACCGGGGCCGAAGGCGCTGGCTATCGCTTCCGTGGCCAGCATGGCCCCCATGGGAAGCCCGTTGGCGATCGCCTTGGCCAATGTCATGATATCGGGATGCAATCCGAAATGTTCATAGGCAAACAGTTTACCCGTTCGTCCCATGCCGGTCTGTATCTCGTCAAAAACGAGAAGTAACCCCTGTTCGTCACAGAGTTCCCGCAGCCCCTTTAGATAACTTTCACCGGGACATCGAACCCCCCCTTCGCCCTGAATCGGCTCCAACATTACCGCGCAGGTTTCCGGGGTTACCGCGTCCCTAACCGCTTGCAGGTCATTAAACGGCACGATATCGAAACCTTCCAATAACGGATCAAACCCCTTTTTGATTTTGTCCTGTCCGGTCGCCGCCAAGGTGGCCATGGTCCGTCCGTGAAAAGAGCCATCCATGGTTATGATTCGATACCGATGCGTTTCCCCCCGGTCCTTATAATACTTTCGCGCCAGCTTGATGGCGGCCTCATTGGCTTCGGCACCACTGTTACAAAAAAAGACCCGATCGGCAAAAGACCGCTCCACAAGCCAGGCGGCCAGCTCCGTTTGGGGTTCGGTGTAATAGAGGTTGGACACATGCACCAAGCGCCGGGCCTGAGCCGATACCGCCTCGGCCACCCCCTCATGGGCATGTCCCAAATTACATACGGCGATGCCGGCGACAAAATCCGTATACGTGCGGCCTTCCGTGTCTTCCAGCGTGCAACCGCCGCCCCTGGTAAAGACCACCGGAAACCGCTTGTAGGTATCAAATATGACCCGATCCGCTTTCTCCATGATTGCGTTATCCATCGTCGGTCACCTGTGTCCCAATGCCTCGGTCGGTGAATAGCTCCAGCAAAACGGCGTGGGGCTTTCGACCGTCAATGATGTGAACACTATCTACCCCCCCCTTGGCGGCTTCCAGGGCACATCGCATTTTCGGGATCATCCCCCCCGATATACTCCCGTCCGCCAGCAGACGCTCTGTTTCCGGCACCGTCGTGCTGGATATCAGCTCGCCGGATTTATCCAGGAGACCCTCCACGTCGGTGAGCAGCATGAATTTGATCGCGTGTAAGGAAAGCGCGATCTTGCAGGCGACCCAGTCGGCATTGATGTTATACGTCTCACCCGATTTGCCCACCCCCACCGGAGCGATGACGGGTATGAACCCGCCGGCCTCCAGCGTCCTGATGATTTCCGGGTTCACCCCGACCACTTCTCCGACCATCCCCATGTCGATGATTTCCGGCGGCTCATCGGCCGCCGATGTGGATCGGACCAACTGCATCTTTTCGGCAAGCAACAACCCGCCGTCCTTACCGCTTAGCCCCACGGCGTTTCCGCCGAACTGACAAATCCGGCTCACGATGGCCTTGTTTACATTGCCCACCAACACCATCTCCACCACATCCATGGTCGGTTCGTCGGTGACCCGCATCCCGTCTACAAAGCGTGACCGAATGCCCATCTGTTCCAAAACGGAACCGATTTGCGGGCCCCCGCCGTGCACCACCACCGGATTCAAGCCGATGAATTTAAGCAGTGTGATATCCCGGGCGAAATCCTTCTTGAGTCCCGGATCCACCATGGCGTGTCCGCCGTACTTGATTACGATGGTCCGGCCGTAAAAACGACGAATATACGGCAGTGCTTCGATAAGTATTTCCGCAACAGTAGCTGTCATTTGTCAGTCAGTCCTGAACCCTGCGCCTTCAGCCTTCGGTCTTCAGCCTAAACACCTTTCACCTTTCACCTTGCGCCTTGACCCCGGAACCTTTCTTAAAGGATATACCGGCTCAAATCGTCGTTCTCTTTTATGTCCTGGAGCTTTCGATACACGTATTCGGCATCAATGATCAGTTCGCGGTATTCCACGTCCGGGGCGTCAAAGAGGATATCATCAAGGAGGCGTTCCATAACCGTGTGGAGCCGTCGGGCACCAATATTTTCGGTTCGGTCGTTCACCTCGGTGGCAATCTCGGCAATCGCCGATATAGCTTCATCTTTCAACTCGAGATCGATTCCCTCCGTCCTTAACAGCTCCTGATATTGAAGCACCAAGGCATTCTGGGGCTCCGTGAGTATCCTCACAAAGTCTTCTTTACCCAGAGATTTAAGCTCCACACGAATCGGAAACCGCCCCTGAAGTTCCGGCACCAGATCAGAGGGCTTACAGGTATGGAACGCGCCGGAGGCAATAAACAGGATGTGATCGGTCTTCACCATTCCGTATTTCGTGGTCACCGTACATCCCTCCACGATGGGCAACAGGTCTCTTTGTACCCCTTCCCGGGAGACATCCGGTCCATGGCCGCCCTCTCGGCCGGCCACCTTATCGATTTCGTCCAGAAAAATGATTCCCGATTGTTCAACCCGCTGTACGGCCTGTTTCACCACTTTATCCATGTCCACCAACCGTTGCGCCTCCTCCTGCGTCAGGATCTCCAAGGCCTCGGGCACCTTCACCTTTCGTTTCCGCGTCTTTTTGGGAAACATATTGCCCAACATGTCCTTGAGGTTGATATCCATTTCTTCCATTCCCGCCGCGGAGAATATCTCCACCACCGGCGTGGACTGTTCCGCCACTTCCAAATCGACATATCGGTTGTCGAGTTTTCCCTCCCGGAGCATTTTTCGAATCTTATCCCGGGTTGAACGGGGTTCAAGTCCATCGCTCTTGACCAGCTCCAAAGTCTTCTCTTCGGTTTCCGTCTCCTCTTGATCCTGGGACTCCCTTTTCGGGGGAAGTAGAATGTCCAGGAGGCGTTCCTCAGCGATTTTTTCCGCCTTGACCTTCACCGACTCTTGTTCTTCCGCTTTGACCATGCTCACCGTCAGCTCGGTCAGGTCTCGAATAATCGACTCCACATCCCGGCCCACGTAGCCGACCTCGGTAAACTTGGACGCCTCCACTTTCAAAAAGGGAGATTCGGCCAACCTGGCCAAACGTCGCGCAATTTCGGTCTTGCCCACACCGGTCGCCCCGATAAGAATGATGTTTTTCGGTGCAATTTCGTCCCGGAGGTGTTCCGAAACCTGCCGTCGACGCCATCGATTACGCAAGGCGATGGCCACGGAGCGCTTGGCATCCGCTTGACTGATCACATATTTATCGAGTGCGGAAACAATTTCCCGCGGTGTCAATTTTTTCATAAATACTCCACCGTGATATTGGCATTCGTATATACACAAATCGATGCGGCGATCTTCATGGCCTCCTCCACAATGGATTTGGCGTCCAGTTCCGTATGCCCGCACAGGGCTGTAGCAGCCGCCTGCGCATAAGCCCCACCGGAACCGATTCCCAAAATTCCTTCATCGGGCTCAATGACGTCTCCCGTACCGGAGATAAGAAACATGTGCCCCGCATCCACGGCCAGCAAAAGCGCCTCCAGTCTTCTCAGGTACTTGTCCGTTCGCCAGTCTTTGGCCAGCTCCACGGCCGCTCGGGTCAAATTGCCGTTAAACTGCTCGAGTTTTCCCTCGAAACGCTCGTACAGGTTCAGGGCATCGGCCGTTGCGCCGGCAAACCCGACCAGTATCCGCTCCTTGTATATCTTGCGGACCTTCCTGGCACGGTGTTTGACCACCGTATCCTTGAGACTCACTTGCCCGTCACCGGCCAATGCCACATGGTCACCTCGCCTGACAGCAAGTATCGTCGTCCCGTG
>CAYTTQ010000068.1:0-13381 GCA_964440795.1 uncultured Desulfobacterales bacterium | reverse complement strand
ACGGGCGGAAGCCGAGATGGCAAAATGTGAAGTTATTTTTGCGCGAGCCCTTACCCTGGCATAACGAATTGGAACGGTTTACCGGGAAGGCAGGGTCTTTGAAGGTATGAACTCGCCAAAAAGGAGAGTGAATGTCTTTATTGTTTCGGATGCGACCGGTGTTACGGCTGAACGAGTTATTAGTGCCGCCTTACTCCAATTTAAGCAAATCACGCCTGTTTTCAAAAAATATCCCTACATCAGAACAGAAGCGCAGATGAAAGACATCCTGGACAGGGCTGAAGGCTCCGGGGGGATACTCATCTATTCCATCGTGTCTGAGGATTTGAGGAGATGGTTTCGCAGGGAACAGAAAAAGCACGACATCAATACGGTGGATCTGCTGGGTCCGTTGTTGAAGCGGATGGGGAAGCTGTGGAACATGATACCGATGCTTCGTCCGGGTTTGCTGAAAGGGGTGGGAGAGGAATCGATCCGTCTGGCCGAATCGATTGACTTTACCCTGAAACACGACGATGGGCAGGGCATAAACGATTTGGGTAGGGCGGACATCATTTTGCTTGGGTTGTCTCGAACGTCCAAGACACCCACCAGCTTGTATCTGTCGTGTAATCATGGTTTGAAAGTGGCCAACGTGCCGATCATTCCGGAGGTTGACCCCCCGAAAAAAATTTTTACCTTGAAACGAAAGAAAATCGGGCTCACGATTTCCTCCGACAGACTTGCCTTTATCCGGCAACGACGGCTTAAGTATGCGGGACCGACGGATTATACGGACATGGCCCGGATTCGAGCGGAACAAGCGTACTGTCATCGGATATTTGAACAGATAGATGATCTGCAGGTGATCGACGTCACCCATAGTTCAGTGGAAGAAATTGCCAACAGTATCATGCAAGAGGAATAGGGGCGCCATGATTATACCGTCGGAGTGAATGCGTATAAACCCAGGGCATTCTGGAAAGAAGGGGAGGGAAATGGTCATGAAAAAGACTGAGTTCGTTTTATGGTTTCAAGACTTGCGACGGGAGGACATTCCGGTTGCCGGCGGCAAATGTGCCAACCTCGGAGAACTGTTCGGCAAGATCGGAGTGCCGGTACCCAACGGATTTGCGGTATCGGCGGCCACCTATCAGGCATTTTTGAAGCGCTCCGGAGCAGAAGAAAAGATCGATCAAATCCTTTCCAAAACGGATGTAAACGACATGGGAGCCCTGCAGACGGCTTCGGAGAAAATAAGAAAATATGTCGAGGAACTGCCGGTTCCCAAAGAAATAGAAAAAGCCATCTCGGGGGCTTACCGTGAATTGTGCAAAAAAGTGGGCAAAAAAAGTGTTCCCGTGGCGGTACGGTCGTCCGCCACGGCGGAAGACCTGCCCGGTGCGAGTTTTGCCGGACAGCAGGATACCTATTTGAATGTTTTCGAGAAAGGGTTATTAAAAAGCGTTAAAGAGTGTTGGAGTTCCTTGTTCACCCCCCGGGCCATCTTTTATCGGGTGGAAAAAGGCTTTTCTCATAGCGATGTCCTCATCAGTGTGGCGGTGCAGGAAATGGTTTTCGCCAAGGCGTCCGGCGTGATGTTCACCATCGAACCGGTGAGCGGTGACACGGATAAAGTGGTCATCAACGGGTCTTGGGGCCTCGGGGAGGCCATCGTCAGCGGACAGGTGACACCGGACGAGTATCTGGTGGATAAGGATGGCCTGAAGGTGGTCGATAAACAGGTCGTGCGGAAGGAACGGCAGATCGTTTCGGACAAGAAAGGCAGTGTCAAATGGCTGTCGGTTCCCAAGAGCAAGCGAGAGAAGCCGGTGCTCACCGATGAGCGTATCGTTGAACTGGCCGCGTTGGGAGTGAAGATAGAGAAACATTATGGTGTGAGCCAGGATATCGAATGGGCGCTTGACGAAGAGGATCGGCTCTTTATTCTTCAGGCACGGCCTGAAACAGTGCACGCAGGCGCTGAGGGAAAGGGCAATGTCGGGCAAGGAGGTGATAGTGTGGGAGGAAACGTTTTGGTAAAGGGAATCGGCGTGAGTCCGGGACGTGGTGCCGGGAAGGTAAAAGTTATTGTCGACGTCAAGGAGATATCAAAGTTCAAGAAAGGGGATGTCCTGGTTACCAAGATGACGACGCCGGATTGGGTCCCCGCCATGAAGATTGCCGCCGCCGTCGTTACGGACCTGGGAGGCAAAACCTGTCATGCGGCCATCGTGAGCCGGGAACTGGGGGTACCCGCAGTGGTGGGATGCGAGAAGGCGACGGAGGTCTTAAAAGACGGTCAAGCGGTAACCGTGGAGGGACAACGAGGGATGATATTTGAAGGCATGCCGGCCGCCGAGAAGAGTCCGGATGCTCCGGTAGCCCCGGTGGCGGATATGTCCGCCCGGATAACTACCGCCACTAAAGTGTACGTGAACCTGTCCATACCGGAAATCGCCAAGAAGGTGGCCGATGAAACCCATGCCGACGGCGTTGGTTTGCTGCGGGCGGAGCACCTCATGTTAAGTATCGGCAAACATCCCAGGCAACTCTTGGAAGAGGGAGGTGACCGGGTAATGATCGATACGTTTTCCCAGGGGTTGGGCCAGGTGGCGGATGCCTTTTTCCCCGGTCCGGTGGTCTACCGGTGTTTGGATTTTAAGCCGGATGAATTTTTGGAATTGCCGGGCGGAGAAAAGTACGAACGAGGGCATGTCGGCCCGAATCCCATGATAGGGTACCGGGGTCAGTACCGGTATATGAAGGAAGATGATATCTTCAGGCTCGAATTGCGGGCCATCAAGCGGGCCCGAGAAGACATGGGATACAAAAACGTCTGTGTGATGATTCCCTTCGTCAGGACGCGGCGGGTCTTTAAGGAAACGGTGCGAATCATGGCGGAAGAGGGGCTGGATCACCGCAGGGACCCCGACTTCAAATTGTGGATCATGGTCGAAGTGCCCAGCGCCTGCTTCATGATCGAGGAGTTTTGCCGGGAGGGGATAGACGGGGTGAGCTTCGGGACCAACGACCTCACCATGTTGGTACTGGGTGTGGACCGAAACGATGCTTCCGTGCAGGAACTCTACGATGAGCGAAATCTGGGTGTACTCAGAGCGATTGCCTATACCATGCAGGTGTGTCGAAAATACGGGGTGACCACTTCCATATGCGGGCAGGCCCCCAGTGTCTATCCCGACTACCTCGAGTTCATGATTCGCTGTGGATGTACCTCTATTTCCGTAAATCCGGACACCGTCGTCTCTTCTCGGCGGGGTGTGGCAATGGTAGAGCAAAAGATCGGATTAGAAAACGCCCTGGGGCTGGTTTCAAAGCCCAAAATCGCTAAGATACCAATGGCGGACGTCTTCTTCTGGAGATCGCTGGACGATACCGTATCTTAGTGTTCGCCCCATATCAACCCAAGTGCTGAAGCCTTGAAAGGACAACCGGATTAAACGGTTATGTCCCCTCATGCGGCCCAGCTGCACACAGCTTACGGCCTATATTGCCGACCGGTATCTCAGTGCGGTGGAGATTGGTTTCGGGGGCGTTATAGATGTGGTCCGGGCCCTCAAGGAACGGGGTCTTCGGGTTGCCGCCGGTGACATACGCCCCTACTCTTTTCAAGGACTGCGGACCTTCGTCGACGATATTACCGTGCCGAAGGTGTCCCTCTATCAGGGGGCGCAGGTGCTTTACGCCATACGGCCACCGGTGGAGCTGGTGCCCTATATGCGGTGCGTCGCCGAGGCGGTTTTTGCACGAGCGATAATCATAAAGCCCCTTTCCGGGGAATATCCGGGAGGCCGAATCGAGGGGAACGGCAACGGTGTTTTCTTCGTACAAGATCTAAATCTGAGGAGAGGCGATATATGTGTGCAAAAAAGCAAAGCCCTGTGAAAGAGCCGTCCGCCAACAAGATTTTTCTGGTTGCCGAAGGAACCGGAGAGACGATCAGCAAGATCGTCAAGTCGGCCTTGGCCCAGTTCGGCACAGAGGTGCACATTGAAAAGTTCGTTCAGGTAACTACCCAACAGGAAATACGCAAGATCGTCAAGTCGGCCTCACGCGAAGGGGCATTGATTGCGTTTAGCATTGTGGAGACGGAGCTGAGCGATTGTCTCCTGGAAGAGACCGAGAAAAACGGTGTTCAGGCCATCGATGTAATCGGTGATCTTATCGTTCAGCTTTCGCGATTTTTGGCCCAAGACCCTTTGAAAATTCCGGGGCGTCAGCACCTCGTCAACGATGAGTATTACCGGCGGATGGAGGCGGTCAACTTTGCAGTCAAACACGACGACGGCAAAGCACCCAACGGGTTGAAGCAGGCGGATTTGGTGATTATCGGTTTGTCCCGTACCGGTAAAACGCCGCTGTCCACCTACCTGGCCCATCAAGGCTGGAAAGTCGCCAACATTCCCCTTCACCCGGAGATGGACGCTCCGAATGAGTTGGGGAAGGTCAATAAGTCCAAAGTCTTCGGCCTGACCATTCAGGTGGAAAACCTGGTCAAGGTGCGGCAGTCGAGACTGGAACAGCTGGGACTTTCTCAGGAGGCCAAGTATGCCGATCCGGTCAAGATTAGTGATGAGCTCGACTGGTGCAATTCCTTCTATGACAAGCACCGCGGTTGGCACATTGTCGACATTTCAGACAAAGCGGTCGAGGAGGTTGCGGCAACGCTCCTCAAGCTGTATCGATCCAAAGGTCCCGCCGTTTCCGGCAAGTAGATCCTTACGTGCCCATATCCCATGAGGCGAGATACTTCTTTTGCTCTTTGGTCAACTTGTCGATGGAGATCTTCATGCTTGCCAGTTTGGTTTTGGCGATTTCCTTGTCGATGTGTTCCGGTACCGGATAGACTTCCACAGGCAAGGGACGCTTTCGTTTCACCATGTATTCCAGGGATAGGGCCTGATTGGCAAAGCTCATGTCCATCACACTGGATGGATGTCCCTCTGCGGCCGCCAAATTCACCAGGCGACCCTCTCCCAAGATGTTGATGCGTTTGCCGTTGTCTAGAACATGTTCTTCCACCGAGGCGCGGATCGGCCGTTTCTTCTTGGTCAGCTTTTCCAGAGCCGGCAGGTCGATTTCCACATTGAAATGGCCTGAATTGCACACGATGGCCCCGTCTTTCATGACCTTGAAGTGGGACGCCCCGATGACGTTGGTGTTACCGGTGAGTGTGCAGAATATATCCCCCAGGCGTGCCGCTTGGCGCATGGGCATGACGGAGAAGCCGTCCATCACCGCCTCGAGGGCCTTCAAGGGGTCGACCTCGGTAACGATCACGTTGCCACCCATGCCTCTGGCCCGCATGGCGACGCCTCGTCCACACCACCCATAACCGGAAACCACGAAGGTGCAACCGGCAATCAGGCGGTTTGTCGCTCGGATGATTCCGTCAACCGTGCTCTGTCCCGTCCCGTACCGATTGTCAAAGAGATGTTTGGTGTTGGCGTCGTTAACCGCAATGATGGGATATTCCAACACCCCCGCGCTTGCCATGCTGCGGAGCCGAATGATACCGGTCGTCGTTTCCTCGGTGCCTCCGCGCACATATTCCAGGCCCTCTTTTCGGTCCGAGTGCAAGGTCGAAACCAGGTCCGCCCCGTCGTCCATGGTGAAGGTCGGGTTGTGATCGATCACGGAATGGATATGCTGATAGTATGTTTTATTGTTTTCCCCGTTGATGGCGAAGACGGGGACTTTGTCATGCTTGACCAGGGAGGCAGCGACGTCGTCTTGCGTGCTGAGCGGGTTTGAGGCACAGAGCCGAATGGATGCGCCGCCCGCCTTCAGCGCCTGCATGAGAGCGGCTGTTTCCGTCGTAACATGCAGGCAAGCCCCCAAGCGGACCCCTTTTAGCGGTTTTTGTTTTGTAAACCGTGCAGCGATTTTTTCCAGCACGGGCATACTTTGCTTGGCCCATTCGATCCGCAACTTACCGTCGTTCGCCAATTTTAAATCTTTGATATCGTGCATCATATCCATTGTCTCCTTTTTTGGTGTCTCCTTTTTTGGTGTCTCCTTTTTTTACTGGGCAGTCCGGCAAAAACATCTCGAACCGAAAATGCAGAAGGGGGTTCTCAGACAGGCTGCTAGATGCCGGCTTTTTCTTTCAGCGCATCGGCCATGTCGGTTTTTTCCCAGGTAAAGTCGGGATCATTTCTGCCGAAGTGGCCGTAAGCCGATGTCTTCTTATAAATAGGCCGCAATAGGTCAAGATACTCGATGATTGCAGCCGGTCTCAAATCGAAGAGCTCATCGACCAATTCGGAAATTTTTTTGCTCGGGATCACCGCCGTTCCAAAGGTGTGGATAAGAATGGACAGGGGTCGGGCAATGCCGATGGAGTAGGCCAACTGAACCTCACACTTTGTAGCCAGCCCGGCGGCTACCACATTTTTGGCGATGTGGCGGGCCATATAAGATGCGCTGCGGTCCACCTTGGAGGGATCCTTTCCGGAAAAACATCCGCCGCCGTGACTGCCTTGTCCGCCATAGGTATCTACGATAATTTTCCTTCCCGTCATGCCGGCATCGCCCTTGGGGCCGCCGATGACGAAACGGCCGGTCGTATTAATGAAATACTTGGTATTGCCGTCGAGCATATCCGGAGATATCACCTTTCGGACGACCTCTTCCATGAGCCCTTCTTTTAAGTCCGCCGTGGAGACATCGGGACTATGTTGGGCGGCGAGTACGACGGCTTCCACCCGCTTCGGCTTGTCGCCTTCGTATTCAATGGTAATCTGACTTTTGCCGTCCGGTCGCAAGAAATAGAGGGTGCCGTCTTTCCGGACCTCACTAAGGCGCATGGCAAGTTTGTGGGCATAGTCGATGGGCATGGGCATAAGCTCGGCGGTTTCATCACAGGCATAGCCGAACATGATACCTTGATCCCCCGCGCCCTGTTCCTTTGCGTCCCCCTTACCGTTGACCCCCTGGGCGATGTCGGCACTCTGTCGGTCGATGCTGGTGAGAACCGCACATGTTTCCCAGTCAAACCCCATGTTGGAGGAGTTGTAACCAATATCCTTGATGGCACCTCTGGCGATTTCGGGCATTTCCACATAGCAGTTTGTGGTGATCTCTCCGGCGATGAAGACGAGACCGGTGGTAACAAAGGTTTCACATGCCACTCGGGCTTGTGTATCTTGGCCGATGATTTCGTCCAGCACGGAATCCGATATTCGATCGGCTACTTTGTCGGGATGTCCCTCCGTCACCGATTCTGAGCTGAACAGATAGTCTGACTTACTCATCTTTCCTCCTTAATGCGGTTTGTTGGATTTAGATAAACGACTGACGGATTAAATCCCGTCAGATGCTGATCGTCGAGGGGGGTGAAACACGCGACGATGACGAGATCGCCGGGAGTGCCTTTTTGGGCCGCCGCACCTCTCAATTCGATGGTGCCCGAACCGGCCGCGGCTTCGATGGCATAGGTTTCCAAGCGTTCACCGTTGGTAATGTTATACACGTGAACTTGCTCATAGGGTAAAATATCGGCCGCCTTCAGAATCTCGGCGTCCACGGCGAGGCTGCCTTCATAATCCAAATCGATGCCGGTGATGGTTGCCCGGTGTATCTTGGATTTCAGCATGTGACGAATCATACGAATTCTTCGTGCCTCCTATCGGGGGTGTAGCATGGCGTTGTCGATGAGCCGGGTTGATCCGACACGGACCGCCAAGGCCATCAATGTTTTATTTTTTACTTGGTCCACCGGTTCAAGTGTTTCCGGATCGCACACTGCAATATAATCAATCTCCGTATATGGATGAGTAAGGATGAAGTTCCTTAGATGGATTGTTAATTCCTGTGACGTCGTGTTTCCCTCGCTTACCAGCGATTGAGCCTTTTGAAGTCCCTGGTAAAGACAGCGAGCGGAAATTCGTTCTTCCGGTGACAGATTGGCGTTTCGGGAGCTCATGGCCAATCCGTCGGCTTCCCGGACGGTCGGCACACCGACGATATGGATATCGTAGTTCAGGTCTTGAACAAGTCGACGAGCAATGACCCACTGTTGATAGTCCTTTTTCCCGAACACCGCCACGTGAGGTGTCACAATGTTAAAGAGTTTGGTCACCACCGTGGCCACGCCTTTGAAATGCCCGGGTCTGGACGTGCCGCAGAGATATTTAGGAAGCCGGTCCAAGTTTACAAATGTTTCATGGTCCGGTCCATACATCACCGTCTCCGTGGGAGCAAAGATCGCGTTTACGCCCACCGATTTTGCCAGGCGAACATCGTGATGGAAATCCCTGGGGTAGGCGGCAAAGTCTTCCGATGGACCAAACTGGGCCGGATTGACGAAGATGCTGATAACAACCGCATCTGCGTACTTTCGCGCCTCGCGCATCAAAGCAAGATGGCCTTCGTGCAAAAAGCCCATAGTCGGTACAAAGGCGATGGTCTTTTCGTTACGAGCGAGGTGGTTTACCGCCTGGCGAATTAACGGTATGCTTTCCGCGATCTCGATGTTCGCCTCCCTTTAACCAGAATTGGATACCATATTACTGTCTCGCCTGCTTGTCAACGCATTTGACAAGGTGACGAACTCTTCCACGGTCAAGGTTTCCGCCCGGCGGCTCGGATCGATCCGTGCATCCACAAATGCGGATTCGAGTTGATTGTCGCTCATCCCCGGATTTACACCTTTTAGTGCATTTTTGAGCATTTTTCTCCGCTTCCCAAACGCCGCTTGTACCAAGCTAAAAAGAAAAGATTCATCGGCGGCGGGCCGCGCAATCGTGCTCAAAAAATCTATGGCTACTACCGCGGAGTCCACGCCGGGTCTCGGATAAAACGATGCCGCATCGACGTCGACAAGGGATGTGACATGGCTACAGTAGGAGAGCAAGACGGAAAGGCGGCCATAGGTTTTTGTGCCGGGTTTGGCCGAGAGTCGGCGGGCCAGTTCTTTTTGAAACATGAGAACGGCGCGAGAAACGAATCGCCGGTGGTTGACCAGATAGACAACTACCTGAGACGAAATGTGATAAGGAAGGTTTCCGATCACCTTGAGCGGAAGCGTGGCGGGTTCGGCCATGGTGCCGAGGTCACAGGCCAGAATGTCGGTTTCTATGATGGTTACGTTGGTCACGCTGTTGGCGAGGAGTTCGTTTCTAAGCAATTGGGCGACCTGCCGATCCGGTTCCACCGCATACACGTGTTTAACCAGACGAGCCAGGGGAACCGTCAAGGCACCCAGGCCGGAACCGATCTCCAGCACGGAATCGTTCGGATTAAATCGACATCCATCCAGGATAGAAGCGGCTACGGCGGGACGGGTGAGAAAGTTTTGCCCCATCGATTTTCTGGGGCGTAATCCCCAGGCCTTAAGGAGCGTTTTCGGTGAACTCATAAGAATATTCTAACAGCGGCGGTCCGGATTTTGTGTCCGCCGGCCCTGAAAGTGAGCTGCAGCGCGAAGTCCCAGAGGATGTCCCGTGTCGAAGGGATCTCCCTCCAACAGAGTTCCGAAAAGCCGTTGGTTATCGATCATGGCGTGGTGGATCGGTACGTCGTCGAGTTCACCCGCTGGGTCCCGGGTAAGTTTTTCGGCCAGTTCAAAATACTCGGGAAGATAAATGCCTCCCCCGAATCCTTTCTGGTACGGACCGGGACGTCGGGCCTTTAATGGGTCCGAAGATTTGGGTGACAGCGACGTTATTCGGACGGTCTTTTGATCCAGACCGTGGACTTCCAAGAGTCCGACGTTTCCAAAACGGTTCAGGTCTTTTTCGCGTATAAGAATCGTTCCGATTACGTTGGTCGCATATTTTTGATAGGCGTCCAGGAGCTGTCGGGGGAAAGGCTCATGGCCAAACAGGAGGCAGTCCGGCATGATGCAGGCAAAAGGGTCCGATCCGATAAAACGGCGAGCCAGGGACACCGCATCAGCCACCCCAACGGGTTGTTCTTGGATAAGAAATGTGAAATTGCAGGAGTTAAGGCGACTGCGAAACGTGGGATCTTCCCGAAAAGGCAAGCCCGGAGGCAGCCGACTTTCTGTAAGAAACGCCCGCACGAGGTGTTTCGACGGGCTTATGATGACATATAAATCTCGTATGTCCGAGTCCAAATAGGCCTCAACGGTGTGCTGGATCATCGGCTTGGATCCCACCGGTAATAACTCCTTGGGCAGATGCCGGGTGAGCGGAAAGAGGCGTGTTCCCAGGCCGGCGGCAGGGATGACGGCTTTTGTTATTCTTTTTAAGGGCACTACTTTTTATTACCGTCTCCGAAAAAAAAAGTAAAGAAGACAACCCAGTCCCGAAGAAAAACGCGAGCCCTTAGGCGTTATTGATATCGTTGAACGGTGACAATGAGTCTTCGGTCCTTCTTGCCCTGGACGTAGAAGTAATCCCCGGCGATCGGGTTGGTGACGATAAGTTCGCAGTGGGATTCATGTTTTTCCCAGCCGGCATCCCAGATTTTGAAGGCGCCATCGGCTTCCACCACCAGTTTGTCTCCGCGATATACGGTTTCTCCAAAGCGTACCGTGGCCAGGTGAAACCTGCGGTCATTTGTCGGACCGACCCCCTTGCCGATATAGGAGCGGGTTTCGATCGTTTTCCAGGCGGGTGATGGAAACACCGATTCAATCGTGTCGGCGCTTACATAGCGGGCCGCTTCGGCTTTGAATATCTCGACGATCTCTTTCGAAGAATGGGTTTTCGCCATTCGCAACAGACGCAGACCGATTGCTTCATTATGACTGCGACAATACCAGGCGGCGACACGATAATACTCCAGACACGCTGTTCCGCCAAGGGCGTTTCCATGCTCGAAGTAGATATCGCAAATCCGCCTGCCGTAAGCATCATCGAGCGAGTTGGCGACCGAAAACCGCTCATCGGCTGCATCGTGTTTCCCCGCATAAAAAAGACGTTCTCCCTGTCTAAATGCTTCGGCGGCGGCTGTTTTTCTAAGCTCAGGCTGCCATTTCACGGCCTTTTCGAGCAAAATCCGCGCCTTCCGCGTATGGCCGGCCATAAGCTTCTCGGCCCCCTCGTCAAGGTAGATGAGGGCCACCTGTTCGCGTAGCGATGCATCTGTGTTTATGACGGCCGAAAAAAGCTGATGGGCCTGGGCATAATAGCCTGTGCGAACATAGCAGGTCCCCAGCCGAAGCCTTGCTTGGGTGTCATCGGGGTGCGCTTCCAGGATCTGTCTCAGCCGATGGATGGCCTTCACGTAGGCTTTTTTTTGGATGAGCTGTTCGACTCGAGGAGGCGTGTCATCGGCCCAGGAGGATGTGTTTCCAAACAGGACGGCCGATAGGAATAAGGTCAACAAGATAACGACGACGTGTGCTGATTTCATCACCGGTGACTCAAACGGGCTGAAGGGTTCATTATGCCTGGTAACCTGTCGGAGAACTTCCATTTTTGCGCGAATCCTAAGATGGACGGCCGAGCGACGCTAGGCCGTACCGATTATGTTATCGGCAGCTTTGAGGCAAGACTAAAGGGCGAGGGGGGAAGCTACTCGAGATGGAGGCGTTTAATTTTGAGCCTGTCTAGGGGAGCGCCGGTTATATCTCCGACAACGGTTAGAATATGCTTTTCCACCTGATTGAGGTTCCCGTCGTCGATGGCTTCTTTGACTTCCGGCAAATCGCCGCTGGCGGCCAGGGCTTCTTTTAGTCTGGGCAGGGATCGGACAAAGGCCTGTTTTTCCCCCGTGTCGGTGTACTCGACAAAGAGTGTAAACCGGACGGTGTGGCGAACGCCCAAATAAGAGGAGACGGTGTAGGCGATTCGGCCTATGGATGAGTTCTCTGAATTCTTGTCTTCGGTGAAAAGCCCCTCGAAGGGAACGAGCAACACCAAGGCAGAGATAAGGATAGCGGTCAGTACCGGAATGAAAAACGCCTTATCCAGAACAAATGCGGGGAGGCGCAGATAGAAGCGGGGTGTCGTACGGGTCTTGGCCGGGTTATCCGAAGCGGTCGCCGTTGATGAGCTTTCGGGCGCACGATCCTCGGCCGGTCTGTCGGGCACTTCCAGTTTGTCCAGCTCCAGGCCTTCATCGTCGGGACTTTGAGTCTCTTTTTCGTCTTCGTCCATCATCTATTAGTTTACAAGGGTCTTGTGGTTTTTTCCAGCATTATCTGATGAGTTTGCTTGATTTTGTTTGACAGACCTGGTAGTTACCCGAGCAAGGTATGGGGTCTATGATAGGAACCGATTGGAGAACTCGCATTTTTGATCAAACCCGCTCACCCGGAAGTTCTCCGACAGGCTCTCAGGGGTAAGAATAAATCGATATTTGATCAATAAAGAGGTCTCATGGGCGATACGTCTCTTTTGGTGGTTGATGACAATTCCGTGGCATTGAAAGAATTGACGGATGCGCTGAAATATCTTGGGTGTAGTGATGTCCAAACCGTGAACAGTGCCAATGAGGCCTGGGCAATGCTCAGGGTGAAGGGGTACAGTGGGGTGTTTTCGGGGTGGGACATGCCGGAAATGACGGGATTGGCGCTCTTGCGTGTCGTTAGGAGCGATGAAAAGCATACAAACCTGCCGTTTTTTCTGTCGGATTCTGCATTTACAAAGCCCAAGGTTCTCGAGGCGGGGATGGCCGGCGTCAGCGGGCTTTTGGTGCGTCCTTTTTCGCTGGACAGCGTCAAGGATAAGTTGGCGATTATGGCGGAAATAAACGGTGAACATCCGCCGAGCCCGGAAGAGGTCTCGTTTGATAAAGGTATGGGGCTCTTGGAATCGGGAGAGCAGGAAAAAGCCCTGGAGGTGTTCCAAGACATTTTGGCCGAGGGCGAGAGCGCGGAGACTTACTATAACATCGGCTACATCAAGACGGCCCAGGGCCGGTATCAAGAGGGTATTAAGGCGTTCAGAAAGGCTACCCAGCTTGATCGGTTCTTCGCCAAGGCGTATGAAGCCATGGGGCGGGCGTACCGAGAGTTGGGAGAGACCGACAAGGCTGAGGAGTGTTTGCAGGAAGCCGCGCAAATTTACATGACCAGTGAAAAGGACGAGTATGCCGAACAGATACTAAACGAAATCCTGGAACTCCACCCGGACACGGTCAACGTCTATAACAGTCTGGGGGTTCTCTATCGGAGAAGGGGAGATTCCGCCACCGCCCTTGCCCACTATGAAAAGGCCTTGAAGATTCATCCGAATACCCCGCACATATATTACAATATCGGACGGGTTCACGTAGACATGAAAAACCTGAACAGGGCCACCAAGTATTTCAGGCAGGCCTTAAAGTTGGATCCCGGTTTTACCGAGGCCAAAGAGGCCCTCGATGCGGTAGAACTGGGCCAACTATAAAACGTACAACCCCAACCCCACCCACTTAGGGTTCGCGCAAAAATAACTTCACATTTTGCCATCTCGGCTTCCGCCCG
>CAYTTQ010000067.1:0-13501 GCA_964440795.1 uncultured Desulfobacterales bacterium | reverse complement strand
GACCCGCCCCGGCTTGCCTTCTACGTGTCTTTCGTCACCGATTCCCGCAATCGTCGCCATTTCGCGAGGCGTTCCTTGACGGTCTTTTCGTAGCCTCTATCGGTAGGGGAATAGAAAATAGTGCCTTGAAGCGCTTCCGGGAGATAATCCTGGGGAGTGTAGGCGTCTTCATAGGCATGGGCGTATTTGTAGCCTTTTCCATATTCCAACGCTTTCATGAGTTTTGTCGGTGCATTTCGGATGTGAAGGGGGACGGGCAGGGTGCCGCTTTCTTTGATGCTCCGCTTTACGCTGCCCATGCCGGCATAGAGGGCGTTGCTTTTGGGGGCTGTGGCCAAATAGACGGCGGCCTGGGCGAGGGCCAGGTCGCCTTCCGGCAGGCCGATAAAGTGGAAGGCCTGCATGGCGGTCATGGCCACAGTCAAGGCCTGCGGGTCGGCGTTTCCGATGTCTTCCGAAGCGAATCTGACCATACGGCGGGCGATATAGAGGGGGTCTTCTCCGGCGGCGATCATTCGGGCGAGCCAATATAGGGCGGCGTCCGGATCACTGCCCCGCAGGCTCTTGTGGAGGGCGGATATCAGGTTATAATGTTCTTCTCCGGTCTTGTCGTAACGCAGGGCCTTCTTTTGAAGGGCGTTTTCCACGAGTTCGACGGTAACCATTCGCTCCGTTTCCGGTTTTTCCACAACGAGGGACGCGACGGCCTCCAGGTTGTTGAGCGCCGCCCGTGCATCACCGTCCGCCGCCCAGACGAGGTAGTCAAGGGCATCGGGTTCCACGGTGAGCTTCAATCCGCCCAAACCGTTCTTTTTGTCTTTAAGCGCCCGGGTGAGGATCTCGGTCAGGTCTTCCTTGGAAAAAGGTTCGAGGACCATGATGCGGACCCTGGACAGGAGGGGAGCGATAATCTCAAAAGACGGATTCTCCGTGGTGGCCCCGATCAGGGTCAGGAGCCCGCTTTCCACGTGGGGCAGGAAAGCGTCCTGTTGGGCCTTATTGAACCGGTGGAGTTCGTCGACGAAGAGGACCGTACGCTTCTGATAATACTGCCGGGCTTCCTTGGCCCGGTCGATTACGTGGCGAACTTCTTTGATACCGGAAAGCACGGCGGAGAAGGTTTCGAAGTGAGACCGGGTCTCCCGAGAGATGATTCTGGCCAGCGTGGTCTTGCCCGATCCCGGCGGACCCCAAAAAATCATCGAAAAAAGCCGGTCCTCATCAATGGCGTTTCGCAGCAGACTCCCTTTGGCGATCAGGTCCCGCTGCCCGATGAATTCGTTTATATAGCGGGGCCGCATCCGTTCGGCCAAGGGCTGGGCCTCTTTTCGTGCTTCCGTGTCCGCGTGTTCGAATAGGTCCATTGTTTCAGGTGTCAGTTATCAGTAGTCAGTTGCCAGTGGTCAGTTGTCAGGTTTCAGCCCCGTTCACTTCTTCTCCCGTTTTCTGAAAATCAGGCGTACGGGGGTCTTGTCCATCCCCACGATCTCTCGAAGCCGGTTGGTGACGTATCGTTTGTAAGAAAAATGAATGCCTTCGGGGTAGTTGACGAAACAAACGAACGTGGGCGGTGCCGTATACGTTTGGGTGGCATAATAAAACTTGATGCGGCGCCCTCGATAGACCGTGGGTTCATTGTGATAGATGATGTCTTGAATGATCCGGTTCAGTCGGCCCGTGCCGATCCGGGTGGTATATTGTTCATACAAGGTCCTTGTCTGATCAAAGATCCGGAAGATACGGCGACCTTCCAGCGCAGAGGCGGTCCATACGGGGGCATAACGCATGAATTTCAGCCGGTACTTGACGGCGTCGATGTGTTGCTTGGCCGTAGTGGGGTCCTTTTCGATCAGGTCCCACTTGTTTAGCAGGACCATACATGCTCGTCGCCGTTCCGCGATATAACCGGCAATGCGGACATCCTGATCGGTTACGCCGGCGGCGGCATCCAGCATTAGAACAGCAATATGACACCGGTTCAAGCTCTTGAGAGACTTGAGGATGGAAAATTTCTCCAGTTTTTGGCGTACGCTCTTCTTCCTGCGAATCCCGGCCGTGTCAATCAGGAGATATTCCTGGTCGTCCACTTTGCAGACCGTGTCAACGGCATCGCGGGTCGTTCCGGGTTGCTCACTGACCACCAAGCGGTTATCGCCCAACAGGCAATTTATCAAGGAAGACTTTCCGACGTTGGGACGACCCACGACCGCCAGGCGAACCTGTCGGCCCCCCGGTTCCGCCTCCTCACCTGCGGGGAAGGTTGCAATCAATTCGTCCATCAAGCTCTGGAGACCGTATCCGTGCTCCGCCGACAGCGGGTAGAAGCGATCTATACCTAGGGCATAGAAATCGGATAAGAGTGATTCTTGTTGGGGGCCGTCTATCTTGTTGACACAATAAAAAACGGCTTTCCGGGTCTCCCGTAACCGTTGGGCCAGATCCTTGTCCGATGGGGTAACGCCTTGTCGGCCGTCAAAAAGCATCAAAATGGCATCCGCCGCTTCGATGGCCTGCTCGACTTGATAGCGTACGAGGGGGGCGAAGTCTTGGGATTCGAATTCCGGAAACCCGCCGGTATCAACCACCGTGAAAGTGAGGCCGTCCCAACAGGCATCTCCATAAATGCGATCGCGGGTGACTCCGGGTAAGTCGTCCACCAAGGCTGTTTTGGACCGTGTGAGGCGATTGAACAGCGTGGACTTGCCGACATTCGGCCGTCCGATGATGGCTACGATCAGTTTCATGCCCGGGTACACTATATGAAACGCCGCCAAAGGGCAAGGCGGAGATAGTGGGTTTGGGGGCAATTTGGCTTGCTTGGGCAGGGGTTTTGTAATAATGATTTAAGGATAGGCGTTTTACAGGTCGTGAGGCCCTTTTCAGAAAGTAAGGATTCGACGCGAATATGTCCCTAAGCGAGAACACCGAGCAGGATGGCCATCCGGCTACGGTCGAAGACGGAGATGAACTTTTTCATGTGGCCGTAAGGAAAATCGCCTCAAAGGCCCTGGCCGGCGGGCGGACGGGCATGGGGGCGAGACGGTTTGTGTTGCGGTCTTTAGCCTTTGGCGATCAAGTGATCGAGGAATATGAGGCCAAGACCCCGGTGGAGGAAAAAATCGCTTGCCGTGCCGGGTGTGCCCATTGTTGTCATTATGAAGTCATTCTGAGTCCTGCCGAGGCCGTGTTGATCGGCCATCATGCCAAGCATTCATTCAGCGAAACCGAGGCGGTGAGACTGCTGGAGCGAACCGACCGGATCTTGAACTTGAGAGATGGAAAATCGGTTTCACACAGAGCAGGGGTTCTCCACGAGACCCCCTGTGTCTTTCTGGAAGATGACCGGTGCAGTGTCTATGATGTGCGTCCCTTGATTTGTAGGGCCCTTCATTCCCTGGACAGGCAGGGATGCAAAGAAGCCGTGAGGGCCAGGCGGTCAAAGGTGGCTTTTGTGGGATATTCCCATCGATATTATGTCTTTCAGGCAGTGAGATCGGCGTTGCGGCGGACCTGTGCCGAAATGGGGTGTCAAACCCGGGAAATGACCATCGCCAGGGCGCTGGTCGACTACTTCGACCATCCGGAACCCTCCGACGCCTGGATTCAAGGCAATGAGGTATTCAAGGGTCTGCAGGAAGAAAAATGACTTTCCCCCTGAGGCGTCACCTTTTTGGTCCGGTCTAATACGTGCCAAGTACCCGGAGATAGTCCGTTGTTTCCTCCAGGGCATCCAATACGGGTTTAAAGGATTCCGCCAGCGCGTCGGCTTCCACATCCACGTAGAACATATATTCCCACGGTTTTCCGTGAATCGGTCTCGATTCGAGTTTGACCAGATTAATATGGTGTCCGGCGAATATCTTGAGTGTCTCGAATAGGGCGCCCGGACGATTTCCCGCCGAATAGATGAGCGACGACTTGGTCTTGGGCCCCTCTTGAAACGGTTCATTTGCAATGATGACGAAACGGGTGTAGTTTCTCGGGTTGGTTTCAATCCCCTCTTCGATCACGGTCATCCCGTTCATGTCTGCCGCCTCCTTGCTGGCGATGGCCGCGTTGTGAAGACTCTTTTCTTTCTTTACGTCGGCAATGGCCGCACCGGTGTCTTTTGAGGAGAAGAGTTCCCAGTTGGAGTGTTGTTCCAAAAAGTTTCGGCACTGCTGAAAGACCTGAGGATGGGAATAGACCCGTTGGATCTCTTCGAGTGTGGCCCCCGGGAGGCCTGCCAGGTTGTGTATGATGCGCAAGGTGATTTCTCCGATGATCTTCAGATCATATTCCAAGAGCAGATCGTAGTTTTCGTGGACGCTTCCCGCGAGTGAGTTTTCCAGGGGGACCACACCGAAATCGGTTTTGCCTGCGTTTATGGCCTCAAAGATGGCCCTGAACGAAGGCATGGGTACCGGATCTACCTGGGATCCGAAATATTGTGTGCACGCTTTGTGACTGAAGGTGCCCATTTCTCCCAGAAAACCCGCCTTTTCCGTTCCCTTGCCATTGGCTTTCTTGCGGTGATCCACTGCCTTGACCTTATCCAAGTAAGCGAAGTCGAGCTGTTTGCCCACCACGGGGGCGATGACATAGATGTTTCGCATCAGACGGCCGAACTGCTTCGGGTAGAGGCTCTGGGCCCCGTCGGAAAGGGCCCGGTCCGGATCATGGTGAACCTCTATCATCAGCCCGTCCGCGCCGGCGGCGATGGCGGCGCGGGCCATAGGGCTGACCTTTTCCCGGATGCCTGTGGCATGGCTCGGGTCGATAACCACCGGCAGATGGGTCAGGGCTTTGATTACCGGGATGGCCGACAGATCCAACGTGTTTCGGGTGTACGGTTCGAAGGTGCGAATGCCCCGCTCACAGAGAATGACCTTGTCGTTTCCTTCGGAGAGGATGTATTCCGCCGACATCAGCCACTCTTCGATCGTGGCGGAAAGCCCCCGTTTCAACACGACCGGTTTACCCAGGCGCCCTACACATTTCAGGAGTTCGAAGTTTTGCATGTTCCGGGCACCGATCTGTACCACGTCGACATATTTCATCATCATATCCGCCTGAGACGGAGAGGTGATTTCCGTGACCACTCCCATGCCGGTCCGGTCCCGCACCTCGGCCAGGATCTTGAGGCCTTCTTCGCCTAAGCCCTGGAAGGAGTAGGGTGAACTTCGGGGCTTGAACGCCCCGCCCCGAAAGAGGACCGCACCGTATTTTTTGACTTCCCGGGCGACGGTGAGCGCCTGATCCCGGTTTTCCACCGCACAGGGCCCGGCGATGACCACAATGCGTTCTCCCCCCAGCGCCACATCGCCCACATTGACCACGGTATCTTGGGTGTGCATCTGCCGGCTCACCAGCTTGAATGAGGTGGCGATGGGAATGACCTTTTCCACTCCGGGCAGGTTTTCGAAAAATGCAGTGTCGTAGCCGGCGTTTCCCGTGGCCCCGATGACCGACTGTCCCGACTCGGACATCTCGCGGACGATGCATCCCCCTTCTCTAAGCAGGTTTAAGATCTTGTTCTTCGCTTCCTGCGCAATGTTGTTTTCCAGTACCAAAATCATGATCCACATCCTCCTAAGTTATTTACTTCCGGTTGGTGTGCCGGGCTTTGTAATGACCGGAGTGCCCTTCAAATAATAAAAGCCCCGGGGGAAATCCCCGAGGCTTTTAGGGCATAAAAAACCCCGGGCAGACTTAGGTCCACCCGGGGTATCGGTCGGCGTTTCGGCCTAGACAACCAGGTGGACGTTTCTAAAGATAAAAAAGAAACGTCCAAAAGAAAAAAAGCTGCGATCATTTGTGGGCTGTTTCATATGCTCCAATGTCCCTGATTGTTACTATACGATAGGCTAGCCTTTTATGGGAACGTTGTCAAGTCCTTCTTTTTTCATTCCGCTGACCCGCTTCAACCTAATCCGGTAGCTTCCGGCGAAAATCGCTTGCCCGATCGTGGATGTCTTCCAAGATCATATAGAGACAGGGTACCAGGACCAGGGTAATCACCGTGCCGAAGAGGACGCCGAAACCGAGGCTGATAGCCATAGGAATCAGGAACTGGGCCTGCAGGCTCTTTTCCAGCAGCATGGGGGTCAGCCCGGCAAATGTGGTCAACGAGGTAAGGATAATCGCTCGGAAACGCATCCGCCCGGCGGCGGTGATGGCGTCGTGGGCGATGTAGCCTTCGCCGCGGATCCGGTTCGTGGCATCGATGAGTACCAAGGAATCGTTGACCACCACGCCGGCCAAACCGACGATGCCGAACATGCTCAGGAGGCTCAGGTCGTGTCCCATTACCAAATGACCGAGCAGGGCGCCGATCAGGCCGAAGGGGATGGCGGCCATGACCACGAAGGGTTGAGTGAAGGACCGAAAGGGTATGGCCAAGAGGGCATAAATGGCAAAGATGGCCACGATGAAGCCTTTGACCACATCCTGCAACGATTCCTTTTGTTCTTTTCCGGCCCCTTCGATGGCGTACCGGAGTCCGGAATAACCCTTCTTGAGTTCAGGCAACACCCGCGCCTGCAGGTCCATTCGGATTTCATTGGCGTTGGCCACGGTTACGTCCACGTCGGCCATGACTTTGATCACCCGTTGGCGTTGGGCCCGAACGATCGAGGTGTATCCCCGTTCCATCTTTACACTCGCTACTTCCGGGAAAGGCACTTCGTTGCCGTCGGGGGTGCGAATCCGCATTTCTTCGATGTTACTCAGTGCATCCCGTTCCGATTCCGGATAAAGGACCATCACCTTGACCTCGTCTTTATCACGCTGAATACGCAACGCTTCGGCGCCATAAAAGGCGTGGCGGACCTGCCGGGCCAGATCTTCGAGTTTCAGCCCCAAGTTGCGGGCCGTCGGTTCCAGTTCGAGCTGCATTTCCATCTTACCGGGAAGGAAGCTGTCCGTAATATCGAACACGCCGTTGTATTGACCCAGCCTTGCTTTGAGCGTGTCCGCCGCTTGGACGAGGCGATCGTGATCCCGCAAAGAGAGGTGAACTTCAACCGGATTGCCCGCCGTAAACAGCGCACTCTGAAAAGACAAGGCCTCGGCATCCGGTATGGTTCCGACCTCATCCCGCCACCGTCTGACCAGTTCTTTGGCGCTGATGTGACGCTGCTCCCCCTCCAGAATTTCCACCTTTACTTCTGCCAGATGGCTGCCCGATTGAGGTCCGGCGCCCATGGGACCCCGGCCGCCGGCGAGACGACCGATGGATGTGATACTGTGCTTAAATAGGGGCGGTGCGCCTTCACGCCGGTTTTGGTCCGCTTTCTTGAGGACTTTTTCCGCCGCCTGTTCGAGCCGAACGGCGATGCGTTCGGTCCGTTCAAAGGGGGTGCCTGTGGGCATGGTCAGTGACGCCACCAATAAATCGCTCTCCACTTCCGGAAAGAGCGTAAATTTGAGAAAGCCGCCTTTCCACACACCCAGCATGAGAAGGAGGACGGTCAGACTCGAGGCCAGTGTGGCATAACGCCATCTGACACAGAAGTCGACCACCGTGTGGTAGGGTCCGTTTATGATGCGTTTCAGCCAGACGGACATCCTTTTCTGTGACCGGCGCGCCGTTTTGGCGGATTGTTTGCGCCGTTTGACCCCTGACAAGTGACACGGCAGAATCAAAAGGGATTCGATCAAGGAGCCGAGCAACACCACGATAACCACCAAGGGGATGTTTCTCATCACTTTGCCCATGGAACCGGTTCCCATCAACAAGGGCCAAAAAGCGGCCACGGTGGTGAGCACGGCAAATATGACCGGACGGCCGACTTCTATCGCTCCCGTGATAGACCCCTGAAGGCCCTCGTTACCCTCGTCCTGCTGGCGAAAGATGTTTTCTCCCACCACGATCGCATCGTCCACCACGATGCCCAGGACGGTGATAAAGGCAAAGAGAGAAATCATGTTGATGGACACATCCAATCGGGGCAGCATCAGGATCCCGGCGGCAAAGGAAATCGGTATTCCCAGAGTCACCCAAAAAGCGAGTCGCAGGTCGAGAAAGATGCCCAAGAGGATGCTCACCAGCACCAGCCCGATGGCCATATTTCGCAACAGCAAATCGAGACGGCTACGCAATATCTCGGACCGATCCCGGTAGACATCCACATCGATGCCATGGGGCAAGTTGGGTCTGATTTGGTCCACATAGCGTTTTACGGTGTCCGCCACGGTGAGGGCATTCTGATCGGCTACCCGGTAGACCTGGATTACCCCGGAGCGTCTGCCGTGAAAGCGCGTTGCCAGATCCACGTCCTCAAAGCCGTCTTTGAGTTCGGCGATCCGGCCCAGCGGGATGACGGTACCGTTGGGATCCGTAATGATAGGGACGTCGGCATAGTCAGCCGCATAATACCGTTTGCCCTTGGTGCGAATCAGAATCTCCCCGCCTTGCGTTTCGATACTCCCCGCGGGAAGATCAAGACTTGTCCGGCGAACCGCTTGTGCAACGGCTCCCAAAGTCAGTCCGTAACGGCGAAGGGTTTGTTCGGAGATTTGAATGTGAATTTCCGCCTCTCGGATACCGAACAAAGTGGCGTACGTTATACCCGGCAGGTTGGTAATGTCGTCCTTGAGGTTTTCCGTGATGCGTTTGATAGTGAACTCGGGTGCATCCCCGTATACCGCCACATTGGCGACCTGCACCCGCCGGGTGACTTCCCGGATGATGGGTTCTTCCGCTTCGCCGGGAAAGGTTGTGATCCGGTCCACCTCGGCTTTCACGTCGTCCAGGAGTTCCTGCAGATCCCAATCCGGCATGACTTCGATAGTCAGTGATGCGAGTCCCTCCCGTGCCTCGGAATCGATGCGTTTAATCCCTTCCAATCCGGCAACCTTCTCTTCAATCCGGATAAGGATCGACTCTTCCACTTCCGCAGGGGATGCTCCGGGGTAGGCCACACTGATAGTGATTCGGTCCAGATCGGTTTCCGGAAAGACCTCGAGTTTCATGCTCAGGCCGGTTACCGTGCCCGCCAAAAGGATAAACAGCATGAGTAGATTGGCGGCCACATGATTTCCGGCGAACCAGGCGACGATCGATTTCATGACATCTGTGACTCCTGAGCTTTGTCTCCCGACGGGGTGATGCGGACTTTCATGCCGTCCGTGACGGTCTTGAGCGGGGTGAGCACGAGTTTTTCACCATCGGTCAGGCCTGACCGGACGATGGCTTGATGACCCTGGAAGAGGGCCACGTCCACCGATCTGAAAACGAGCCGGTCTTCGTTATCGATAACCCATACCACATCACCATCGTGAACCGCCGAGCGGGGAATGACGGCGGTGTGCGGCAGGACGTGTCCGGTTATGTCGACGGTAACAAAGAGTCCGGGAACGAGCGGAGGGCGGCGGCTATATGGATCCGGCACTTGAACAACCACATTGATCATCCGGGTCCGTTCGTTGAGTTTACCTTGGGAGCGAACGACCTTTCCCGGCCACGTGGCCGGGTTGCCGGCAATGGCGCTCTGCACGGCCGCCGGTGACCCCGACTGGTCTTGCGAAGTGAAGCCGGGTACCTCAAACCAGCGTAGTTTGTTGTTTTCCAAGGGAACCACGATTTCCACGGCATCTGTGGCATAGAGTGTCGCAAGACGGGTCCCCGGCGCCACGTATTGACCTATGTCCACCTGTTCCTGGCTGACCCTTCCGGCAAAGGGGGCCCGGAGCGTGGTTCGCTCCAAAGCCAGGCGGGCTTTGGACAGGTCGGCCCTAGCGGCACTGAGTCGGGCCTCGGCAGCGGCCAACTGCGGCTCCTTGACGACCAAGGGCGGGGGAGACCTGTCGGCCGTTGTGGTTCCCATGCCGTGGCGGTTCCACTCTTCACGAGCTGCCGCCGCTTCCTGTTGCATCAGCTCCAGGTTGCTTTGGGCATCCTTGGCGCCGGCTTCGGCAAGTGTGATGGCAAGCTCATAGTCCCGGGGGTCGATTTGCAGGAGTGTGTCTCCCTCTTCAAATTCCCCGCCGTTGGTGAGGGAGGGGGCCACGTAGACAACCTTTCCGGAGACCTGGGGGATGAGGTTGACCTCTCGAACGGCGCTGACCGTTCCCTCCCCCTGGATGTGTATCTGCTGTCTTTGTGTTTGAACCGTCATTATCCGGACCATGGGGGGGTCCACGGTGCGGGGCACCTTTTTTATTTCCTTCTTGCTCAAAGACAACGTTCTCATTGCGACCAGGCCGACGAGGAGAATACCAAGGGTAACCAAGATATGCAGCGCGTGTTTCTTTAACCGGTTCATTGCGTTTGTCCTGTTTGGGTAATATGGGTTCCAGGCGCCGGTGCTTTCGCGGCGCTTTCGATTGTCTCCTTGTTTTCGTGTGGCGGGGTTGTCGATCCCCAGCCCCCGCCGAGTGCCCGATGGAGTGTGACCCGGTTGGTCAAGATGGCCAATTCGGCCAGCACCAAATTCTCTTGGGCTTGAAAATAGCTTCTTTGAGCATCGAGTACGTTCAAGTAACCGGTTACACCGCGAGCGTACCGTTCCCGGGCCATCTCGTAAGCGGCTTTGGCTTCGGACACAAAGTCAAGAAGAAGGCGTCGCCGCTCCAGCTGTTTCTTGCGAGTGAGGAGCGCTCCTTCCACTTCCGAAAAGGCCTTCAAAACCACCTTTGCGTACTCGATAACCCCTTGTTTGTATCTGGCCTCCGCCGCCCTTTGGACGGACTTGAGCCGACCTGCGTCGAATAGGGGCTGGACCAGACCTGCAGCGATACTCCATAAATGGTTTGCCGGTGTAAAAAGGTTATCGAGTTCGTCGCTGGTGTAGCCCAGGCTGCCTGTTAACGTTACACGGGGGAATCGACCGGCCTTGGCTACACCGATCCTGGCGTTTAAGGCCCTCAGTTTGGCCTCTGCGACACGGATGTCCGGTCTTCGCAAAAGAAGCGCCGACGGAAGTCCGGGCGGAACCGGCTCCAAACTTTGGAAATAGGCCTCCGGCTGACGGCGGGCCGGGTGGGTTTTCGGGTATCGCCCAAGAAGAACGGAAAGGGCCTGTTGGGTGGTTCCCAGTTCTTCTTCCAAATCCGGTAAAAGGGATTTGGCTTGGCTGACGGTACGTCGGGCCCGTACCAGGTTGAAGGCGTCTACCAACCCCCGGCGGTAGCGGGATTTTACCAGGTCCAGATTTTTCTCATAGTTTTCGACGGTTTGTCGATTGATCCGGATACGCCGCTCCAGTGATTCCATCTTGAAATAGAGGCTGACGGTCTCAGCGATAATCGTTTGCGTCAGCGTGTGCCGGTTTTCTCTTGCCGTCAGGAGGTCTGCTCGAGCCGCTTGGTCGGCGCGAGCCAGGCGGCCCCAAAGATCCAGCTCAAAGGAGGCCGGAAAAGAAAGATTGTAGCTGGTGATTTCCCGATTCGAAGACAGCCCCGGGATGGACCGGGTAGCCACTTGGCGCCTTCGTTGGGCTTCCGTTTGAAGGTTTAATTCGGGAAAACGGTCCGCTCGGGTCCGATTGAATTGGGCTTCCAGCTCCAGAATTTTGGCGGCTGCCTGCTTAAGGTCCAGGTTTTTTTGTAATACCTCTTCCACCATTGCGTTCAATCGGGAGTCACCGAAGACCTCCCACCAGGTATGGTCGGGGACTCCGGGCGACGCCGTATCGGTCCCATGCTGATAGCTCTGCGGCGTTTTAAACGGCCGGTCCGGTCGCTGGTAATCGGGGCCCAGCTTCATGCAGGCGGAGGCGGATAAGGCGCATACCGCCAGTAGTATGAAAACGCCGGTCCGTTTCAAGAGGGGTCTCCCTGCAGTCCTCTAAGGGAAAATGCGGTAATCTGTTTGACCAGGCGGTTCTTGAACCGTTCATCGTAGGAATGGCCGGTTATGCGCGTGACCGCCTCCCGGGCGAAACTAAAATAGAGGACCATGGCAAAAACACTCAAGAGATCGAGGATCAAGGCATCTTTTTCACAGTCTTTTCCCAATGATAAATCAAATCGCTGGGCCAGCTCTGCGAAAAAGGGCTGCATGACCTTGTCGGCCACCATATCGAAGGCCTCCGTGGGCTGCCCGAGTTCCCGGGACATGAGCTGAAAATGACAACAGCGGTCTTCATCCGAGATGGGGCCCGCCAAAAAGGCCCGGGCGAGGGATTCCAGTAAATCCTGCAAAGATGGATTCGGCGGGAGTCCGGTTTTGAACTGTTGTTGCAATCGTTTCGCCCTGGGCACCCAACGACAGCGAAAGACCTCTAAATAGAGGTTTTTCTTGTTTCCAAAATGGTAATTGACCGCTGCCAGGTTGCACTTGGCTTGGGTGGTAATTTCCCGTACGCTGACCCCTTCGAATCCCTTTTTGGCGAACAGCGTTTCAGCCTCTTTGAGTAGACGCTCCGCAGTGAGATCCGTCGTTTCCGTATCGGTTTGAGCCATTGCCGGTCCTGGAAAATTTAGAGGTTTCGAAATAGATGTCGCATTTTGCCCCAATTGACCCCAGTAAATCGGGATTGATTCAAACGATCGTATCAAACAATTGTTTGAGAGTCAACGGCAAAATTCGGATGGCAGGATTGGGGAATGCGGGAGTTACGGGACTATTTTGATTGGCCGTAGTGTTCATGAAGCCGGGATTCGTATTCCCGACTCACCGGTTGATCCGGATCGTACTCGGGGCTCTTACGGATGGCGTCACTCGTGACGTCCACATAGACTTTGTTTTCCGCCCACACGATGGACTGAATCCAGGTCGGTCTGATCAGGACCTTTCGGCCGGGTAGCCAATTTCGAGTGTCCACGATCATGTAACGGATGACCCAGGTTTTGTCGTCGACGATGAAGTCCTCTACATGGCCGATGTCTCCATCCACTGCGTGGATGTGATATCCCGTCACTTCCCAAACGGAGCGCAGCTGCGTGTCTTCCGGCTCTTCCAGTTCCTCGTCGAGATCTTGTTTTCTTTCCAAGTAGAGTTCCACCGGATAATCCGTCGGACCCCAGAGGCTGTCACCGTACCAATAATTCGGCCACCCATAGTATTGCAGCCACTTTTGTTCATACCGTCTTGACACCGGGGCGTCTTCATCCAGTGGGGGGCTTTCTTCGACTTCCTTCTGGGTCAGTTTTACAGAGAGGGTGTGCGCACGGGAATCGACTTCCCCCAAGGAAATGGGAGATATGAGTACTTTTTTGCCGGGGAGCCATTTCCCTGTGTCCGCCACGATATACCGGATTGTCCACTTTTCTTCATCAAAGAGAAAATCTTTGCATCGTCCCAGTTTGCCGTTTTTTGCCGACAATTCGTATTTGATTATCTCCTTTAGGCTTCGCAGCATCTCTCTCCTCCTTCCGGTTCCGACATGTTTCTCATGGACCTTCGATGAAATCGTAAGATCCTTTAACGCGAATATAGCGCTCGCCGGACCAGATGAAAATAGGGCGAATCATGTATCTGTGCCACCGGCGGCCTTTATATCCCATCGCAGGTGTTTAAAGAGCTTAGGGCTCGCGCAAAAATAACTTCACATTTTGCCATCTCGGCTTCCGCCCG
>CAYTTQ010000066.1:3076-13855 GCA_964440795.1 uncultured Desulfobacterales bacterium | reverse complement strand
CGTGAAGGGGGTCGTACGGTAGGTGCCGGCGTCATCAGCGAAATAATCGAGTAGGAGGACCCCGTGAGAATTATCATTACGCTGGCCTGTAGCGAATGCAAGCGGCGCAATTACACAACCACCAAGAACAAGAGAACCACGCAGGGCAAACTGTCGTTTAAAAAGTATTGTCGGTTTTGTCGCAGCCATACCCTGCATAAAGAAACCAAGTGATGATGTTCAAAGTGGCGGTTATTCATGGGTGATTGCATAGATTGTCAACAAGGGCCATTTGTGGATGGAGGCTAGGTTTGCAGGCCAGTAGCTCTAACGGCTAGAGCACCGGACTCCAAATCCGGGTGATGGGGGTTCGAATCCCTCCTGGCCTGCCATCCAAAAATTTTTGGGACTTGATACCGGGCGAGGCCGTGGGCCTTGCCTCGTTTTGTGAAAAAGGGAATTCATGGGACGGCTTAAACGCAAAAGGCCGGCATCGGCAAAAAAGACAGGAAAAAAGAAGGCTTCCAAGAGCGAGAATCGACAGCCGGAAACCCAGGGGGCGGCTGAGGCTCCTAAAGCGCCGGACAAGGCCGCCGAGCCGAATAAACCGATACCGGCGAAAAAGGAGCAACCCAAAGCCGCCAAGCCTTCGGAACGCAAGATTCAGCTTTCCTGGTGGGCCAAGAGTGTGCAGTTTCTCCGAGAGGCCAAGGTCGAGCTGAAAAAGGTCAATTGGCCTTCCAGGAAGGAGACGATGGCCTCTACAGTCGTGGTCATTGTTTTGGTTATCATCGTCTCGGCTTTCTTGGGGTTGGTGGACATGGGATTATCCTCCTTGGTCGGCCTTGTTTTGCAATAGCGTTTTTTCAGTGAGGTTACAGCGTGGTTTTGAAATGGTATGTGGTTCACACCTATTCCGGATATGAAAACAGAGTGAAGATTGCCCTTCAGGAGCAAATCGCCGCTTCTCCGCATGGTGATAAATTCGGGGAAATCTTGATTCCCACTGAACAAGTGGTCGAACTGGTAAAGGGCAAGAAGAAGACCTCATCGCGGAAATTCTACCCGGGATATATCCTGGTACGAATGGACCTGACGGAAGAAACATGGCACATGGTGAAAGATACACCTAAAGTGACCGGGTTTCTGGGAGGCAGGGACGTCCCTGCGCCCCTTACGGACGCAGAGGCGGAGCAAATAATCAATCAAGTGGAAGCGGGCAAAACAAAACCGCAACCGAAGTATTCCTTTGAAACGGGTGATGAGGTGAGGGTGGTCGACGGTCCCTTTACCAACTTTACGGGAACTGTGGAAGATGTGAAGCCCGACAAAGGCAAGATAAAGGTGTTGGTGAGTATTTTCGGCCGTCCCACGCCCGTGGAGCTGGAATTTGTTCAGGTGATGAAGGTATAGGCGGTTTTTTTCCCTGCGGGAGGGACGCCGGTCTGTTGTCCGTAGGGAAAGGCAGACAAAATAGATTTAGGAGTATATCGGTATGGCTAAGAAAATAATCGGTTCCATCAAGTTGCAGGTCCCCGCAGGTCAGGCGAATCCGTCTCCGCCGATCGGCCCGGCGCTGGGTCAGCACGGGGTCAACATTATGGAGTTTTGCAAGGCCTTCAATGCAAAAACCACAGGCGAGGAAGGGATGATTATTCCGGTAATTATCACCGTATACCAGGATCGCTCTTTCTCTTTTGTTACCAAGACGCCTCCCGCTTCGATCTTGTTAAAGAAGGCTGCCAAGATTGCCAAAGGGTCCGGGGTTCCCAATCAAGAAAAGGTTGGGAAAGTGACCCGGCCGCAGATCGAGGAGATTGCCAAGACCAAGCTTGTGGATCTAAATGCCGACGATTTGGATCAGGCCTGCAAGATTATTGAAGGAACAGCCCGCAGTATGGGGATTGAAGTCGTATGATGGTGAAAGGGGTTTAAGAATTTATAATGAGCAAACGGGGCAACAAGTACATTGCGGCATCAAAAGAAGTGGATTTGACTAAGGCCTATGACTTTGCGGACGGCATAAAGCTGGCTTTGGATATGTCGTACGCGAAGTTTGATGAGACGGTGGATGTGGCGGTGCGCCTTGGGGTGGATCCCAGACACGCCGATCAGATGGTTCGCGGATCCGTGGTACTGCCCAACGGTACGGGCAAAGAGGTGCGGGTTTTGGTTTTTGCCAAAGGGGAAAAGGAAAAAGAGGCCCGGGATGCCGGCGCCGATTTTGTGGGCAATGACGAACTTGTGGAAAAGATCCAGGGCGGATGGCTTGAGTTCGACAAGGCCGTGGCCACCCCGGACATGATGAGTGTCGTGGGTCGAATCGGCAAGATTCTCGGTCCCCGAGGGTTGATGCCCAATGCAAAAACCGGGACGGTAACCTTTGAAGTGGAGAAAGCCGTTCAGGAATTGAAGGCCGGCAAAATTGATTTCAGAGTTGAGCGGGCGGGGGTGGTGCATGCGCCGGTGGGAAAGGTTTCCTTCGGAGTGGACAAGCTCTTGGGAAACCTGAGGTCTTTTTTTGACACCATTACGCGACTCAAACCGACCAGTAGCAAAGGGACCTATTTGAAAGGAATTTCCGTCTCCACTACCATGGGACCCGGTGTGAAGATAGATCCTGCCTATGTAAAGACGATTCTAAAATAAAGCACAAGCGTGTAAATAAGAGCATATAAACTGTCAGAGACCGCAGGTATGCCTTCTTCGCAGGCAATTTAAACCGTGAAAGGCCTGGTGAGACAGTTTCTGTCCCCGTAATCATGCGCGTGGGGCCCCGAGTTGTTTACACATGCGGGCATCCGGCGACATGAGGCCATTCCCGGTTTGGCTTGTTTGTCCTGCGGTTCGGCAAACAAGAAAGGAGGGGTGAGAGGCTTTTGAAAAAAGCAGAAAAACAAAACGTAGTCGAGGCACTGAACGACAAATTCTCTAAGGCCGAAGCGGTAGTCCTTACCGACTATCGCGGACTTGATACGGCCGCCATGAACGAATTGCGCGTTCAATTGAGAGAGGCGTCCGTTGAATATCAGGTCGTTAAGAATACGCTGATGTTGCGTGCCTCAGAGGGAACGGATATGGCCCTGTTGAAGGACCATTTCGTTGGGCCGTCAGCGGTGGCGGTCAGTTACGAGGACCCGGTGGCGCCTGCCAAGGTATTGACCAAGTTTGGTAAGGACCATCCGGCCTTGGAACTCAAGGCCGGTGTGCTGGGGGGCAAATTCATCGATGAGGATGGCATAAAGGCCCTTTCCAGACTGCCGTCCAGAGAGGAGTTGTTATCCCAGTTGTTGTCCGTCTTCAATGGACCTGCCAGGTCCTTTGTGTCGGTCCTCAGCGGTGTGCCCAGGGCGTTTGTGAATGTCTTGAATGCCGTGAAGGAACAAAAGGAATCCCAGGGGAACAGCTGAATACGTACCGGTTGATTCTCATGAATATCAAATTGGATCGTGATGGTGATAAGGCTTGCCATGCGGTGTGATAGCGAGAAAACAGGAGGAAATGAATAATGGCTGATGTAACGAAGGACGACGTGGTAGAGTTTATTTCAAATATGTCCGTGCTCGAGTTGTCCGAGCTCGTCAAGGAGCTTGAAGACAAGTTCGGCGTTTCTGCGGCTGCTCCTATGGCAGTGGCGGCTGCACCGGCTGCAGGTGGAGAAGCCGCGCAGGAGGAAGAAAAGACGGAATTTGACGTGGTGTTGACGGCTATCGGTGACAAGAAGATTCAGGTAATAAAGGCCATTCGTGCCATTACCGGCCTGGGACTGAAGGAGGCGAAGGCCCTCGTGGACGAAGCACCCAAGCCGGTGAAAGAAGGCGTTTCCAAGGAAGACGCTGATGATGTGGTCAAGCAGTTGGAAGAAGCTGGAGCGACCGCCGAGATCAAGTAACGGGTAATCTGTTCAAGGAACCGACGAGTATCGGCTTCAATACTAAGGAGATGTTATGGGAAACAGGCTATTGTCGACGAAGCGGCCAAGAAGGAGCTTTGGAACCATCCCAAGGATTGTCACCTTTCCAAACCTGATCGAGATGCAGCGGGATTCTTATTCCCGGTTGCTTCAGTGGGGCGTTTCTCCGGAAAAGAGAGAGGACGTGGGCTTACAAGCGGCCTTCAACAGTGTTTTTCCCATTCGGGACTTCACGGGAACCGCCTGCCTCGAGTTTGTTTCATATAGTTTCGGAGAGATCAAGTATTATGAGCGGGAGTGTCTGCATAAGGGCCTCACGTTCGAGGTGCCGATTCGCATTACCGTTCGGTTGGTCATATATGAGACCGACAAGGAAACGGGCGTCCAAAACATACGCGATATCAAGGAACAAGAAATCTATTTCGGCACCATTCCGCTGATGACCAGTCGGGGTACGTTTATCATCAATGGTACGGAGCGGGTCATCGTCAGTCAGCTCCACCGGTCGCCCGGAGTGTTTTTTGACCATGACAAGGGAAAGACCCATTCGAGCGGAAAGATCATCTATACCGCACGCATCATTCCGGTTCGAGGCTCTTGGATAGACTTAGAGGTGGATCCGAAAGACATCGTAAATGTGCGGATCGACCGGCGACGGAAATTTCCGGCCACTTTACTTCTAAAGGCGTTCGGGTATTCCGGAGAAGAGATTCTGGCATATTTCTACGATATCGAGCGGATCATCGTGGAGGGCAAACGCCTTTACAAAGTCTTTGACGAGAATCTCATTCGGAGGCAAAGGGCCTCAAAAACGGTCAAGCATCCCGATACCGGGGAGGTTGTGGTCAAAAAGGGAAAGCGATTTACCAAGAAGGCCGTCAGACAGCTAAAGGAGGCCGGACTGGAACGAATCCCCATAGATCTCGAAGATATCCGTGATAAGGTTTTGGCCGCCGGCCTCGTTGATCCGGAAAGTGGAGAAACCATCGCCTCTTATAACGAGGCGATTGACGATGAGGTGTTTGAAAAGATCTTAAACGCGAAAGTTAAGTCCTTTGATATTGTTTTTATCGACAATATTACGTCCAGTGACTCCATAAGGAAAACCCTCTTGGTGGACAAGGTGGAAAGTAACGACGAGGCGCTTTTGGAAATCTACCGAAGGCTCCGACCGAGTAATCCGCCCACCATTGAAGTGGCACGTGATCTGTGCAATCAGCTTTTCTTCAGTCCTTCTCACTATGACCTGTCCGCGGTGGGCCGGTTAAAGATGAATATCCGCATGGGGCAAGATGTTCCGCTCGACGTGCGTACGCTGATGAAGGAAGATCTGCTGTTGACCACGAAGACGTTGGTCGAGTTGAAAGATAATCAAGGGGCGGCCGACGATATTGACCATCTGGGGAACCGACGAGTCAGAGCGGTCGGGGAACTGTTGGAAAATCAATATCGGGTGGGATTGGTTAGAATGGAACGGGCCATCAAAGAGCGAATGAGTCTTCAGGAAATCGACACGCTCATGCCGCATGATCTGATCAACTCCAAACCCGTATCCGCGGTGGTTAAGGAATTTTTTGGGACCAGCCAATTATCCCAGTTCATGGATCAGACCAACCCGCTTTCGGAGGTAACCCATAAAAGGCGATTGAGTGCCTTGGGGCCGGGCGGCTTGACTCGAGAGCGAGCAGGATTTGAAGTTCGCGATGTGCATCCCACGCATTATGGACGAATATGTCCGATCGAAACGCCGGAAGGTCCAAACATCGGACTCATCGTATCACTCAGCACCTACGCTCGGGTGAACCGGTTCGGGTTCATCGAAACCCCCTACCGGGTGGTGAAGGGCAGTAAGGTCACCGAGGAGGTGCGGTTCATGAGCGCGTTGGAAGAAAAAGACCATCCAATCGCTCAGGCGAATGCCCCCTTGGATGAAAAGGATCGGTTCGTCAATCCCACCGTATCGGCGAGGATTGAAGGTGAGTTTGTCATGGTGCCTCGGGAAGAAATAGAACTCATGGATATTTCTCCCGACCAGCTGGTGAGTGTGTCCGCTTCGCTGATTCCGTTTCTGGAAAACGATGATGCCAACCGGGCCCTTATGGGGTCCAACATGCAGCGACAGGCGGTACCCTTGTTGAGGTCCAGCGCACCCCTTGTGGGTACCGGGGTGGAAAATGTGGTGGCTCAAGACTCCGGGGTCACGGTGATCGCTCGCGATGACGGTGAAGTGGTCGACGTGGACGCATCCCGAATCGTTGTAAGGCATTCCGGGAACGGAAAAGGGTTCGGCGAGCAGGTGGGGATTTACAACCTGATCAAGTTCTCCCGTTCCAACCAAAACAGCTGTTTTAATCACCGGCCCATCGTTAAGAAGGGCGAACAGGTTAAAAAGGGAGATATTATCGCCGATGGTCCGGCGACGGAAGCAGGAGAGCTCGCTCTCGGGAAAAATGTGTCGGTGGCGTTCATGCCATGGGGCGGATATAATTTTGAGGACTCCATTTTGGTAAGCGATCGTCTGGTTCGAGACAGTGTCTTTACCTCCATCCACGTGGAGGAATTTGAGACCTTGGCCAGAGATACCAAGTTGGGCAAGGAAGAGATTACCCGAGACATTCCCAACGTGGGAGAAGATGCCCTTGGAAACCTGGATGAAAGCGGCATCATTCGCCTGGGGGCCGAAGTCAAGCCGGGTGATATTTTGGTGGGGAAGGTAACTCCGAAAGGGGAGACGCAGTTGTCTCCGGAAGAGAAGTTGCTGCGGGCCATTTTCGGTGAAAAGGCTGCGGACGTAAAAGATTCCTCCCTCCGTGTGCCGCCGGGAATTTCAGCGGTGGTTATCGATGCCAAGGTCTTTTGTCGGAGAGGTGTGGAAAAAGATGAGCGGGCCTTGAGCATTGAAAAATACGAGATAGAATGCTTGGAAAAGGACCGAGACGACGAGTTGGCAATTGTTGAAGAAGCCGCCAGAGAGAGCCTGGAGGGGCTTCTAGTGGGAAAAATAAGCGTGTCGTCAGTGAAGAAGGGAAAGACTGTTGTTCTGAAAAAGGGTGACAAGATTTCTCGGAAGGCTTTGGCGGACATATCGATTCCCGGTATGGCCGACATTGAACTCAAGGATGCTTCCGTGGCCGCTCAGGTCGCAGAGCTGGTGGAGCGCTATGAGTCCCGTTGCGAAGAGATTCATAAGCGATTTACCCGGCAGGTGGAACGCTATGACAAGGGCGACGAGTTGCCGCCGGGAATTATCAAGATGGTGAAAGTGTTTGTGGCCATGAAACGCAGGCTCTCCGTGGGGGACAAGATGGCGGGGCGACACGGGAACAAGGGGGTTGTTTCTTGCATTCTTCCCCAGGAGGATATGCCTTATTTCGAGGACGGCACGCCGGTGGATCTGGTATTGAACCCGTTAGGCGTACCCTCTCGAATGAACGTGGGCCAGATCCTGGAGACCCACTTGGGATGGGCAGCCAAAGGGCTTGGCGATCAGCTCAATCAACTGGTTGAGTCGGAGAAATATGATGCCCTGAGAGCCGGGTTGGAGTCCGCTTTCGGCGCTCCTTCCATCAAGGCCGATGTAGGTAAACTCGACAAGGACGAACTGGTGGCGTTCGCAAATCGGTACAAAGAAGGGGTACATGTGGCCACGCCGGTTTTCGATGGAGCGAAAGAAGAAGAGATCAAAGCAATTCTCCAATCGGCGGGATTTCCCACCCGAGCTCAAACCGTGCTCTATGACGGACGAAGCGGTCAGGCCTTCGATACTCCGGTTACCGTGGGGGTGATGTACATGTTGAAATTGCACCATCTGGTAGATGACAAGATCCATGCCCGGTCCATCGGTCCTTATTCGCTGGTTACCCAGCAACCATTGGGAGGAAAGGCACAGTTCGGTGGCCAGCGGCTGGGAGAGATGGAAGTGTGGGCCACGGAGGCTTACGGTGCCGCCTACGCCCTACAAGAATTTTTGACGGTTAAGTCCGATGACATGGCCGGACGGACACGGATGTATGAAAAGATAGTCAAAGGTGAAAACGTGCTCGAAGCCGGCATCCCGGAGTCATTTAATGTGTTGGTGAAGGAACTGCAAGGTCTGGGTCTGAATATCGGACTTGTTGAACAGGAAACAGAAGGCCAAAGTTAAAGAACGGGTAAAGAGAGTGGATTCATGCACGACATACAAAAAGCGGCAGGCGCAACGCGGGCGGGTTTTTGGAGTAAATCGGTCAGTGTCCCGGTTAACGACCCGATAATGTCCAGCGTTGTAGGCGGGCTCTTTACGTAGTCGTCAAAGTCAGGAAGGGAGATACACCTTGGAAGAATTGTATAGTTTCTTTGCAAAGCCTAAAGACCCTCTAAGCTTCAATGCGGTGTCTATTTCTCTGGCATCGCCGGAACATGTCTTGGAGTGGTCTTACGGAGAGATTAAGAAACCGGAGACCATCAATTACAGGACCTTTAAGCCGGAGCGTGACGGTTTGTTTTGCGCGAAGATCTTTGGTCCGACCAAGGATTATGAGTGTAATTGCGGTAAGTACAAACGAATGAAGCACCGAGGTGTGGTGTGTGAAAAATGTGGCGTGGAAGTGATCCAATCGAAGGTAAGACGGGAACGAATGGGCCATATCGAACTGGCCAGTCCGGTGGCGCACATCTGGTTCCTGAGAAGCCTGCCGAGCAAGATCGGCAATCTTTTGGATCTGGCCATGAAAGACCTGGAAAGGGTGTTATATTTTGATTCCTACATTGTCATCGATCCCAAAGACACGGACCTGACGCCCCGGCAACTCCTTTCGGAGGAAAAGTATCGAGAGGCCCTTGACCAATACGGTGACGGATTTGAAGCGGGTATCGGCGCCGAGGCGATTCGCGTCTTATTGGAAAGGCTGGACCTGGAAAAGGAATTTACCCGCTTGCGTGCAGAGATCACGGCAACCGGCTCCGAGGCCAAACGCAAGAAGCTTTCCAAGCAACTAAAGATTGTGGAAGCATTTCGAAATTCTGACAATCGGCCGGAATGGATGATCATGAGTATGATTCCGGTTCTACCCCCGGATTTGCGCCCGCTGGTCCCTCTGGAAGGGGGGCGTTTTGCCACTTCCGATCTGAACGATCTGTATAGACGAGTGATCAACCGTAACAACCGGTTGCGGCGCCTTCAAGAACTCCATGCGCCGGAGATTATCGTCCGGAACGAAAAACGGATGCTTCAGGAGTCCGCCGACGTGTTGTTTGACAACGGTCGCCACGGACGGGTGGTTACCGGCCAGAATCGGCGGCCCTTAAAGTCTTTGAGTGATGCGCTTCGGGGTAAGCAGGGCCGTTTTCGCCAGAACCTGCTGGGAAAACGGGTTGATTATTCGGGGCGATCGGTTATCGCTATCGGCCCGGATCTGCGGCTGCACCAGTGCGGTCTTCCCAAGAAGATGGCTTTGGAGCTGTTTAAGCCCTTTGTTTTTCACAAACTGGAAGAAAAAGGCTTTGTGACCACGGTAAAGAGTGCCAAGCGGTTGGTGGAAAAGGAAGTCCCCGAAGTTTGGGACACCCTGGATGAGGTGGTGAAGGAGTACCCGGTTATCTTAAATCGCGCCCCCACCCTACATCGACTGGGCATGCAGGCCTTTGAGCCGATTCTTATCGAGGGGAAGGCGATTCAGCTGCACCCCTTGGTATGTACGGCGTTTAATGCGGATTTCGACGGCGATCAGATGGCCGTTCATGTACCGCTTTCGGTAGAGGCACAGATTGAAACCCGGGCCTTGATGCTGTCTTCGAATAACATTTTGTCTCCCGCTCATGGGGATCCCATTATTGTGCCCACCCAGGATATCGTGCTGGGTATATATTACTTGAGCAAGGTCATTCCCGGAAGTTTGGGCGAAGGAAAGGTTTTTGCCAATCCGGCGGAGGTGCGCAGTGCCTACGACGCCGGAAAGGCGGCGCTTCACGCCAAAATTACGGTGCGAATCGAAAAGCAACGGGTGGAAACCACGGTGGGTCGAATTCTGCTCAGAGAAGTTCTTCCCGACGAAGAGATTGTGCGGTTTCGCAGACACGTGACGGTATCTTCTCTGGAGGAGGCTGAAGCGGTGTGGGCCGACCTGAAGGAAGGTAGGGCCGGATTGCAGTTGGCGGAAGTGGGATCCAGCGACGGTTCAACCAGGCCGGGGCTTGCAGGGGAATTTGTTCAAAAGGTTGTTCTCAATGAAGCCTATGGTATAGCCCCGTCCGATGTGGATGCCGTATTTGCCGTTGAAGCCGGTCAGGTGAGCGAACCTGTCAAGGGAGAGGGGGGATATCACCTCTTTGAGGTGGAGGAAAAGGGGCGCAGTATTCCTTTTGACCTGATTAATAAAGATATCGATAAAAAATGCCTCAGCAATCTGGTCAACTACTGCTATCGAACGCTGGGGGCCAAGGCGACCGTCATATTGTCGGATCGGCTCAAGGATATCGGTTATCAGTACGCCACTCAGGCGGGCATTTCGGTATGTGTGGATGACATGGTGATCCCGGAGTCTAAATGGGACATCATCAAACGGGCCGAAGGCCAGGCGCTGGAAGTGGCCAATCAGTATTCTGAAGGGTTGATAACCGGTGGAGAAAAATACAACAAGGTTGTCGACATTTGGGCCAAAGCCACCTCTGATGTGGCCAATGAAATGATGGAAGAGATGGGATCCGGTCCGAGCATGGAAACCCCGGACGATCAGGCCGATCCCGAGAAGCCTCAACCGTTCAATTCCATATATATGATGGCTGATTCCGGCTCCCGAGGCAGTAAGGATCAGATGCGGCAATTGGCGGGTATGCGGGGATTAATGGCAAAGCCGTCAGGCAGATCGGAAGAGCACACGTCTAACTCCATCACCGATGTATCTCGTATG
>CAYTTQ010000066.1:0-3066 GCA_964440795.1 uncultured Desulfobacterales bacterium | reverse complement strand
CATCATTTTTTCGCTTCAGAAAGGCGAGGTTTCCGAGATTATCGAAACCCCGATTACCGCCAACTTCCGGGAAGGGCTTACCGTACTACAATACTTCAGTTCTACCCACGGCGCCCGGAAAGGTCTGGCCGATACGGCCCTTAAAACGGCCAATTCGGGTTATCTGACCCGTCGGTTGGTGGATGTGGCCCAGGACTGCGCAGTCATGGAAGACGATTGTGGGACGGTGACGGGTATTGAAGTGGACTCCCTGGTCGAAGGAGGGGAGATTATCCAAAAGGTGGGCGAGCGGGTACTGGGGCGAGTCGCCCTGGAAAACATCCGGGATCCCTACACGGACGAGATTTTGGTGAGTGCCAACGAAGAGATTGATGAACGCAGCGTGGCAAAGATCGACCAATCGGGACTCAACAGGATAAAGATTCGATCCGTTCTCACCTGTCGTTGTGAGCAAGGGGCGTGTCGCAAGTGTTACGGCCGTGATCTGGCGCACGGTCGAACCGTGGAGTTGGGAACGCCCGTGGGGATTTTGGCCGCCCAGTCCATCGGCGAACCGGGTACCCAGTTAACCATGCGCACGTTTCATATTGGTGGTACGGCCCGGGGGGGCTCTGAGCAGGCGGACTTTCGGGCGATTAATCCCGGTCAGATGAAATACATCAATTTGAAAACCGTAAAAAACGTGGAAGGCGCCCATGTGGTCATGAATCGACAGGGGGGTGAGTTCGCCATTGTCGATAAAAGCGGCCGGGAGCGGGAGAAATACCCGGTTATCTACGGGGCCCAGTTTAAGGCCGCCGACGGCGAGCGAGTGAAAGCCGGCGATTTACTGGTTTCCTGGGATCCCTACACAACGCCTATTTTGACAGAAGTCGGCGGCCGGGCGAAGTTTGGGGATATTATTCCGGGTGGTACCATGAAGGAAAAAGTGGACCCTGTTACCGGTAAAGCCAGTTACGTGATCCTTGAGTCTAAGGATGCCGATGTTCGTCCGAGAATTTCAATAAAAGACGACGCGAATAAGACGACAAAGCTGCCCGGAGGCGGCCAAGCCCGTTATTTTCTTCCTACCGGTGCCATCTTGATGGTTTCCGAGGGGGATATGGTGAATCCCGGTGATGTCATCGCCAAGCTTCCCAGAGAGACAACGAAGACCAAGGATATCACCGGTGGTCTGCCGAGAATAGCGGAGCTGTTTGAGTGCAGGAAGCCCAAGGAGGCGGCGGTTCTCACGGAGATCGATGGATACGTCAATATTTCCAAGGGAACCAAGAAAGGGAAGCAGAAGATCACCATAACGCCGGCGGATGTAGGAGAGAAAAAGGAGTATCTGGTTCCCAAAGGAAAACATATCAATGTAGTGGACGGAGATTTTCTGAAGGCGGGCGACCCATTGATCGGCGGGGCGGCCAACCCACACGATATTCTCAATATCCAAGGGGAACTGGCGTTGGCGAAGTATCTGGTGGACCAAATTCAGGAGGTCTATCGGCTCCAGGGGGTTCGGATCAATGACAAGCATATCGAAGTCATCGTGCGTCAAATGTTGGGACGGGTAAAGATTGTGGAGATCGGCGATACGAACTTTGTTCTGGAAGAACATGTGGAAAAGGGCATTTTTGAAGACGTCAATCGCCGGACGGTGGCCGAAGGCGGAAAACCCGCCGTCGGCAAGCCGGTACTGTTGGGCATTACCAAGGCGTCACTGAGCACGGAGAGTTTTATATCGGCGGCGTCATTTCAGGAAACCACGAAAGTCCTTTCCGAAGCAAGTATTGCGGGAAAGGTTGACCATCTGAAGGGCCTTAAAGAAAACGTCATTATGGGGCGAATCATACCTTCGGGGACGGGGATGGCTCGGTACCGGACGAAATCCATCGTCTTGGAAGTCGTCGGAGAAGCGCCGGCGGAGGAACCGCCCGCCGCATTACCGGAGGAAACCGGTGGTGAGGTTGCCGAGGCATAGAGAGAAAAAGGCTTGACAACAAAGGGATGCTGATGTAGTATTCTGAATTTTTGTGGTGCCAGCAAATCCCCGCCTCCGGGCGGGCTTTAAAGAACAAATAGGTGGAGAAACGAAGCTATGCCAACGATTAATCAACTCGTCAGGAAAGGTCGGCAGCGGGTCCAGAAAAAGGCCACTACGCCGGCCCTTAAACAATGTCCTCAAAAGAGAGGGGTGTGTACCCGCGTTTACACGGCGACGCCCAAAAAGCCCAATTCCGCCTTGCGGAAGGTCGCCAGGGTACGCTTGACCAATGGTTATGAAGTATCCGCTTACATTCCGGGTGTGGGCCATAATCTTCAGGAGCACTCGGTGGTGCTGGTCAGGGGCGGCCGGGTGAAAGACCTGCCCGGTGTGCGGTACCATGTGGTGAGGGGGACGTTGGATTCCATCGGCGTCAGCGATCGAAAGCAGGGCCGTTCCAAATACGGTGCCAAAGGGGCCAAATAATCGTCTTGTTGACGTGGCACGCCACCGATTGTGGTTGAGGAGAGAGTTGCATGTCAAGAAAAGGTGAAGCACCAAAACGGAATATCCTTCCGGACCCGAAATATAAAAGCAAGCTCGTGTCGAAGTTTGTCAACTGTATGATGCGAGACGGGAAGCGAAGTATCGCCGAGGCCATCATGTATGAGGCCTTTGACATTATTGAGGGCAAGATGAATGAATCGCCGCTCAAAGTGTTTGAGACGGCCATGGATAATATCAAGCCGGTCATCGAAGTTAAGTCCCGCCGGGTGGGAGGTTCCACATATCAGGTGCCCGTGGAGGTCAGGACCACCCGTCGACAGGCATTGGGAATTCGATGGATGATAACCTTCGCCCGGAAGCGGTCGGAAAAGACCATGGCGGAACGGCTCGCAGGAGAGGTCATGGATGCGGCGAACCGGCGGGGTGCGGCAGTCAAGAAAAGAGAGGATACCCACAGAATGGCGGAAGCCAATAAGGCCTTTGCCCATTATCGGTGGTAAAGAACCAACGTTACGATGGCGAGACAGGGAGGGATGAGAGATGGCCAAGGAGAAGTTTGATCGCAAGAAGCCGCACGTAAACATAGGTAC
>CAYTTQ010000065.1:4063-14328 GCA_964440795.1 uncultured Desulfobacterales bacterium | reverse complement strand
TGCTGCGTGTCGCTTGTGCTGTCCTCGATACCCACAAAGTGCAAATTACCGTAGTCAAAGGCCGCCGAAGCCGGCCCGGCAAGCCCCATCACAAGAAAGGCCGCCATTACCATTCCTAAAATCTTTTTCATTTCAGTAAACCTCCTTAAAGGTCAAATCAAAACTCCTAAGTCTACGTTCTTTTTGGTTCCCCCTCGTTAGGCTATCCAAATCGAAGGGCGCGCTTGGCGGCTCCTCACAACCCCCAACCGCTGTCTAAACACCCCTGCCAAACTGCCGCACCACCTCCTTTCTACGATTATGGGGCTTTTCGGCCCCCTTTTGAAATTTCCATTTGAAATTTCCATCATGGTATAACTATCCCGTGTGACAGACGCTTGACGACTTTCTTATGAATTGGTGAAGAAATATCGGACTCACTTTTTCCGCTTGATAATAGAGACACATACTCGCCGGCCGAATCGCGCATCTGGGTGTAAAGAGTCATACACGGTGTCGCCCACGGATCCGGTTTTTTCGATCAGGCCTTGGATTAAGGATGACAAATCCTTGTTGTCTCTAAACATTACAGGGAACACTCTGAAGTCAAGGGACCTTGCCTATGCTTGGGGACCTCGCCTCATGAGAACGTTGGGGTGACGATAGCCCCCCTTTGTGTCAAAACCATTACGAAGAAATATGGATTGTGTGAAAAGGATGTGACACATCCACCAGGCCGGATTAGGGCTTTTTTGACAGAGACACACGTAATACGTTGATCTCTAAAAGTTATTTTATTGTTTATTTGCACCTATTGAAAGAGAGAATACGAGTTTTGCCCCAAGGAGCATTCAAATAGCGGGCTGAATGAAAACGATTTTCGGCGGATTGTAAAAACCCTCTACGCCAGGCATAGGGAAAGGAGGAGAGAAATAGTAGAAGGCAGCTCGGCCAACCGGATGGTCTGTCAACTGAAACAGCACTAAAAACCTTGGTAACCATGAGCGGATCGTGAGTAGGGGCGGTGAACGTCAGTTGCGGTAAAGGGCATCAAGCTCGTTTTGATAATACTGGAGCCTTTCGCTGTCGTGAGTGACGTATTTTTCGCCCTTTATACTGCTCCACTTGGCATAATCTCTGTCGGAGGCCCCATTTGCTATGCGGGACTCGAGCATGCCGATTTGACGATTTAAGAAGGCCTCTCGCTGGGAGACGCCGTCCTCTGCAGGATTATTAGTATTCGTGTCATCTCCCGGCTGTGAGTAAGGGTCCGGCCTATCCGGAGGCAAACCGGGCGATTGGGGTACCGGCCTGTTACCGGCGGATTCGGAAGGTTGGCCGGGAACACCCGAAGCACTCGTTCCCCCGGTGGTTCCACCCGGTGTTTCAACGGAATCGACAGAACCGGCACTCAAAGAATCGGCAGCGCTGTCGGAGGCTCCGCTGTTGCCGCCACCACCCATGAATCCGCCGCCGCCCCTAGTCCCCCTAGTCACAGTACCCCAAGTACCGGGCGTCGATTCCTGTGTCCCTTGCACAGGCGTTCTGCTGGCGTTTCCGCTTCCCATTGGGGCAGCCCCTCTCGCGCTGGCCGGCGTCGGGCGCCCACTACGAGTCCCCGACATTTGCCTACGGGCGGTCACCGACCGCCGGCTCCCGCTCGATCGGCGACGCGAACTTACACGCCCTTTGGAAGCACCGGTGCCCCCCTCCACCAGACGGACCCCGCTCGCATCCCCCGCACCGGAAGCGTAAATCACGGCGTAATCGCAGCCTCTCAGCAACCGCCTCAGAACATTCTGCACCGGTTCGTCGACAAACTCACCGTTGGCGGAGGCTTTTTCAAGGGAATCGAACAGATAAATCTCAAGATCGGCCTTGTCCGCAATCTCGTCCAGCACCTGCAAGACCGGTCGGTTATCACACCGTATCGACACCAACCCGTCGCCGGCAGCCCCCGTTTCCTTCTTAAGCGCGGCCAAACCCGAAAGGGGCAGAAAGAGGGTACTCATGCTCAGCAAGACCGCCAGCGCCAACTCGGTCCATCGATATGTAAACAGTGCCGTCGTTCGATTCATTACGCTAGTTCATTACCATCTCGTGTGTCTCAGAAATGTTACAAATACGTTAAATTTATGAGGTAAAACCAGAAAAGTGGGGACGCTCTTCACTTCGCAACTTGGAAAAGTGGGGGAAAAGTGGGGACGCTCTTCACTTCGCAACTTGCTCGAGAAATCGGGCGCGAGCAAGAAGTGGGAAAAGGAGCATTCTTGGCCTCTGGACTTGTTTGGCTGGTTGGATTTTGATACACATGCGTGTATGCCCCGCCAAGGAAGGATAGATGCTCCGGGTGCGTTGCATCATGTGATCGCCCGAGGGATTGCCAAAAGAAAGATTTTTCGCGACGATACGGACCGGAAGCGGTTTTTGAATCGTCTCGGCGATCTTCTTGAGGAAACGCAAACCCGCTGTTTCGCGTGGGCTTTGATTCCCAATCACATTCATCTTTTGCTCCAGACCGGTTCGGTCCCTATTGCCAACGTGATGTGCCGATTGTTGACCGGGTATGCGATTACTTTCAATAAACGTCATCGGCGCTGGGGACATCTTTTTCAAAACCGGTACAAATCCATTCTGTGCCAAGAAGAGCCTTATCTTTTGGAGTTGGTTCGGTATATCCATCTGAATCCTTTGCGGGCAATTTTGGTTCGAAATCTGGAAGATCTGGACGAATATCCCTATGCAGGCCATTGCGCGTTGATGGGCAGAAGAAGCTATAACTGGCAGGATACCAACTATGTTCTTGGATTTTTTGAAGGGGCTCGCTCCCAATATCGCGCATTTGTGGAAAAAGGACTTGAGCAAGGGAAAAGGGAGGATCTGATCGGTGGAGGACTCGTTCGAAGTATGGGAGGTTGGTCGGAGGTGAAGGCCATGCGCAAGGAACGGGCGTACCTGAAAGGAGACGAACGGATACTGGGCGACAGCGACTTCGTGGATTCCGTCCTGGCAAAGGCGGATGAACGGCTTGATGAAAAGTACAAAACAGCGCTGTCGGGAATGGATCTGGATAGGGTTGCCTATCGGGTGGCGGAACTACTGGACATGACCGTTCATGAGGTATGGTCGGGCGGTAAATGTTCTCAAATCGTCAAGGCTAGGAGTCTGCTATGTTATTGGGCCGTCAATGAACTGGGTGTGAGCATGGCATCCTTGGCCCGAAGGCTTCGCCTCTCTCCTCCTGCCGTCTCCAAATCGGTGATCCGTGGAAAAGGCGTGGCTGAACAAAACGGGTATCTACTTCGGGACGGCTGAGAAAGTTGTGAAGTGAAGAGCGTCCCCCTTTTTTTTCCAGGCCAGGCTTTGGCCGCCGACCCACGCAGACCTATTGAACAACGCCCATTTTCTGGAACAACGCTTTCAGAAAAGCATTGAGATCCTGAATGTCTTTTCCGGCGATTTCATAGACCTGCTTTAAATCGATTTTCGCATATTCATGGACGATCAGGTTTCTGAACCCGACGGCTTTCACCATTTTTTCTGTCAGGCCTCGGCTCAAGTATCCATTTTCCTCCAACAGATAGAAAATTTCGTTGGTGCTCCCGGGAAGTCCGAAATCCTCCTCGCTGACAATGTACGCGGCCAGATCGATGCAGTTTTGTATGCCCATTTGAAGGTTAAAAAGAACAATTTCTTGGCAGTCTATATCTTCCAGGAAATCTGCGAAATCCAGACTGCGCTTTTGAGCGATCCTCTTTAAATGATTTCGAACAGCCGCTGCTTTAGCTATGATCACATCTTGATCGGCCATGCGTCACCCCTCCAAAACCTTTCTTGCGAAACGGGGTTCCATGAGGGCTCTGTAATAACCAAAATCGGCCATTTCGGAAAAGGCGATCATTTTGAATGCGGCCAGCTTCTTGCGGTCATTCGTCACCAAATGGATGCCTTTTGCAAAAACCTGACGCAGCAGGATCAGGTTGGCGGTGTTCAAGATGATGACATCGACATCCTTGCGGGTGATCCGGCTCAATTCCAAGAGTAAGCCCTCTCGGATTCTTCGGTAGGCGTGATGATCCTTTTTATCGAGTAATACTGCAATGTCGATGTCGCTGGAAGGTTGTTCTTTTCCCCGGGCGTAAGAACCAAACAGGTATGCGGCGATAATGCCCGGCTTGCTCATAAGATGCCCTCTCAGCATTTGCTCCAGGGTTGCCATGGGTCTTCCTCCCACAATCATTTTTCCGTAATTGTCGATAACTCTTACATATTACCGTGGTCTTGTCAACGAGCAGTGGGAAAGATCGTAGCCCTTTCCCACAAGTCCAGGTCTCGGCGAGGCGGCCGAACTTGGACCCGCGACGAGTTGTATGAGCGTGGCTGATGCGGGCTTTCTTTGACACCAACATTGAGACGGCTCTAGCAGGCGGCGCCGACCGGTTACCTACCGAGGACCGTAAACCGAAAGGCCTTTGGCCTGTGGACCGTGGACCGCAAAGCCAGGGAACAACAACCGGGGTAACTTCGGCGTCTGGCATAAAGGCCAATAAATGCTAGCGGTTATTCTGATTCCGTCTTCTAATCCCGTGAAGGACTGCCAAGCCAAAAAGGCCGGTAGGGAAAAGGAAGACGGCAGGAGGAATAGGGTTAGGATATATAGTTGTTTCCACTTGCAGGGTCACGCCGTCATTCCAATAATGACAGTCGGGATCAAAGCCTAAACCAAAGCGGCCGTCGGTCGCGTAGGTTGACAAAAAACCGATTTCCTCACTATCCAGAGAATAATCCAAGTCCACCGGGGTCGTCGTGAGATTTCTGAAATGGCGAATTTCAATGCCCTCACCGTCGGCGAAGAAGTTGACAGCGCGCCATTGGTTGTCAAAACCCACTTTCACACCCGGTTCTGCAAAATCCAAAAGCTGAATCCACAAATCGTTGGGTCCGCTATTCCAATTCCGGATGTGGTCGAGCGAAAGACTCGCACCGACGATCATCTCGGTTTCCGGCACATCCCAATCGATACCCCAGATGTAGTAACGCCAGTGCCCCAAATCGTAGAGATCCTCCCGCTGCGGCCCGAACTCATAGATATCTCCCCGGGCCGTCGAAACACTCGAGGCACTGAAAGGCATTACCACAAGTATGATGAGTAACAGTTTCTTCATGATTCTCAATCTGCGTCAATCTGCGTAATCTGTGGATCGTAATCTGCGGATCAGTATTCGATCCACGTATCCGGCTTCCCATCTCCGTTGGTATCTTTTTCCGCACTTGTGGGTTTTCCTTTCTCGTAGAAAACCCATTCGTCGATTTCGCCGTTTCCCGACGTGTCTGATTTCAGCGTGGTCAATTCGCCCTTCTGGTTGTATTCCAAAAAGACGTCCGCCTTGCCGTCACCGTCCATGTCCCGTTTCCCCTCAACGCGAACGCCGTCTTCGAACTCCAGCCACTCATCCACTTTCCCGTCGGCATTGGAATCGACTTCCACGGTTTTTACCCGGCCATCTTCATCGTAGATCTCCGTTCGATCCACCTTCCCGTCATAATTGGCGTCACTTTCCACCTTGCGGGGTTTTAGCCGGGGTTGTTCGGTGGGGGCCTTCGTTTCCGCCGCCATCAGAGCACCGGCACTAAAAAAACAGACAAAAATTCCCGTAACCCACAATAAACACCTTGCTTTCATTTCCTTGACATCCTTTCTTATATGAACTTATTCAGAATTCGGGCATAGTTTTTTTCATATAGATTTCACGTTTCCTTGACAATATTGTGACAAATTCGGCCTATGGTGAATTCTTGCCCGCAACCGGGTTAAAAACGAGTGGGGACCTAAATCACGAGACCAAGACCTTTATGAAACCAGAACCCGTCTATAACAACCAATCCGCCGGCGATGCACATAGGCCTCGTCCCCCGTCAGGGGAACCATCGGCGGAGCTGAAAAAAAGGGGGTTCTTGGCACAACCTGTCATCCTGGTGGTGGAAGACGAACCGGACATCCTGGATCTCATAGCCTTCCACCTCGAAAAGGCGGGCAACGTGGTTCGTAAAGCCACGGACGGTGCCCAGGGACTCCGTATGTGCCAGAAGAAAACGCCGGACCTGGTTGTCCTCGACCTGATGCTGCCGGGAATGGACGGAAAGGAAGTACTGCGTCGCATCCGACAGGACCACACCATCCGCTCGACGCCCGTGTTGATCCTCACCGCCAGAGCCGACGAGGTAGACCGAATCGTGGGCTTTGAAATCGGGGCCGACGACTATATGACAAAGCCGTTCAGCCCGAGAGAACTCGTCCTCAGAATCGAAGCCGTCCTGAAACGGGTGCGGCCGGCCCGCCCCGCCGCCAATCTGATCCGGTCCGGCGCCTTACTGATCGACCCGGAGCGACACCGGGTGGAAATCGACGGAAAGGAACTGGAACTCACCACAACCGAGTTTCGTCTCGTTCACCACCTGGCCACACACGCGGGCCGGGTTCAAAGCAGAGACATCCTTTTGGATCAGGTCTGGGGGTATTCTTATGAGGGATATTCGCGAACGGTGGACACCCACGTACGTCGCGTTAGAAAAAAGCTGGGGGCCTTGCGGGACTGCATTGAAACCGTTCGGGGCGTGGGATATCGATATCGGGAAGCAAAATAAGCCCCGCCGTCCCGATTAACTGTTAACAAAGGTTTTCTTCGCTTTGTAAAACATCCCGGGTGGCCCGCCAAACGAGAATCGGGACATAGTTAAATACGGTCGCTTGCTTTTCGATCTCTTTTTTATGGCTCTCATAAAGCGCTCTGACCGTTTCCTCGCAATTTTTTCCAAATTCCCCGATCAACTGCCTGATACTGTTTTCGTGAGCGGCACTGATTTCTGAAGTGTTCACCATCGCCCTCCAACAAGGATATAGAATCTTACGAATGGATCGTCGACTTTCGGTTGTCTTCTCGGTGAACGAAGTCCTCCGCTTCGCACGTCGGTCTTTCCGGTGAGTCACTTGGGCATATAAAACAGCGGACTTCCAAAATCAAGGAAACTGTGACATTCGGCTAACTTTGTAACATAATCGTCACAAAACTCATTATTAATTAGTGCCCATCCATAAATCGAGTTTTTTGATAGGTGGGCACGACGTGAGTTTCCAATTCATAAATAGGCAGTTTTCCACAAGGTCAAGAAAAACGAGGAGTTGCGCGGAGGCGTCCTGAGGTACGTCGCCCAAGGAACCCCGCAGTTTGACGCCGAGATTGTGGAAAAGGGCCATTTATGGATGGCCGGTTAGGCCTGACTGACCGACAAAGCCACATCCCGGGAACCCGCCTGTTCGGGGGAAGCAGAGGAAAGGGTATCTTTGATTGCCTCTCTCAGAGAGGAGACTTGCACAGGATCGATCACCTTTTGGCCGTCGAAATCCCGGACGTAAAAGACGTCGACCACCTGGTCGGCCTTGGTGGAAATCTTGGCCACCCAGGTGTCCAACTTCCAGGCCACAAGGGTACTGGTGATATGGTACAAGAGGCCCGGATAATCGTGGGTATGAATTTCTACGATGGTGAAAAAGTCCGAACTCGTGTTGTCCACGATAATCTCATCCGGCAAGGCGGTGGGCAGCTCTCTGTGGGACGGATCAAACCGCTCCTTTTCCTGTAAGGCAACGGCCAGGTCGAGCTCTCCTTGGAGGGCCATTTTAAGATGCTTTCTGAAACGATCCCATATCCGATCCTCAAACAGGGGGTCCTTGGGTGCAGTAACCCGGAATACGTCCAGCCCCACGTGATTACGCCACGTATGGATCCGGGCGGTTAGGATACCCAGGCTGTTTAAGGCGAAAACACCGGCCAGCGTGGAAAAAAGGCCGGGGAAATCTTCGGCACAGATGGTAACGATTCGATAATCTTCACTTTTCGGTTTTTTTATATCCATGGCAAACCGAGCGCTGCCCCGTTTTTCATAAAGGGCCACGTGATGGCGAATCTCCGCCGCCGGAGTGTTGAGCAGATATCGGGGAGACATTTGTTCGAATAATTCGTTTAATTCCGCCTCGGACATGGTTCCGCCATACCCAAGCACATCCCGACGACGACGCTCAAGGAGTTTGGTAGCGACCCCTGTTACCAGCTCGCCGTTGGTCATGATACGGTCCACTTTGTCGAACAACTCCTGCAACAAGACCGCCTTCCAGGCATTCCAGGCCTTGGGCCCGGTGGCTCTGGAATCCGCAACGGTCAGCAGGTAAAGCATCCTGAGCCGATCGCTATCCCCCACTTGCCGCGCACATTCAATGATGACCTTCTCGTCGTTTAGATCCCGCCGTGTGGCCATGTGAATCAGAAAAAGATGTTTTTCCACGAGAAAGGCGACAGTGTCGATCTCGTCGGCCGGGAAGTTCATCCGTTCTAAGACGCGCCGCACGATTTTGGCTCCCTCCTCAGGATGTGCCGCCTGCCCTTTCTCACCCTTTCCCACATCGTGAAAAAGGCCCGCCCAAAGAGGGATCATCGGATTCTCCAGCTCTCGAAACAGCCTTCCGTAATGGCCGGCCCGGTCGTCCAATGTGCCGTCCCGCAGACCTTTCAGGATCTGTACGGTTCGCAGGGAATGCTTGTCCACCGGATGGACGTGATATTCATCGTACTGGACTCGGTTTACAATCGTTTCCAATTCAGGAACTAAGGCAGTCAACATACCCGTATTCAACATTTCGCTCAGTACGTTGAAGGAACCCGGAGGGGCCGCCAATATCCGTTGAAAGGATTTCACCACGGTGGCGGACCGCCGGAAACCCTCATCCACCAACCCGAGGAATTCTTCGACCAATCGATCGGCGCTGCCGGCCAAGGGATGCCCCAGGAGAGCACTTTTTTCGAATATTTTGATAAGGATATGGGGGTTTTTAACAATGGCCTCCGACGACGCGAACTCCAGTGTGTCGTTCACCAGGCAGATCGCATAGCCCAATTCCCGTCTGGGGCTCTTTTTTCGGCCGACCTTCTTCTTGGTCTTTTCCTCTTTTCTGACCAACATCAAATGTTGTCGTTTGATAAACTCCATTTCTGCATGGAGCCGGCCGAGAAACCGTTCCACCCCCTGCTGCCCGTTGCGGTCTTCGTACCCCAGATCCTTGGCCAGCCGTAGCTGATGTTCAAAGTAGAGCTCGTCGGATTTGCGACCGTTGAGATGATGGAGCCGGTTTCTTACCCCGCCGACATAGGCCAAGGCCTCGCCGAGCCTTTCAAATTCGTCATGAGAAAGATAGCCCAGATATTCCAAGTCCTTAGGGCCACCAATATCATGCAGTGCCCGGACCATCCAGAGCATCATATGGTAATCCCGTAACCCTCCGAGGCCCTCCTTCAGGTTCGGCTCCAAGAGATAGGTGGCGTCTCCATAGCGGGCGTGCCGCTCGTCGTTTCTTTGTTTAAGCCAATCCGTGTACGCGCTTCGTTGACGGGCGAGCACCTTGCCCCGCAGGCGATCCATGAGTTCCAGGTAAAGCGTGGAAATACCGCAAACGAAACGAGCGTCCAGCAGCGAGGTTAAGACTTCAAAGTCCCGGGACGCCAGAGACTGGCACTCCTTCAGGGATCGCGTGGCGTGCCCCACCTCGAGACCCAGGTCCCAGAGCGGGTAGATCGTCTCTCGAACCAGCGCTTTCGCCCGGCCGGGAGTCTTTTTGGCAAAGAGCAACATCACATCCACGTCGGAATAGAGACTCTGCTCCCGCCGCCCGTATCCGCCCAGAGCGATAATTGCGTAGGGGTTTTTGTCCACCCGCATTTTCGGTCCCGCCACACTTTGGGCAAAACTCCGGCGGAAGTATTCATCCAACACGCCCGCATGGCGCTCCATGAAGTGGGGTGCCGTACCGGCCAAGAACCGCTCCAGCAAGGCCTTGCGTGCTGTTTCCAGCTGCGTTATGGGCTTGTCGGGTAAGGACATCGATATAGACACCCGTCAGATGGCTTCCTCGCCTCTCTCTCCGGTCCGGATTCGGATCACTTCTTCAAGCGGGGAGACAAAGATCTTTCCGTCCCCGATAGATCCCGTTTTCGCATTCTTTTCAATGGTGTCAACTACTTGCGAGACGAGTTCGGAGTCCACCACGACTTCCAACTTAAGTTTGGGCACAAAGTCGACTTGATATTCGGCTCCCCGGTAGATCTCCGTGTGACCCCGCTGCCGCCCGAACCCTTTCACTTCGGAAATGGTCATGCCGTGAATCCCAAGTTCCGTGAGGCCCTCCTTGACCTCATCGAGTTTGAAGGGCTTAATGATGGCTTCTATTTTCTTCATGA
>CAYTTQ010000065.1:0-3963 GCA_964440795.1 uncultured Desulfobacterales bacterium | reverse complement strand
TGAATACCCGTTTCCGGCAACAGTGGAACGGGAAATAGAATGCGCCCACTATCAAATATTATAGGCCGCCTCACTGTGCTGGGTAAGATCGACACCTCTGATCTCATCCTCCGGCTCAACCCTCAATCCCATCACGAGGTCGATAAGCTTCAAGAGGACGGCGGTCACAACAAAGGCGAAAACAACGGTAGCCGCAATGGACACGAATTGCACCCACAATTGCCCCGGGTTTCCGAAAAAAAGTCCGTTCGCACCATCCGGATTGACGCGTGTACTGGCCCATAACCCCGTGGCCAGCGCGCCCCAGGTACCGCCCAGGCCATGAATGCCCACGACGTCTAAAGAATCATCATACCCCAACCCGGCTTTCATGAGTACGCCCCAGTAACATATGACCCCTGCCACGGCGCCGATAATCAGCGCCGCCATGGGCCCGACAAATCCGGCCGCCGGCGTTATGGCTACAAGCCCGGCAACGGACCCACTTGCCACTCCCAAGGTGGTGGGCTGCCTCCGGTGAATCCATTCCGCCGCCATCCAGCTCACGGCGGCGGCGGCCGCCGCCACATGGGTGTTCACGAAAGCGCCCGCCGCCAATCCATCGGCGGCCAGGGCACTCCCTGCGTTAAACCCAAACCAACCGAACCAGAGTATTGCGGTACCCGTAATGGTCATGGGCATGTTGTGGGGGATAAATTGCTCCTTCCCAAAGCCCTTTCTCTTGGAAATCAACAGTGCCGCCGCAAGCGCGGAAGCCCCAGAGCTGATATGAACCACGGTGCCCCCTGCAAAATCAAGGGCGCCCAGGTTGCCGATCCACCCACCGTCCCCCCATACCCAGTGGGCCAACGGACAATAGACCAAGGTGGACCACAGGGCAATAAAGACCAGGAATGAACTGAATTTCATCCGTTCTGCAAAGGCACCGGTAATCAGGGCGGGCGTAATAATGGCAAACATGGCCTGAAAAATCATAAACGCCTGGTGGGGAATGGTACCGGCATAGGTCGGGTTCGGACTCAGGCCCACCCCCTTCAAACCGAACCATGACAGACTGCCCACCAGTCCACCGATATCGGGTCCGAAGGCCAAAGAGTACCCCCACAACACCCAGATTACCGTCACGAGTCCCATGGCGATAAAACTGTGCATGATGGTTCCCAATACATTTTTGCTTCGAACCATACCCCCGTAAAAAAGTGCCAGCCCCGGGGTCATAAAGAGTACCAAGGCCGAACAGATCAAGATGAAACCCGTATCACCTGCGTCAATCATTCGATAATCCTCCTTTTCATTTCACCTCTGTATCGTGCTTTTCCGACAAAACGAGCAACTCGTATGCCATGGGACAAATTTTCCCTATTTGCGCGTAAATACAAAGTGTTATAACGATACCACCAAAAGGTCTGCCACCCGGATGGTTTACATTTATGTCGGAAGTTTTTTTGTTTCCGACAAAATCGAATGGCTTTTGGGTTTCGTGGTGGACGGGATTTCCGGTATACTGCTTTTCACGGAAAGCGCCGGATAAGCCGACATTTTGGAGAGGCCCCCTATTTCGCCATTCTCCGTGTCCGCCGGAGAGACCATGTTATCGAACAGCAGAGAATCGTAGAAAATCCCCACCGATCGGTGAAAACGGCAAAAGGGATTCGGGTAGCCGAGTGGTTATTGGAGCAGGGCGTGGATCATGTGGGGATGAGAGAGGACGTGTCCCACAAAGGACCGGGCTACGTCCTTTCCAACGGCGGCGTAAGAATCCACAAGATATCCGCCGGTGGGATCGACGAAGCGGCCCGCGAGATTCTGGATGTCAAGGATTAGAGGACATGAAATCTTTGACGTTCTTTATAAGTATTTTCTTGTTTGCTTTGGTGTTTTCAAAAAGCGCTTTTTGCTTGCCGGTAATTTCCGAATTATATTTTGCTTCCAATAAAATTTTATCTCTTGTGAAGAAATCTATCTCGATTTTATTCTTATAAACGTAGCAAGGGTCTTTGTGTTTGATTTTATGATAAACCAGATTTTCAAATACGGCGCCTCTATCTCTAAAACCCGTGTGCAAGTTTCTTATTCCTACATCTCCCGCATATATTTTTTTGGGAGATTTGAGTCTTTCATTCAATTTGCCGCATCTTTCAACAGAATGCACAAGATAGGTATCTTCAAAATAGCTTAAATACCTTCTGGCGGTGTCGACGCCAATGCCTAGAATTTTGGAAATCTTGTTCAGGCTTACCTGCTTTCCCGCTCTTTCCATTAAAAGTCTGAAATAATCCCGTATGATTGTTTCGTCTCTTACGCCGTGTGCTGCGATGATATCCTTATAAATAATATCATCCAAGAGTTGCACAAGATAGGCGATGTCGCCTGTTAGGACATAGTCTGGAACGCCTCCTGTCTGCATATAATCATCAAAATAAGAGTCAAAAAGATGGCTGTCCGCCTTTCTTAGTTTAATCTTTTTAAACAGCAGATACTCTTCGAAGGTAAGCGGCAGGATTTCCGTGACCATTTCCCTGCCTGTTAAATGTGCCTTCTTATCTTTTAGTATTGAAGAAGAGGACGACGATGCATATATTTTCACGTTGCCCATGTCGTAGAGATTCTTCAGTTCCTGCTGGAAATTCTTTTTATAGGCAATTTCATCAAGGAAAAGATATATCTTGCGTGAAAACGAGAGCTTATGTACCTTCCTGTATTCATCGATAATTTCCATTATTGAGTGGTGGTCGAGGCCATAGGTGTCGAGGCTGATATAAAAAATATGTTTTGGTTCGATATTATGACCTTTAATCAATCTCTCTATTAACAGCTTCATAAGGGTCGTTTTGCCGATTCTTCGGAGCCCTGTGAGAATTACGACCTCTTTACTTTTCATGGCTTGTTCTATCTTTGAAAGATACGATTCTCTTTCGACAAAATCGTAAGAAATCGCTTCTTCCCACCACGGATTGAATCTGAAAAACAATTCTTCCATTAGACTACCTCACAGTATGAAACCGTAACATTCTATACTATTCTACAGGATAAGATGTCAACGGAAAAAACCTAGGGCGTGGATTATGTGGGGATGAGAGAGGACGTGTCCCACAAAGGCCCGGGCTACGTCCTTTCCAACGGCGGTGTGAGAATCCACAAGATATCCGCCGGTCGAATCGACGAGGCCGCCCGTGAGATTATGGATAGGGGGGTATGATACCGTAAGCAATGAGATTCAGAACCACTTAAACGCTCAAGACGGTCCTGCCGGAAGGAATGGACACGCACCGTTTCTTGCCTTCGACAAGAACTGAATTCAGGGGGAACTACCGCTGCACTACAAAATTTTCGACCTAGCCGGTCAATTTCTTTCTCAAACCGAACAATCCGGCAAAACCGGACGCGAACAGGACTACGGCGCCGGGAATAGGGACGGTTGCCAACCGGCCGTTCAACTCGTTGCCCTCATATACCGTGCCGTCAATTCTTATCGTAAAGTCGGGATTATCCGTATTCCACCAATTAAAATCCCCGATCTCCGGATTTCTATTCGTATAATTGAGAGTGAAGCTTCCGATTTGTGTATCCCCGGTGATTTGAGCAGACGCACCGGCACCGAAACCACCGGCAACAAAATTTCCTATCCGTCCGTTAGTCGACTCAGACGGACCACCAAATAACACAGACAATCCCTCCGGAGGCGTGTGTTGATAATCGTCGGAATTCCACGTCAGTTTATCAACCTCATAGTCGTATTCAAACTCCAGGCTATAGCCATTAACGGTCAACGTCTCATCCGTGAGAATCCACAATTCCCAGCTCTCATCCATCCCGTCATTGGCGATTTGCAAGCCCCAGTCCGCAGACGCCGCACCCGCTTGAAACAACATCGACCCCAACAACATTAGTAAAACCGACAAAAAAAGGCATCTTTTCATTTCTACCGCTCCCGAATGGTTTCTGGTTTCTATGGGCAAGTTT
>CAYTTQ010000064.1:0-14335 GCA_964440795.1 uncultured Desulfobacterales bacterium | reverse complement strand
AGTTAAATACAAAATAGGGTTCACTCGTCCCCATCGTCTAGTCTGGTCCAGGACACCGGCCTTTCACGCCGGCAACACCGGTTCAAATCCGGTTGGGGACGCCAAATTTATCATAGGTGGGTGTTTGAACTAAACTTTCGGTTTAAACGCCCTTCTTTTTTGGAAAAACTACCACTGTCTAAATCTTAGTAACAGCCGACTTTTGTTTTAAAATCAACAAATAAGCCTTCCCGCCATAAGAAATGGTATTCATTCCTCATCCGAAGTTTCCCCGTTTGTCCTGATTCGCCATGCCTCCGGGGGAAGAAAGGTAACCTTGAGGCCGAATGGCAAGGCGATTTTTTCCAACGTCGCAAGGGTCGGGTTGCCTGAACCGTTCTCGAATTCGGAAAGTATCCTCGGGGATATAGCGGCTACTTTTCGGGCGTAATCCTTCTGGTTCATTCCGAGGATTTTGCGCATCCGTCGTGTCGCTTCACGTACATCGATATTGCCGCGGGCAAGGTCGACGTAAAGCGTCTCTTTCATTCGGGCCATTTCAGCCGGCGTGAATCGTTTCATAGGGTTCTCCTATCTCCACGTCCGGGGCCGGGTTTCTGCAAGACCGGCTGCCACTTCCTCAATCCAGGCGGCAAGCCGCTGAATGATGTCGTACTGCAGCCGGCCGCGGCCGCCAACCCCCTGATCCAGCGTCTCGGGATCGGGTTCAAAAACGGCAGCCGTAATCCAGCGGCCATCGATAAATATTTCAATGTGGCAATCCATGGTTACCTTAAGTGGTCTAAATTGTGCTCGGACAGGCAATAAAACCCACTATAGTGGTCTATTTATAACGTTGAACAAAAGGACGTGTCAATTAAAGACCCGCCTCGTTATGAGGTACACTTTAGTGAGTATTTTAGCCATCGCCGCCTTTTTTCGTCCCGGTTACACACCTACCACGGTTACACACAAACTTCTAACTTGCCGCTCATTCTTTCCTAACAATTCAACACTACATTACGTTTAAATCTACGTCGGCGGGGCCTTGTTAAGGATACTCTACACTTAACAAGATTTTAACCATTCTCTAACACAAACCTAACAAAGGAAATTTATTTTAACCCAAATGAAAAGGAGGTATGAGGTAATGAAGAAAGCATTTTTTACAGGTCTATCGGTTTTGGCAGCGTGTATCTTTCTAACCACCACCGCCGTGGCGGGCAACTTGGTAATCAAGGGATCCACCACGGTCCTGCCGATTGCTCAGAAGGTCGCGGAAGACTACATGAAACAGCATCCCGACACCAACATCTCCATTTCCGGCGGCGGGTCCGGTAACGGCATCAAGGCCATTATCGACGGAACCACGGATATTGCCGACAGCTCCCGGTTCATCAAGGACAAGGAGGTCAAATTGGCCGTATCCAGGGGCGTCTTCCCGGTACCCCACAGCGTGGCGTACGACTGTATCGTTCCCGTGGTTCACCCCAGCAATTCCGTGAAGGACCTTTCCATGGTTCAGCTCAAAGAGATTTACCAGGGAAAGATCACCAACTGGGAAGATGTGGGTGGACCGGACCGCAAAATCGTGGTCATTTCCCGGGACACATCGTCGGGAACCTACGAGGTATGGGAAAAGAAGGTCATGGAAAAGGAACGCGTATATCCCGGCGCCTTGCTCCAAGCCTCTAACGGTGCGGTCGTCCAGGCCGTTGCAAAGAACAAAAACGCCGTTGGCTACATCGGCCTCGGGTATGTGGATGATTCGGTCCAGGCCTGTAGCGTCAACGGTATCACCGGGTCGGAAACAACAACCCTGAATGGACTGTATCCTATTAGTCGACCCCTTTTTATGTTCACCAACGGCTGGCCGAAAGAAGAAGTCGCCAACTTCATCAACTACGTTCGTCATCCGGAAAAGGGTCAGAGACTTGTAGGCGAGGCCGGATACGTCCCGCTCTATTAAGACTGTGATATACCACAACGGATAAGCAAGGGGGGTACGGATGTGATGATTGGGTCATCCGCACCCCCTTCCAACGAACTTGACTTATCCTGTTTGAGAAGGTCGCGCGTTGGGGCCACTTCAAATTTCAATGCGCCTAAAACTCGGCCTCAAGAGTCCCTAAATTCCGTTGGGGCTGTCTTTTCTGAGTTTGTCATATAAATCTTACCACGTGTGTGGTGCATTCGACATCCACTTCGCCAACGGAATCAAGGGTCTCTAGCGGTCTCAGACAGTTAGGCGAATTGAAATTTGAAGTGGCCCCAACGCTTGTAGGTCAGGTTAGGCCGCCAGGCGTTACCTGACAAATCTGTGACAAAGTTCGTTGCCGACAGGAGGCCGCGCCCGGGCTTAACCCGGCCTCCAACGAAGTCCGTGTCCGGATGTTTACCGGAAAGTGTCTCGAGCGCTTTGTATAAGCTCTTCGAGCGACCATTAAGAACTTCGTTACCGACAGGAAGCCGCGGCGCGGCGGATCGTCGGCCGATGCAGGCGCAAACAGATCTAAACAGTTGGTGTTATGATGAACAAGCGACAAATCAAAGAACTCGGCATGCGAAATTTCTTTTTCCTCGTCGCCACTGCATCCGTTGCCATATTGTTGATGATCACGATATTTCTTTTCATGGAAGGAATCCCCATTTTCGGGAAAGTGTCGGTTCCCGACTTCATATTCGGCGAATACTGGTATCCCACATCGGATCCCCCCGACTTTGGTATTTATCCGTTGATTGTCGGTTCCGTTGCGGTCACGGTGGTATCCGCGGTCATTTCCATCCCCCTGGGCGTTATGACGGCCATCTATCTGGCGGAGATCGCCACGCCTAGAATCAGGGAAATGGTCAAACCGCTTGTTGAACTTCTGGCCGCATTACCTTCGGTCGTCATCGGCTTTTTCGGCATGGTGGTGGTGGCGCCGTTTCTGCAAAACACATTCGACGTTGCCACGGGGTTGAATCTATTCAATGCAGCGCTGATGCTGGCATTTATGTCGATTCCCACCATCTGCAGTATCTCGGAAGATGCGATCTACAGTGTGCCCAACAATCTTCGAGAGGCCTCGCTGGCTTTGGGAGCGACTCAGTGGGAAACCATCATCCGAGTGGTACTGCCGGCCTCCGTATCCGGTATCTGCACGGCAATTATTCTCGGGATGTCCCGGGCAATCGGAGAAACCATGGTGGTACTTATGGTGGCCGGCGGAGCCGCCATGGTTCCCGGATCCATTTTCGATCCGGTCCGCCCGTTGCCCGCCAGCATCGCCGCCGAGATGGCTGAAGCCCCGTTCAGAGGAGACCACTATCACGCCTTGTTTGCCACCGGCGTGGTGCTTTTTTTCTTTACCTTGTTATTTAATATTGTTGCCGATTATATCGCTCATAAATACCGCCAGGTGGGAGAAGCAACCCTGTAAATTTGATGCGAAAATGAAAAACATTGATAAACGAAAAAACAGGCCGGACGTGGAAGAAGCCGTCCAATCCTCCGGCAATCTGAATGACCAAAAGACCCAGGCGCTTGGCGTTTCCAGGATACGCCGAAGATCATTGGTACAACGGATCACCTTTTTTATATTTCGAGGGGCCGCGGCGGTCAACGGCATCGCCCTTTTGACGATCATTTATTTTATAGTGGCCAATGGGGTTGAGGCCATCGATTGGACATTTCTGTCACAGCCGCCTAGAGATTCCATGACCAAGGGCGGAATCCTACCCTGCATCGTAGGGACCTTATATTTGAGCTTGGGAGCCATCCTTGTTGCCTTCCCCATCGGTGTGGCCTCGGCCATTTACCTTAACGAGTATGCCCGGCCGGGAAAACTACTTCGCCTGATCCGTCTAGGCATCAATAACCTGGCCGGTGTGCCCTCCGTGGTCTTCGGCCTTTTCGGGCTGGCCTTTTTCGTCATTTATCTTAAAATGGGGGTGAGTCTCCTAGCCGGTGTTCTTACCTTGGGGGCCATGTCCCTCCCGGTAATCATCGGGGCCACGGAAGAGGCCCTTAAATCCGTTCCGGACACGTACCGGGAGGCGTCTCTGGGTCTGGGAGCCACCAAACTTCAAACCATATTCAGAGTGGTGCTGCCTTCCGCCTTACCGGGCATATTGACGGGGGGGATTCTCGGCATCAGCCGGGCGGCAGGAGAGACAGCACCGATCATGTTTACGGCGGCCGTCTATTACACACGCCATTTACCCTCGTCGTTATTCGATGAAATCATGGCACTGCCCTACCACATTTATGTATTGGCAACGGCAGGGACGGAAATCGAGGCCACCCGGCCGCTCCAGTACGGAACAGCGCTGGTTTTAATTGTGCTCGTGCTCGGAATGAATTTGCTGGCCATTATATACCGGTCCAAACTCCGTAAACGTGCGCAGTAATCTACCAAAAGCGGTGTGGGGCCCTTGCCGGTCGACGTCCTTGAAATTTTTTAGGGAGGGCGAAGGGACAAACGAGAGGAAACTCGAATGGAACCTGTGTTAAAAATGTGTTCTCAAAATCTCGATTTTTTCTACGGAGACTTCCAGGCCCTGCACGATGTCACCCTGGAATTTTACCGAAACCAGGTCACCGCTCTGATCGGCCCCTCGGGCTGTGGGAAAAGTACGTATCTGCGATGTTTAAACCGGATGAACGATCTGATTCCCATTAGTCGAGTGGAAGGCAAAATATTGCTTGAAGAAGAAGATATCTATGCGCCCTCCGTCGACGTGGTGAATCTGCGGCGCCGCGTGGGTATGGTATTTCAAAAACCGAACCCTTTTCCCAAGACCATTTTCGACAACATCGCCTATGGGCTGCGGGTCAACGGCGTCCGCAACAAGGCCTTTATCACCCAACACGTGAAGACCAGCCTCAAACAGGCCGCCTTGTGGGATGAGGTAAAAGACCGCCTTCAGGACACGGCTCTGGGACTGTCCGGGGGACAGCAGCAGCGTCTGTGCATTGCCCGGGCGCTGGCCGTAGAACCGGAAATATTGCTCATGGATGAACCCTGTTCGGCTTTGGATCCAGTGGCCACCCAAAAAATTGAAGAGCTCATTCACGAGCTGAAGAAACAGTACACCATCATTATCGTAACCCACAACATGCAACAAGCGGCACGGGTGTCGAATATCACCGCATTCTTCTACATCGGAAAACTTATCGAAGTAGGAGATACGCAGAAGCTCTTTACCAGTCCAAGAATCAAGCAAACCCAGGATTACATCACCGGCCGTTTCGGATAGGAGCACGCACCATATTTCGGCGCCGCCTTCATCGTTTCTTTACCATACAGAAGCCGTGGCTTACCGGATATAATCGTCGAAGGGGAAAACAATGGCAAAGCATTTTCAAAGAGAACTCGACAGGATAAAAAAAATGATACTTTCCATGGGGGCCATGGTGGAAGAACGCTTTAACAATATGGTCACTGCAATCGAGTCGTTTGATATGGATATCGCAAAGCAAATCATCAAATCGGATTATGAAATCGACGAGATGGACGTGGAGATCGAAGAAGAATGCCTCAAGATTATCGCTTTGCATCAGCCCGTTGCCGTCGATTTGCGGTTTCTTGCGGCCGTACTCAAGATCAACAAAGAACTGGAGAGAATCGGCGATGAGGCCGTAAATGTGGCCCAGCGAATACAAACCATCTCCAAGAAGCGCGAGACGGATTTTATTTTCGATTACTCCCTGATGGCCGAAAAAGCCCAAACCATGCTCAAAATGAGTTTGGATGCCCTGGTCAACCTTGATGTCGACGCGGCGCTCAAGGTATTGACCATGGATGACAGGGTAGACGAGATCAAAAACGACGCCTATCGGCTCATCAAAGATGCCATCCGAAACACCCCGGATCATGTGGAGTATCTGATTAATCTGTTGCTGATATCACGCCACCTTGAACGGATGGCGGACCATGCCACAAATATCGCCGAAGAAGTGGTATATATGGTCGAAGGAGAGATCGTCCGACACAGCGATTTTTAAATGGACCTCCCGAGTATATCCGTCACCGTTATTGCAAAACAGGACAGAGATAACCGATGTCTGGAGAAAAGATACTCATCGTCGATGACGAAGAAGATATCCTGGAGCTCGTTGCCTATAATCTGAAGCGAGAAGGATATCAAACTGTATCCGCCGTATCCGGGGAAGAGGCCCTAAAGAAGTGCCGTTCGGAAACGCCGGACCTCATCGTTCTCGACTTGATGCTACCGGGAATCGACGGTCTGCAAGTAATGAAAACATTGAGGGAAGACTCGGTAACCAAAAATATCCCGACGGTCATGCTGACGGCCAAAGGCGATGAAGCCGATATTGTCACCGGGCTGGAATTGGGTGCCGACGATTATATCTCCAAGCCCTTTTCGCCCCGGGTACTTTTGGCTAGGGTCCGGGCCGTTTTGCGGAGAAACAGGGACACCGAAGCCCAAATGCCTTCCATACTTCGTATCCATGACCTTGAAATTCATCGAGGGCGACGAAGTGTCTCCATAAAAGGCGCTCCCGTAGAGTTGACCTTTACCGAGTTCCAGGTACTCTCCTTCCTCGCCGCCCGCCCGGGTTGGGTCTTCACCCGAACGCAGATCGTCGATGCCGTGCGGGGCGATTCCTACCCGGTAACGGACCGCAGTGTGGACGTCCAGATCGTGGGATTGAGAAAGAAGCTTGGACCTTACGGCAAATATATCGAGACGGTTAGAGGGGTCGGCTACAGGTTCCGGGAAAACCCATGAAAAAGACCTTTCGACTCATATGGCAGCTATACCCGACATACCTTTTCATAACCCTCTTGGCCGTGGGAGCGGTGAGTTGGTACGCCGCCCATTTTCTGGAAGACTATTTCTTTGAACGGACATTCGCGGATCTGAAGTCTCAGGGACGAATCGCGGAAGTTCTAATCGCCCCTCATATGGCCCCACCGGACGCCTCCGCCGTCAACCGATTGTGTACAAGAATCGGACAATCCGTCCCCGCCCGCATAACGGTCATTCTTCCCGACGGAACGGTAATCGGAGATTCTCACCAAGATCCTCAAACCATGGACACCCACATCGATCGCCCGGAAGTCCTCACCGCCGTCACTGACCGGATCGGCAGCTCCCGGCGCCATAGTCGCACGCTGGGCAAACGGATGATGTACGTGGCACTACCCATGAAAGACAAGGGAAAAATCACCGCCATCTTGAGAATGTCGATTCCGCTTACCGACGTCGATAGGGAGCTACAGCGTATTCAAAACGGCATCGCAGTGGGTGGAATCTTAATTGCCGTCATCGCTTCGATCGTCTGTTTCTACGTCTCCCGCCGGATCACCCAACCCATCGAAAACTTGAAACGGGGGGCGGAAAAATTTGCAAAAGGAAATCTCGCCCATCGGCTGCCCGTTCCAAGGACCCAGGAAACGGCCGGGCTTGCCGAAGCCATGAATTTCATGGCCGCCAATCTGGAAAAGCGGATAGAGGCCGAGACGAACCAGCGCATTGAAATGGAAGCCATTCTTTCCAGCATGACCGAAGGGGTAATCGCCATCGATATGGACGAACGTATTCGCAGCTTCAACCAGGCAGCAACGGATATCGTAAAGGGGCTGAAGGAGACCTGTAAGGGACAAGCCCTCCAAGAGGTCATACGGAATCTGCAACTTCAACATCTCACCGGGCGGGCAAAAGAGAGTCGTTTGCCGGTTTCCGAAGACATCATGTTGCATCAAACGGACCAGCGGATCGTCAACGTTCATGCCGCCCCCATGCGGGATTCCCGTCAAGCTCGGATCGGCACCCTTCTGGTGTTAAATGACGTCACGCAGCTGAGACATCTGGAAAAGATGCGGCAGGATTTTGTATCCAATGTGTCCCACGAGATTAAAACGCCCCTGACTGCCATAAAAGGCTTCGTGGAAACCCTCCAGCACATGGCCAAGGAGAGCCCGGAAGAAACAAGCCGGTTCATTGCCATCATCGGCAAGCACGCCAATCGGCTGGAGGCGATTGTCGAAGACCTGTTGCGGCTTTCCCGGATCGAGAAAGAAAACGAGGCCAAGCAGATCCAGTTCGAACGGGGGTCCATACGAAACGTGCTAAGATCGTCCATTCAGATTTGCCAGGCCAAGGCGGAGGCCAAAGCGATCACGGTCGAATTGTCTTGTAACGACTCCCTGAAGGCCACCATCAATGCCGCCCTGCTGGAACAGGCATTTATCAACTTGATCGACAACGCAATAAAGTACAGCGGGGACGGAAGCAAGATTGAGGTGAAGGCCCGGAAGACCGCTTCGGAGGTGATCATTAGCATTCAGGACAACGGTATCGGTATTTCCAGAAAGCACCTTTCCCGGATTTTTGAACGCTTCTACCGGGTGGACAAGGCCCGTAGCCGGGAACAAGGCGGCACCGGCTTGGGCCTGGCCATTGTCAAACACATCGCCCGGGCCCACGGCGGCCATGTGACGGTGGAAAGCCAACGGGGCAAAGGCAGCACCTTTACCGTTTATCTCCCTTTGAGTTAAACCGGACCAAACCCTTTTCCCGAACACGGGTGATCCCCAAGGAGGTATCCATGACCACACCCATCAAGCTTTACACGCTGAGCACGTGCGGCCACTGTAAAGACACAAAACGGTTCCTGGAAGAATGCAACGCAGAATATGACTTTACCGACCTTGACCTTCTGGACCAGTCCAAGCGACAGGAGATTTTGGACGAACTTAAACAATTGAATCCCCGGTGCTCCGTGCCCACCATTGTTATCGGGGAAAAGGTAATCGTGGGATTTAAAGAAGACGAAATCAAGGAGGCGATAGGACTATGAAAGCGGTGGAATCCCTTTACGAAAAACTCAAGGAGATCCAAGAACCCAAAGGCTATCCCTTCAACCGGGACCGGGAAAAGGTTTTTGTACTCCTGGAGGGGTTGTTAAAGAACAAAGAGCGATATGGATACATGGCCTGTCCCTGCCGCCTGGCCAGCGGTGACAGGGAGCGAGACAAGGACATCCTGTGTCCGTGTATCTACAGAGAACCGGACGTGCGCGAATACGGAAGCTGCTATTGCAACCTTTATGTATCCCCGGCATGGAACACGGACCAGATCAAACACGCCTATGTGCCGGAGAGAAGGCCGCCTGAAAAACTCTTTTGACTTTTAATACTCCCGGGAATAGGTCCGGGAATAGATTCGGTCACTTTTGAAACCAATGAAAGGGTAAACTCCGGGGAACCGCGATGTTTTTGAATATCCTTCGACAGAGGCGAAGTATTCGAACGTTACTTACCGGATGGCAAGGTCCACAACAACAGGTATGGCGAGCCCTTCACCTAGCCCTCTTGGTACCATGCTAATCCCATCGGCACAGTTTGGCAACTAGGCCTTCCTCACCCAGACCGACCCAAACATATCCGCCATGACGCAAACAGCCGGGATTAATGACGCGGGTCTTTCCAATATGGTCGACTGCCGTAGATTCGTGGATATGGCCGGTAATACAGACCGCCGGCTGGTACTGCTTAATAAAAGCACGCACGGAGCGGCTTCCCACAGCGTCGCCCGTTTGAACGCGATCCACCAGAGTATCAAACGGCGGATTGTGAGGCATAAAAATGAGGCGACTCCAATCCGTTCCCTCGCCGACGGCGGCCTCCATCCAGGCTTGAAGCTGATCGTCGCCGACTTCCGATGGAGTTCCAAAGGGAGTGGGTGTTGAATACCCCACCCCCAAGAGCGTTACCCCCGACCCGAGGTCCACTAGGCGGGCATGAACATTTATGTGGCGCTCTTCGAGCAAAGCTTCCACCTGTCGGGTATCCATGTTGCCGATCTGAGCATAAATTCGGCTATTGCAACGACCGATGGCATCCAGGATCTCGGCGGCCTCCTCTCGCGTGCCGCGATTGGTGATATCGCCGGAGAGTAAAACGCCTTCGGCTCCGGCAATATCAGGAATCCGCTCAATTTGAGAGGCCTCTCCGTGCAGGTCTCCCACGGCAATCCAATAGGGGGTTGAGTTCATCTTTGCCTTTCCATCCTTTTGCGTGCGTAATTGATAGTCCGTGAGTCATAAAAAAAGATTGTCTTTTTCGACGGGGAATGCATATCATTCCCTATCCGAATTGTAAACGAAGGTTTCCATGGTAGAGTCATCTTTACATCTCTGGGCCGGTGAGACCGCGCTGTCGTGTCGCACCGTCCTGCTTGTTCCGGAAACCGCGCTCTCGGAAGCCGGTCATATAAAGATGTTTTCCGTCAATTCCGGTCCTCAGACCAAACACGAGTTTCACGCCTTGGCGCAAACCGCACTGGTTCGGTTCCAGGATCGTGAATTGGCCATTACACCGATAACCGAACCCATACGAATGGACGGCCCGGAAACGGAGCCCCTGGTTTCAGGGATGGCTATTTGCCGGGACTTAGATGATCATCTCCACGTCCTGGCCCACGCGGGACCGTCGCACCGAAAACTGCTTCAAGCGGCCCACCGGTTTTGCACCCGATGGGTCAGGCTGGATTTACGTTAAAGCCACCTCCTGCCGGAAAGGCACTTTGTGCCGGAGTGGATTTAGGTCCAGGATCAAGGCTTGATCAAGTCGTAAAGTCCGATTTTAGATGGCTAAGTAAAAAGTTCAAGATCAAGGCGCCGCAAATCCCGAGGAATGAGACGTACTTAGCGTACGCCGCAGTGACGAGGGATGCAGCGCAACGCAGATATTGGACTTTTTACGACGCCATCAAGGCTTGACCCGATTACCGCAACATTGGTAGAAGTATGGTCTGATGAAAAATGCTTGCGGCGGGATCATACTGGCTGGCGGATTGAATAGGCGGATGGGGGGGGAAAATAAGGCGTTTCTGTCCGTCGGCGGTGAGATGATCTTAGACGGACTCCACCGGACGTTCCAGGAGATATTTACAGATGTCGTGTTGGTAACCAACTCACCGCAGGACTACTTAGTCTGGAATTTGGCTATCGTCACCGATTTATTTTCCGTTCGCAGCGCCCTGACAGGCATCCACGCCGGACTTTTGCATATCCCCACCCCGCACGCCTTCGTCGCCGCCTGCGACATGCCGTATTTGAGAAAGGAGTTGGTGGAAATGCTGGTGAGCCGGGTCGCCCCCAGATGGGACGTGGTCATACCGGTCACGGAAGCGGGATATCAGCCTTTGTGCGCCGTCTACTCAAAACGCTGCCTTCATCCCATTGAACGTCAACTCAAACAAGGAAACGCCAAGATCGCAGATTTCTTCTCCCAGGTAAAGGTCAGAGAAGTACCGGAAGACCGGTTGAGAAGGGCGGATCGGGAATTGGTTTCCTTTGTCAACATAAACACCCCGGAAGACCTGGCCCACTTATAGGTCTTAGGCGGCAAGGGCTTGTAACATCGCCGTAAGGAAAGTCCAAAAACGTGCCACTGATGGAATGTTCATCCGTTCGGACGGCGAATGGGCCCCCAAGATAGTCGGGCCAAAGGAGATCATCTCCATTTTTGAAAATTTGGCTCCGATAATACCACATTCCAATCCCGCATGGACCGCCTTGACTTGGGGCTCGGATCCGAAGGCCCGGTGAAACACCCGGCGAGCCGTCGCTAAGAGATCAGACGTGGGATCCGGTGTCCAGGGCGGGTATCCGGGGCCTTGGTCGATCCGGGCACCTGCGAGTTGTCCGACAGCGGCGATCTGGTTGCATATATCCGTAAGTTCTGACTCTACGGCACTACGCTGACTGGTCAAAATGCGGATCCCGGCCTTTTCGGTGTAAACCACGGCCAGGTTTGTCGACGTTTGAACCAGCCCCGGTACGGCGCCGCTCATGGTCATAACACCATGGGGAATAGCATAAAGCAGGTTCAGCAGACGGGCCTGGTCGCGGGCGGAAAGCCACCCCTTCGGTTGCGTGACAGGGTTGGTTTCCAAGTTCACGAACACCTCCGGATCCACTCGGTTATAATTGTCTTTAAGCAAGCGGTCGTAAGAGACAACCGCCTGTTCCAGACCCGCTTCGGCATCGGGTGGGACAAACACGGTGGCTTCACTTTCTCGGGGGATGGCATTGTGCTTACTCCCTCCCGCCAGCACACCCAAGCGCAGGCCCAGTCGGGCCGATTCCTTCCATAAAAACCGGTTAAGCAGCTTCACCGCATTGCCTCGTTGTTCATGAATATCGATGCCGGAATGACCGCCTGCCAACCCGCCGAGCCTCACCTGCATACACCGGTGGCCGTCGGTCACGGTTTCCCAGTCGATGTCCAGGAACAGCTCCGTATCTCGTCCACCGGCACACCCAATGTAAAGGGTGCCGTGTTCTTCCGTGTCCATATTAATCAAGATGCGCCCGGCAAGCATGTCCGCCGCCAGGGCCCCGGCACCGGTCAAACCCGACTCTTCATCTATGGTAAACAGCAGCTCAAGGGGCCCATGTCTCAGCGTGTCATCTTCCAGAACGGCCAATGCAGCCGCGACACCCACCCCATTGTCCGCTCCGAGAGTCGTTTGATCGGCGGTCACCCAGTCGCCTTCCGTTTTGAGATCCAACGGTGACGTCGAAAAATCGTGGTCACTGTCTTGGTTCTTTTCACAAACCATGTCCAGGTGACACTGCAAAACGACAACGGGTTTATCTTCCAGGCCCGGCGAAGCGTTACATGTCACCACCACATTACCTGCCCGATCCGTTCGGTAAGCTGCACCATTCCTTTCGGCGACGGAAATCACATAGGCGCGGGCCTGCGCTTCCTGCCCCGAGCACCGGGGGATGCGACCGATCTCGTAAAAATGCTGCCAAATCAAGGACGGTTCTAACTTGAGGATATCCGCTTTCATGGTCGTTCACTCCTTTCCGTTACCCCAGGAGCCCGTTGGAGAACTCCCGTTTTCGCTCTGGGTGAGCGTTTTTGAAGCATTCGCTCTCCTGAAAGTTCTCCGACAGGCTCCTGCCGGCCGAAATGACATCCGACGGGAACCGGTGAAAAGCCCCATGCCGAAGACGCACGCCGGCATTGTGGCATATATCTTGAAGACTGTGGATGGACACGAGTCCAACATCTTTACGATAATACCCATACGAGCAACGGCAATGGACATCCACGTAGCAAGACAGCCCATATTTGACAAGCGGAAAAGGCTCTACGCCTATGAACTCCTCTTCCGGGGGGATGTTTCACAGGTTTTGCCCACCTTCGACGGAGACATGGCCACTTCCCAGGTGCTTTCCGGCAGCTTCTTTACCTTCGGTGTAGAAAAGATCTCCGGCGGAAAACGCACCTTCATCAACTTCACACGAGACTTGTTGGTGCAGCGGTTTCCAATGATGTTTCCGACTCAAAGTGTGGTCGTTGAAATCTTAGAGGATGTGCAACCTTCTGAGGAAGTCATTGCGGCATGCCAAGACATCTCCCAAAAAGGCTACCCCATCGCTCTGGACGACTTTTGCTACCGACCGGAGCTGGACCCGCTGATCGCCTTGGCCGATATCATCAAATTCGACCTCCGGTTGACTCCCTTGGCTGAGCTCCGTCCCTGTATGCAGGACCTCTCACATCAGGGATTGGCTTTCCTGGCCGAAAAAGTGGAGACCCACCAGGAGTTTGAGCAAGCGCTTGAAATGGGGTTTGACTATTTTCAGGGTTTCTTTTTCAGCAAGCCCGAAGTGATGAAACAGCGGGATATTTCGACCCCCCAAATGCACATGCTCCAAATTATGGCGGAGGCCAACAAGGCGGATGTAGACTTTGGCCGGCTGGAAAACCTCATAACCAGAGATGTGGCAATCCCCTACAAGTTGCTCCGTTACATCAACTCCGCCTATTTCAGACGGGTCGACGAGGTCTCCTCCATCCGGCAGGCCATCACCCTTTTGGGCATCGATGGAACCAAGCAGTTCCTGTCACTGATGGTCCTGGCACGCTTAGCCGATACCAAGCCGGATGAATTGATACGTCTGTCCATTACCCGGGCCAAGTTCTGTGAACTCGCCGGAAAAAAGCGGGCAACCGAAGCGGACCCGGCCACCCTGTTCATGCTCGGGCTGTTTTCTCTCATTGACGCCATTCTCGACGACTCCATGGACAACCTCGTTCACCAACTGCCCCTGGCCGACGGTGTTCGGGAAGCGTTGACCGCCGGGGAGGGCATCCTCGGCGCCTACTTAACCTTGGTTACCTGTTACGAACGGGGAGAGTGGGAAGGTGTATCTGCAACCGCCTCTCGCCTGGGCATGGCGGAAACGGACACGGCCCATTGCTACGAGGAAGCCGTGGCCTGGGCGGACACCGTCTTTGACCTGTAATGCACGATCGATCGGAGAACTCACATTTTCGCTCAAAGTCGCTTTCCTGCAAGTTCTCCGACAGGCTCCTAG